>JANQII010000262.1 GCA_028282195.1 Prolixibacteraceae bacterium
TTTCAGTGAAGTTTATCCTTGCTAATACTTCCATAACCTTATAAAGGCTGGAATATCCCGGGATCTCTGGTTCAAAATCATTTGTCGATTAAACTCGCGTTATTTACAAATCTCAGTTTTAGCAATAAGTTCCGCAGGGAAGACACAAGTTGATCATTTTCGTAATACCCAATATGTTGGTTTTTATCTAAAAGCTTATTTGCCCATAATTGTATCCGTCTGAATTCTTTGGAGTTACGAATTCTCCACCCTTTTATCAAGCAAAGGTGATCTTTGGTTTCAAGAAAGTCAGGCTTCAGTTGAAAATGATCTAGTTGCTTTATCCGTATCTGATCAGCAAAGGTTTGTTGTTTCTCGTATTGGGCATTTGATATTTGCCCTCCATGCCTTCTATACATTAAAAGGACTTCAGGTATGTTAATGACTGGAAAAAAAGAGGCAGCTCTTATTAATAAATCATAATCAGCTGCAAAATAATAACTTTCATCATATTCAAGGTTGTATTTTTCAACCATAGAGGAACGCATCATTAATGTAGGATGAATAAGGCAGTTGTCAGAAAGAAATGTTGTTTTTATGTGCTCGTATCCAATGGGTAACCTGACCATCGACTGAGTCCCGTATACTAAAGCGAATGAGCCGCATATCCCAACTTTGTTGTTTGACTCAAGATATTTCACCTGTTTTTCCAGCCTTGCAGACAAAGCCACATCATCGCAATCCATTACAGCGATATACTTTCCATTTGCCAGTTTCATCGCTTGGTTACGCACATGGTAGTTCCCATTATTATTTTCGTTATCAATCAAGATTATTCTTTTATCTCTGTACTTTTTTATGATGTTTGCACTTTTATCAGTGGAACCATCATTAATAATTAGAAGCTCAAAATTCTTATATGTTTGGTTAAGAATACTTTTAATTGATTCATCCAAATAATTTTCGCCATTGAACACTGGCATAATGACGGAGATGAGTGGATCGTTCCTTTGCATGTATAGATAATATTAGTTTACTTATGGATTCGAGAAGTTACACAAACATAACAAGTATTGGAGGTGGGTGGTACGTAAGATCAAAGAATCTGTCGTGCTCCCAAAGAAGTAAGTTTCCCATTCGAAAAAAGGTACCACTGGACAGATATAAGAGAAGCCTACTTTCCCCGTTATATAAAGGGTTGTCTTTTTCATCTTAGATCTAAATGTACAATGGGCACTTCCATTACTTTAGGGTGATAAAATCCGTGCCCCCATAATTGATCCTCACCAAAGCACTCTCCATGATCTGCCGTTACGATTACATGGTTAGGTCTGGGGAAGGCTAATATAAAATCAACAAGATGCTTGTCCACGTATTCCAGAGCCTTTGCCTGTCCTTTGATGCTATTACCGAAGCCACAAAAAGGCGAGTGCGTACTGCTGACATTTATAAAGAAGAACAAAGACCGATCGTTATACTTGTTTTGTAATTGTTTAGCTAATGCCAGTTGCTTCTCCAATGCTCTGGGATTAGCTTCATGAAACGATTCGTTCCAATGGAATTCATCAAAATAGTAGTGCCATAACGAAGAACTTTGAAATTTTGTATTGAACCAACCGACACCACCTATCCCAATAGTATGGTAGCCTAAGTTTGAAAAACCCTTTACAATATTAGGAGCATCCTGTGTAGGAAAGGCAACACGTTGGTTCCGGTTCCATTGAAGCGTTGGCCTGAATGTGCCCAATACCTTACGGTTAATTAATGGTTCGTAGGAATGTTTATCTTCGGGTAAAAGGCCTGCATGGAACATTGAAATATGGCTTGCCAGGGTAAACGTACTTTGTGAGTACGATTTTCGCCAGTTGTGCAGTCCTGTCTGTTCAAATAATTGGTCAAAATTTGGGGTATTTGCCAGCATAGCTGTATCATAACGTAAGGAATCCAAAGTAATCAGAAGGATGTTTTTTGAGAAGAGGTTACAGGCAGTGTCAGATTGTTGTAAGCTCTTTTTGTTTTTTGGGAGAGTTGCCCCTTTGCCCTTGTTAAAACAGTTTGCTTCTTTTTTAAATTGATAAATTGCATGATTGAACCGTGCAATTTTAAAACCGGATGTTTCCATGTGGTTAGCTATGAGCTGAACGGAGCTGTCCATTTCCTGATCATTGGCTTGTCGTTTATTGTGATAGAAGTAGGCAAATTTGTTAATAATCGCAAGGCTGTTTTCCATAAGCAGTGGTGAAAGTTCCTGCATCTCGGTCATATGCTCTTCTAGCGTATCAATCTCCAAACTGTTTACAAGGTTTATTCTCAATTGTTCCGAAATAACAAATGCATATTTATGAGATGGGATAATGGCCTGAAATTCTTTTTTTTCAACTAGTTCAACCACTTGTTGCAAGTAGGTAGGATTATATATCTCATTGGGGTTCCAAAAGATGATCACCGGTTCTTCAATTTTCCTGATGATACAGTTCTGATAATATCCGAGTTTATCCTGGTGCTTTGCTTCGACATAAAAGTCATGTACACAATTAAGGTGTGATACCGGAAGATCGAACTGCTGTTTCTTCCCAACTTCTAATATATAAACGGGGTAGTTAAGATTCTTTTGGATGAACTCAAGGACTAAGATCAGATTGTCGTTTGCTTGTCGTTTTTCTGACCGAAAGATAATAACGATAGCAGTAGTTGGGCTGGCTTTTCTTTTCATTTCATTTCATTTGCAGTGTTTTGATTATTGAACCTAAATATAGTGATCTGCAATTGGGCATTGGATACAGCACTTTGTACCGTCCAATTGTTCAAGACCTTATGCTGGTTATAATTTGTTAATTCAATACCTTCCAGGCTGATTTGTGGTTGATATATTTACTTTTCATTAGATATCTTATCCTGAATAAGCCTGGTTGTTCCAAGGGTATGGCTTTCCAATTGCTGGGCTATTCCAAGTTTTTTCAGAATCATATCCGTACATAAGGCAGGGGACAGATTATCCGTGCAAATTGTGAGGTCTGGCGCCAAAGGCGCCTCATAAGGTGAATCGATACCTGTAAAATTTTCAATTTCGCCCTTCAAGGCCTTTGAGTAGAGTCCTTTAGGATCTCTATTGATACAGGTCTCCAGTGGTGTACTAACATAGACCTCAAAAAAATACCTTTTCCCGATGATGTTCCTTGCTAGCTCCCGGATTCTATGCGTAGGGGAGATGAAGGCACAGATCACATGAACACCAGAACCAAGAATCAGTTTGGTCACTTCCGCTACTCGGCGAATGTTTTCCTCCCTATCCGCTTCAGTAAATCCAAGCCCTTTGTTCAGGCCTTGCCGTAAAAGGTCACCATCAAGGATTATAGCCGAAATATCCATCTGATCAAACTGCTCCTTTAGCATTCCGGAAAGTGTGGATTTTCCTGAGCCTGAAAGACCGGTGAACCAAATACAACTGGATATGTTTTTACTTAAATTCATGGCAATAATTCTATAATATTAATTGCGGTTCATCCCCAACCATTTTGCACAACCTGTTTAGTGGGTGTTCTCCTGTTATATTTAGAAAAGAATTAAACTCTGGATCAAATGACCTATTCTTCCATTTCGGGTATTCGTTATAAAGGGCATCAGCCGTGCACATATTTTCCTTGTTTGTGGTAAGCTCATATCCTTCCGAAATATTGTTCAGAATTTTTAAAGGAAACCCGGATAAGGTATTGTAAAACAAGATGGTTTTATTCATATTATGTTTGTTTTATTTTATTCAAAACTGAAGTTCTCATTCCACATTCTTCCTAAATATTGCAACCACCGGCTGTACAAACCGTTCAATCAATCTCCTGTCTTTTGTAATGATCTCTGCTGTACCCTGCATTTCCTGAATAAACCTAAGCTGTTGCTTATAATTTGTTGTCATACCTTCTTCCAGTCCAATCCCTGCAACATACCCATCCTCTTCGGGAACCAGGGATATCGAGGATACACTACCTTCCAACACCCCAAATTCCATAAAAGGGAACCCCGACAATTTAATATGTACTTTCTGGCCAATTTCAATTTTTCCAAGACTGGCATGGGGGACAATTGCTTTGGCAAAGATTTTTGTTTCATCCAAAGGGACAATCGTAGCAAGCCTGGTACCCGCTTTTACCTGTTGGTTTTCACTCCAGTAATTCGTGAAAGTTACCTTTCCTTCAATAGGCGAAATTAAGAGGTACTGCCTTTCCCATTGCTCAATCGCAGCCAGTAAACTTTTAAGCCCTTCATCCAGGTCCAGTTGGTATTGGTTCAATTCAAATTCCAGTTGAAGCCGAAGCTCGATTTTATTCTCCTTCAATCTCAAAATCCCGGCCTCTGAACTTTTCAGTGACCCTTCAAAACTGGCAAATGCCGATCTTTTCTGTACCAGGGTTTGTTTTGAACGTTCATACTCGGCCAGGGTAAGGGCATACCCCCCCTGGCTGAATAGTGTGGAATCACGGCTAAAGCTGTTATAAGTAAGTTCCAGGTCCTCTTTTTGATACTGGAACTGTTGCAACTGTTTTATGTAAATTTCTTGTTGCTTGATGATTTGTTTATCCAAAAGTTTGATCTTTAAATTAAGGTGGCCCTGTTCAAGGTAGTGGTCAAATTGCTGCCAACCCTTTTGGAAAGAAGCAAATGGGGCTTGTAACTCTCCCAATCTTTGTCCTACATTTAAATCAACACTTTCAATTGTTGCAATCCAGTCATTGTTTTTTGGGAGGGTGGCAAGGGTTTCTTTTAAGGATATTACATCGGTGTAAGTCGCAGGATTATTTACCACTGCTATTAGTTGACCTTCGCTTACTTCTTGTCCGTTTTCAACCAGTAAACCTTCAATCTTGCCTGTTGACCTTGGTTCCAATACTGCAGGGGTATTGTATGTCATAATCGTCATGGGTACGGAAACCACTTCCGGGTATTTGAAAAAATAGCTCCCGATAACCAGTGCCCCAAAAATTAAAAAAACAAGGGTAAGCCCCCAGCGTATGATCCATCCCGGGATCTTGCCCATGAGTTCCTGTACCTCTTCACTGTGTATATTTCGGTTATTAACTTCTGGCATTGACTGTGAGGTTATGTATTCATATTGTTCATTATTTCTATCCATTAACTTCCAAGTTCTAATTGGTCTTTCACTAATTCGTAGTAGGCTCCTTTCTTATTTACCAATTGTTTATGGTTTCCTACTTCTACAATTTCCCCCTTCTCCAATACTATGATCTGATCGGCTTTTTTAACTGTACTTAAGCGGTGGGCGACAACGACAACGGTGCGCCCTTCAAAGAACCTGTCCAGGTTTTCCATAATTACCCTTTCATTCTTTGCATCAAGGGCATTGGTTGCCTCATCAAAGAACAGGTAATCCGGGTCTTTGTAAACCGACCGGGCTATAAGGATACGTTGTTTCTGACCTGTGCTAAGCCCATGCCCGTCGCCCCCAATTTTTGTTTCATAGCCTAACGGCAGGGCTTCAATAAAATCTTTGATATTAGCCGTCGTAACGGCCTTCTCCAGTTTCTCCGTATCGGGATATTCATCGGTTACCCCGATATTGTTGGCTATGCTATCGGAAAAGATAAACCCTTCCTGCATCACGGTGCCACAGTGTTTCCGCCATTCCCGTGGGCTGTACTGCTGTAGTTTCGTCCCGTTCAACAGGATTTCACCTTCCACGGGTTCATAAAACCCAAGTAACAATTTAATTAGGGTCGTTTTCCCACTCCCACTGGTCCCGACAATGGCCGTTACCTTGTTGGCCGGGATTTCCAGGTCAATATTTTTCAATACCTTCTCGGAGTGCGGACCTTCATACTGGAACACCAGGTTTTTGACAGATAAGTCTTTGACCGGGGGGATGGTTGCAATCTTATGCCCTTCCGTTTTTTCCTCGTCCTCTTTATCATGTATTTCCCCAAGCCTCTCCAGGCTGATCTTGGCATCCTGGGCTTCCTGGGTAAAACCGATAAACTGTTGGATCGGGGCATTCAGCTGCCCGATAATATATTGCACCGCCATCATCATCCCCAGGGTCATATCCCCGGTAACAACAGCTTTTGCAGACAAAAACGATATCATGATATCCTTGGCCTGGTTGATAAATGTGGCCCCAATCTGCTGGTTCTGGTTCAGTGCCATGCTTTTTACACTGACCTTGTAGAGCCTGGCCTGGATGCGTTCCCATTCCCAGCGTTTTTGTTTTTCGCAGGCATTGAGCTTGATCTCCTGCATACCTGTTACCAGTTGTACCACATTGCTCTGGTTGGCAGAGGACTGCTGGAAACGTTTGTAGTCCAGTTCGCGCCTCCGTTTTAAAAACAACAGAACCCAGCCTATGTACAAGGCACTGCCTGCAAAGAAGATAAGCAAAATACCCATATGGTAACCGGCCATAATTACCGTATAGACCACCAGGGTTACAATCGCAAAAATAATGTTGATCAAAGAACCTGTTAAAAATGATTGTATCCGGTTATGGTCGCCTATACGTTGCATTACATCACCAATGAGCTTGATGTCAAAAAAAGAGATCGGCAGTTTCATCAGCTTGATCAAAAAATCGGATATCAGCGAGATACTGATACGTGTGGTCACATGGAGCATTAACCAGTTACGGATAAAACCGTTGGCTGTTTGTCCAAGGGCCAGTATCATCTGTGCAACCAACACCATGACAATAAAAGCAAGGTCACTGTTATTGATCCCGTAATCCACAATGGATTGGGTAAGGAACGGGAAGATCATGCTGATAACACTCCCGGTCAACATCCCAAGCATTAATTGGATAATGTACTTACGATAAGGACGAAGATAGCCCAGCAGGTACATGAACCTAAGCTTTCCTTTTTGTTCATCATCTTGTTCGTAAAAAGCAGGGGTGGTTTCTAACAGCAGGGCAGTACCTTCTTTTTCCCCTTCCTTTTTTGTACTGACCCAGCATTTCAGGAACTCTTTTTTTGTGTAGGTCAATAAACCCTGGGCCGGGTCGGCCACATACACCAATTCTTTGCCATTCCTTTTTTTTATTCCATAAACCACCACAAAATGCCGTTGGTTCCAGTGAACAATACACGGGAAAGGGACTTCATCCCGCAATTGTTCCCAGGTCAGGCGGTAACCTTTGGTACGGAAACCGATGCTTTCAGCGGCATCGCTGATCCCAAGCATGGAGACCCCTTCACGGGTGATAAACGAACGGCTCCTTAAAAACTGCAGGCTGTAGCTTTTTCCATAGAATTTGGCGACCATCCTTAAGCAGGTGGGACCGCAGTCCATTGCATCTAATTGTTTGTAGTGGGGAAAGTTGGGCATATTATTTTTTTCTAAAAAATATTTTTCGGTTTGGCCAATCTACAATTACTCTAGTATATTCTTTTAAAAATGGCACTCCTAATAAACCATAGAAATTATTTCTGATAGGTATCGTAAAGTTAGGTTTGCAAAAGAAAGGAGCATTGACCGTATTTGTATGTTTATTCATTTTTACACAAACTTTACCGTATTTTATCATTTTATTGGTACCATCAAGAGCTTTGTATTCGTTGTTCTCATTAGCATATAAATTAATTAATGTACTGTCACGAGATAAAAAAGCAACCATAAATTGACATCCTGTATCAATTACTAGATTTGTCATAACAGTATCATTGGTCTGAAAAATTATTGGCAAGTCCATTGATGGACCAACTGGAAAAGCTTTCCCCAAAGAAGTTTCCATATTTTTATTATTTGCAACAAGCGGATAAATATGAAAATCATTCGTATTTATGTCAACCTCCTTACAAAAAGACACTTTCTTTTGTGAAAAATTTATTTCAATAACATTTTCTAATATAATATTATTTTCTACACCAAGAATCCCATGTATATTACAATCTAATGACTCTGAAAGATCCTCCAGTGGTAAAATTACACAATGTACTGAGCTGAATTGCCCCCAAAAATCAAATTTTGTTAAAGTTGCATTTAAATCGCCTCCTGGAGTAGGGATGAGTGATGGAGATAAAAAAGGGAGCTTAAGTTTTCTTGCAGTAACTGAATCCATCATAGATATATTGGACCCTGTTTCAAGAATAATATTGAAGGAATTGATATGCATTATTATTCGGTTACCAACCAAATCAAAATCAAATTCTTTATCACTACTATATGAACCCAAACCAGCATGGAGCATAGCCAACAATAAAATGGATGATATTATTTTCATTATTTTAAGATATCAAAAGAGGTTGACCTTTCAGGTAGGCCAAAAGATCAACCATTATTATTTTAAGCCCATCTGGATCTGTAACAACGTACATTATAACCTGCAGCATCCCAAAAAGAAGCCCAAGCTTCCATTACTGCTTCACTATCATTACAATATTCACCAGGAGTGGATGCATAGCAACATGTTGCACCATAACCATACCCTCCCCTCAGATTAACCAATTCTTCATTCTTCATTACCTTTTCAGGATTAATCGATAATTTTCCTAACTTTTTCATTTTAAAATACTTTAAATTTATTAACTAAATAATTCCTTTAACAGTTGTTTTCATGGCAGGGCGGGCAACCCTTTACAACGGTTTTAAAATGTTATCTTTGCCTAATCACCTCCTTTCATTGTTAAAGCGAGGGGCAGGCAGGAAGCAGCTTCTGATAATTGCTTTTGCTTCCTGCCTTTTTTCGCTACGCTTCATTTTACTATTCCTTCAGTTTTACCAATATTAATACCGGGTTGTCGTTTTCATCCAGACTATTGGTCAGTTTTTCCAGCTCCTTCTTCTTCTCAGGGTATTGGGGTTTTGAGTTTTTAAAAGCTTCAGAAGCTACATGGGCTTTGAGATCATATGCGTTTATCCAGCTAACCAGGGTATTATCATCTTTTGTTGTTTTTGCCCAGATATTAGGGCCTCCATCTATATTATTAATTAAGCCAAACTGCAATTGAGATAAAAACCACTGATCTCTACTTGTTGAACCAACAAATGAATACCCCTTGCCTTGAAGCAAAAAGTTATAGTAGAAATATTCTCCAAACTTTAATACTTTCCTTACTGAAATATATTTAGGAGTAGTACTGACGAATTCCTCGAAGCTGTTCCACTGCCTTTTCCCTGGTGGTAGTGATTTACAATTTTGATCCAGTATTACTGCGGGCTCAAAATTCATTTTATTAAAAACAAAAATGGTATCGGAATAAACTTCCTTGGTGTAAATCTTTCCATCATAAGAAAATGACGCACATTCGTTTAATAGTAATCCTTTAAATTTCCCCGCTTTATACTTAAACTTATTGGAAAAACTTTTCAATACCTCTCCATTATAACTAATGACATCAAAACTATTTTCAACCATTCCGTGATGATTTGAGCTATAGCATAATATACAATCTTCGATACATTCGATACTGGTTGTGTTTTTAGGACTTGGAATAGTTTTTAAGAATTTACCATCAGGGCTATAGATATATATCTTGTCCTCATGTACAGATAGGATATAAACACAATTTCGATTATCGACTGAGAAATCAGAACAAAACTTGTATTCTCCCATTCCTTTTCCCATTCTTCCAATTTGTGTAATATACCTTCCACCACCAGTAAATTTCATGAGCTTATAGGTATCATTTATCAAAAAACAAGAATCATCAATTTCCATCTTATAAATCAATTTGATCAAAGATTTGGGATTGTTTTCTAATGGGATATATTCAATATCATATACTCCAAGATCAGATAATAGAATATTTGATAATTTAGTTAAGTCTTTTAAATCAAAAAATACAGTAGTGCTCTTCCCATGAGTACCCATAATCTCATCTGACTTTCTCTCACTTCTCATACAATTTATCAGAATAAAGATGATAAGAGCAAACACAATGATGTTTTGTAAAATTAGATTTCTCATGTAATTACTAATTGTTTTTGGAAATGAGGGGGATTATTAATCCCCCCTCAACATAGTTTATACACATACTGCAGTCCAGCTTCCTGCACATAAACGATTACAGACCACTCGAATAAAATCAGCATCACAACTTGTGATTTCACCTCCTGCACCACAAGAGCATTGAACCCAGTGATTACTACCATACCCACCTCTCAATGATGTAAGCTCCTCGCTTCCAATAACCTTTTCAGGATTTATTGATAATTTTCCTAACTTTTTCATTTTTGAAATACTTTAAATTTATTAACTAAATAATTCTTTTGACAGTTGTTTCCATGACAGGGCGGGCAACCCT
>JANQII010000270.1 GCA_028282195.1 Prolixibacteraceae bacterium
TCTTGAATTAACGTGTTACTCATCGGATGACTAAAATGCTCAATATCAACAGAGTCATCCGATGAGTTTTTCAACGAAACTTTATGAACGCACTACTAGTAAAGCTCCTATCACCCTTCAAAAGTCTTTGAAGAACCAGCAACTAATCGGTTAATTTCTTTGAGTTCTTTTTGGGTTAGGTGACGCCACTTCCCTATTGGGACATCCAAAGTCACATTCATAATTCGAATACGCTTTAGTTTTGTGACCCGATAGTCAAGGTATTCACACATCCGACGGATTTGCCGGTTAAGCCCTTGAGTTAGAATAATCCGAAATTCAAATTTACCTGTTTGCTCAACAATACATTTGCGGGTTACCGTATCCAAAACAGGAACGCCATTTCCCATCTTTTTAATAAACTCCTTGCTTATCGGTTTATTTACCGTTACCAGGTATTCTTTTTCATGATTGTTTCTGGCCCGTAATATCTTATTTACAATGTCGCCATCATTGGTTAGAAAAATCAATCCTTCACTGGGTTTGTCCAGTCGCCCGATTGGGAAAATTCGGGAAGGGAAGTTGATGTAGTCAATAATATTGTCTTTTTCAACGCGGGTAT
This sequence comes from Prolixibacteraceae bacterium, assembly GCA_028282195.1. Taxonomy (GTDB): domain Bacteria; phylum Bacteroidota; class Bacteroidia; order Bacteroidales; family Prolixibacteraceae; genus Sunxiuqinia. The sequence goes on from JANQII010000270.1 coordinate 602, forward strand.
CAGTTGTACAAACAATGCCAACAGGTTTATTAAATGCAATGTAAATTGGCTTTTCTTTGGGGGCTTGAATCAGCTTCCCATTAACACGAACTTCATCTTGCTCTGTAATTTTTGTTCCCATTTCAGGAACTTTACCATTAATGGTTACTTTCCCTTGTTCAATCAATTTGTCGGCGGCTCTTCTTGAACAAAAACCGGCTTCACTTAAAAACTTATTAATTCTAACTGGCTCCATAATTATTCACCTTGTTTCTCAACAATGTATCCTGTTGCAAACCTAAGAAAAATTAAGACGAGGAGAAAAAGAGAAGGTGGGAAAGAAAGAATGGGAGATTAAATATAGAAATGGAAAAAGGAAACCATTTTCTGAGTATCTTGTTGTTCAATCTAAAGTTAAAACCGTCAATTTGTGAAATGGCAAAACTTCATTACTGTTTATGACGTGCTGGTTTCCATACTGCCTAGTGCCCTTTCTACATTTGGAACCATTCTGATTTTTGATTCTCCATTTATTCCATTGATTATTGGTTTGCTTATTCTTTTCCTGGTTTTAGGAGCATTAATCCAAATAAATCTCATAAAAAAAGAAAAAGCACTTGCTGAAATATTGGCAACCGGGTATTTCATTAACTTTTTAGAGCCTTTAGTTGACAACATTCATCTCAAAACAGAGATTCATTTTACTGATTCCGAACAAAAAAATGAGTTCGAGCAATCAAAAATCAAGATTCATCTTTTTGTTCCTGCCTCAACTGATGCTTTGGAGAAAGTTGATCTGGATTTTAAAGAAAACAAAGCTTATAAAAACATTCAACTTAATAATGCCCAAACCGGAGGTAAGATTTGGTTGAAAGCTATTGAAGACAAAGATGAAATTACTCTTTTTGATTTTCCACGAACATTATTTTCTCTTCCAAAATTTATTAAAAAAAACATTGGAAAAAGAAAAGATGCATCCATGAAGAAGTACTATGATAGTTTTTACACAAAACTTGAAAGCCTGATTGACGATAGCAAACAAAATGTATTTTTTAGGAAGATTGAAGTTGAAAAGATTGGATTGAGTTCGATATAAGTTAATATATTATGTATCAAGATTTTTTTGGCTCATTAAGGTTTAACCCTTGATTTGCATGGCTGTGTGAAAATGAAGTCTTATCCTTGAAATATCCGGGTAGGTATCTGTAAACTTTTTAAAATACGAGAATCTCATCTTCTCAAATCTCAAAATCACACACTCTCTCGCATTAATGGTAGAACTTCCTCTTTTATATTTCATTCTTGAAAAACTCCATATCGAATACAGTTGAAAGCCGTTGAAAACAGTAGAAAACAATTGTTTCCCATTGCCTTCAATTCTCTTCTATATATTCACGAGACAAGCTAAACCAGAAAATTATAAATACTATAAGTCAAATCTTTTCAAGATACCAAACCAACAGGGATTAGCTACAACAAAAAGTTTTTGTCCAGGTATTCCTGAAATTTCGGTTTGTACTGCTCGCTCACGGGGATGTATACTTTTTCATCAAAAATTATACGGTTTCGCTCCACAGTGGTTATTTTATCCAGGTTGACAATATACGATCGGTGCACCCGCATAAAATTGTCAGAAGAAAGATTCTCCTCCATTTTCTTCATACTCACCAGGCTCATGATGGGCTTTTGGTTTACCAGGTGAATCCGCACATATTCACGCATGCCTTCAACATACTTAATATCTGAAAGGTTAATGCGGATAATTTTATGCCCGGATTTGATGAAGAGAAACTTTTCATTGCTGTCAATTTTTGTAGTATCCCTGCTTTGCAAATCAAACCACTCTTTCGCTTTGTTTGCCCCTTTTAAAAAATCAGAATAGCCAATGGGCTTTAACAAGTAATCAATAGCATCAACCCGAAACCCCTCAAGCGCATATTCGCTGTAAGCTGTAGTAAAAATTATTCTGGGTGGGTTGTTTAACGATTTTACAAAATCCATCCCGCTTAAATCCGGCATATTAATATCGACAAACATTAAATCGACCTCTTCATCCTGAATAAAATCCATCGCATGAATTGCACTGCCAAATTCACCTTTTAATTCAAGGAATGGTGTTTTTTTAACATACTCAGCAATCTGCTTCAATGCTAATGGTTCATCATCTATAGCAATACATCTAATCATACCGGAATAGCTAATTTAACTCCAAAAACATCACTTTGATCGTTTATTTCAAGATTGTAACCGGAACCATAAAGTAGCTCCAACCTTTTACGAATATTCTCTAAACCAATACCGGAGGCACTGCCAGGCATAGCTACACTGAAATTACTATTCTGCATTTCAAAGACCAGTCTCTCTTCTACAAACGAAAGTGAAACATTTATAAATGATTGGGCATTATAACTTACACCATGCTTAAAGGCATTCTCAATAAACGAAGTAAATAAGAGTGGTGGGATTTTTTGATCAGGCAATACCTCCGGCAAATTCAAACTCACCTTTACTTTATCTGTAAATCGAAGCTTCATCAATTCAACGTAGTTTTTTATAAACTCAACCTCTTTCTTCAACTCTATCCTCTCCCCTTCTGAATCATACAAAAAATGGCGCATCAATTTAGATAAACGAATGATTGACTCCTTAGCTTCATCTTTATCAAAATCAATCAGTGCATGAATATTGTTCAAGGTATTCATAAAGAAATGAGGACTTACCTGGTTACGCAGAAAAGCCAGTTCACTTTTTACTTTTTCCTTTTCAAGGGATTCTTTCTCCTGTTCTGACTTACTCCATTTAAAGATTGTTCGAAGTCCGGTGTCGAAACCAATAATTAATATCGCCACTAAAATTGAATTAACATATGGAGGTAGATTAGCCGGAGGGCGTGCAGGAGGGAGTCTTCTTCCTTCAGGAGGGAGTCTGTCTCCCGCCATACCATCCATTTGCCTTCTTTCGTGTGGAGGACGCCTTTCGCCTTCAATAGCTGGCGGCCTTCTCCTTTCAGGTGGTAAAAGTTGCTGTTCATCCCGAAATCCCCTTCTTTCCTTTGATGGTGGTTTTGTCGGAATTGTGTTTAAAAAAAATGAAAACAAAACCAGCAAAACAACAACACTTACAAAAAACCACAATTTCTTTTTTCTGAAAAAAAAGACAGGCACCAGAACAAAATGATTGATAATTGATAAAACAACAAATGGTGCGAGTTGCTTCCATGTACCATAAACACGTTGCCAGCGAATATTATCGGAATCATTTTGAATAAGAATCGGGCTAAAAAAAATTGCAAGCCAAATAAAAACAAAGATTAGTATCTCTGCATATCCTAATGTTTTATGATTGGTTTGCTTTTGCATAGCTACAAATATAAACTTTTAAGCAGTTTTTTATTTCAGGTAATCAAAAACTTCATCCTTCCTATTCTGAACATGGGTTTTTAACTGAGAAACGGCTAAATCAAAATCTGAATCACTATTGAGAAAGGTATAACCCGACTCTTCGGCATATGCATAATCTTTAATTAAATCGTAGTAACTAGAATAAAGCTGAGTCATATTTTCAGGAATAAAAACTTCATCAACAAATTTTTGCAGATACTCTTCGTACTTCTGTTTATATTCGGGTACATCAACTAAATAACTGATCAATGGCCAGTTGCTGCCTACTTCATGTAAAGAAATGCTCAGTGCCCCTCCCTGTTTACCATCCTGTAACGCTTCGTTATTATCCCATGGAATCCAACACAGCAATCCGTCTGCAGGGTTATTGTACAAATAGTAATTGTGAGTCATTTTTCCGTAAGTATCCCAGTTTTGCATAACAATATTTGCAGCCAACCATTTCAGGAACACATCAACATCCAGTATATTCTCCAAATTGGTTTTCCACTGCTCTGTATTTGACGTTCTGTCAGAACTATTAAGTACTGTATATAATCCATAAACATCTGAATAATCATCCAGTTCTTCATTGTTTTTCTTCTCCATTTCCGATTCATTGAATGTTCCATTTGCAAACGAAGCAGCAGTTCCATCAGGCTTATAGAGATTCCCTGACTCATCACCAAACTGGCTTTCAAGTACAGTATCGTCAACTTCTTCAACTAAAGTATACACCCCGAAATATTGCAATCCTGAACCAAAATCAACATAAACCTCACAGAATGATGTTTGTGGAGATACAAGGCCAAAATCCAGAAACAAATCAGATGCAACCTTTTCCCGCATCATCGACCTGTCTTCATAATTGTTTTTTAAATTGAGCTGCTTAAAGCCATAGAAACGTTGATTTTTTATTGAAGGATAATCGTCTTCAAATTGGTCAAAATCAATTTTAAAAGAAAACTTACTTTTCCCGGACCGGTAGGTTGATTGCAAACTGGAGTTACCTTTAAACCGAATACCAACTTTGTACCATTCTTTATCATTAAAGAAAAATGAACCTGAAACCCAGACCGGATCAAAGCTACTCATTCCTCCGGGATCTCCTGGCCTTCCACCTCCTGAACCAATATTCTGAGCCAGATCATCATTCATCTTCTGCCAATCATCTTCACTAATTGTAAGATCAAACCTCAACACCTCATCCTGTTTGAAAACCAAATCATAATCCGGAGCTACATTTTCACTGTGAGTTTGTTCTGTCCAGTCTGGAATTTCAAGTTCTGTACTTTCATTTAGTTCTTCTGCTTCCTGATCTTCAACAAGGTTGTCATTCCTGCAAGAAACTGAAAGTAAAACAATTGCTATTATTATATAGAAATAGTTAATATTCATTTTTTGTCCTCCTAAAATTTAATTTTATACCCTAAATAAAGAATGTGTTTATTCTGATAGTTTTTCAGGTAGTAATCCAACTTGTAACCAAAATTGATAGCGTTTTTCTTGTTCAATTTATATTTTACCCCAAGTCCATAGCGCATTTTATAAAGCTCATTATCTGAAAGTTCCTGGTAAGCTTCTGTACTGATTACAGGCGTTAGCTTGTTGTTTTTAATATCGTACCCCAATTCAGCTTTATATCTCAGAAAATTCCCATCGGTTATATCTTCCGAATAGTTGGTGTACTTTAAACGGAAGGATGGCTCCCAACGCTTGAAGTCTTTCCCCCACTCAACATCAAAAGCGTATCGGCTTAAGTATTCTGTTGGATTATTGGGTCTTGGATTTATGATATAACGATAGCTTGCCCCAAAAGATAAGTTTTTGATTGGCTTGTAGATTCCTTTCAATTCAAAAAGATATTTGCTAACATCAAAGTTTTCATCAAACCTCAACTCCGGTGTAAACTGAAGTTTCCATTTTTTTGAAAGCTTTAAACTTGTTTTAAATTCTGTTCGGGTTTGAAACGAATTTTCAACTTCTTGTGCACGTACTCCTCCAAAACATAAGAAAAAGCAGAGCAGTATTATAATTTTGATTTCTATTTTTTTCATAACTAGCTTGTTTTATGGCTTCCGTTTGCATTGTAGAAAAGGGTGATATCTGCGACGTCGCGCAAAAAATCTATTTTTCTAATTTCAAAGCGTTTAATATCAATTCCTGTACGTTGTCTCAGGTCGTTCAGCAGCTCTTCATTATTTTGCTTATGAATATTTTCAATCTTTTCGTAAGTCAACTGGATTGAAAGTTCCTGTTTCAACGCCAGCCTTTTCTCCAGGTACCAAAGCCCATAAACAATGGCAATGTTGGTGAATATCAGCTCAGCGTAACTTACTTTTTTATTGGAAAGTGCATTGATAACAGAAAGGCCTATAACGATGAAAAGGTAGGTCATCTCCTTTATGGGAATAGCGTCTGTTCTATACCGGAGAATCCCGAATATGGCAAAAAGCCCAAGTGCAAAACCTAATTCCAGTTTCACATTATTCAGAAGAAAACACAGCATAAAAACAATGCCCCCTATGACAAGAAAGCTGAAATAAAAATCTTTCCTTCTGCTGTTTTTTGCATACATATAATGAACGACAACGAATATCAAGACAGTATTCATTACAAAACGAATCAGCAACTCGGAGAAGTCTCCAACATTTATAAGCTTTATACCCAGAAATCGAATGTTCTCTTCCCACTCCGGCTGAATAGTTACAGCGTCTGCTAATTGGGTAATATCCATGGCTTTTTATTTTTAAGATTAGTTTTCGAAAAAGACCGTTTTCTCAATTTCCCGAATCCGGGGTTTGAAAGAATTGCCTTTTAACAACGGGTTTGTTAGTACCCGCCCAATACAGTATTTGCTAAATCCTGACTTTTTTACACCAGCTCTATGCAAGGCCTTTTTCAATGGAGAATTTGATCGGAAACCATCTGATTTTATTTCAACAATAGCCAAATTATTAAGGGCTAAAAACTCAGCTTCAGTTTCAAATTTCAGGTTTAAATCAATGGTACAACGCTCATTCAAATTTGTGTTAACCAATGTTATTCGTTGAAATATATTCCGCAAAACAGGCGAAAGATCATCGCAATCGTAAGGACAATTCAGATTTACAAACTCTTTGTGTGATTCCTGAAACAGCAAAGGATTATCGTCTGATTCAATTCGACTTTTAATTGTTCTTCCTTTGTTATTTTTCTTTTTAACCTCAAGGAAATTTATACCCGAATCCACGTAGGTTCGAAGCCTTACTTTATACCTGTTTAGTTTCCCGTTATGGTGTGCCACATACATCGAATCCTCTGGAGTATCAAAATACACAGTTGAGTAGGTTAACTTTCGTTGCTCTTTAATTTCAAGAATGTAATAGTCGTCTTTAACCATCTCAAAAATTTCAGGCAACTTTTCAATGTGAAACCAAAACTTGGTATCGATCCTGTTCATTAGTTTCACCTGATCCATTTCATTAAGCTGAATGATATTTTCAAAAGGGATATGCATTATTTATTAATCAATGTTTGTGCGCAGATTTACGTTTGTGTTGTTTCGATTGTCTATGTTCTTCTCTAATTTTTCTAAACTTGAGTTTTTGATCATCATCCAATATTGAGAGAAGTTTTGTTTCAAATTCTTTTCTGGAGAGCTTCATTTTATGGAGATGATCCATGTGATTACTTTTCTCATTTACTATCAACACCTTTGCCTGGTCAGCGTACTTTTGATGTTTCTTTAAAAAGTCTTCTTTCTGCTCATCGGTAGAGTTTGATTCATTGTTAACCTTCTCAAACATTTTGCCTACTTCCGGAACATTTATCAAAGAATCCATTTTGCCTTTATGGCTTTGCTGTTGTTTTTTCCTGCGCTTCATCATTTCCCGAACTTGATTGAAATGCTCATGATGCAGTTTTGCGATTTCAGCTTTTTGCTCAGGACTGAGTTTAAGCTCTTGAGATAAATGCTCAATCATTCCTTCAACGCGAGCTGAGTCTGGCAGCCTTTTTGGGGCCTTTGGCCGGTGGTCCTGTGCACCAGCCGTATCAGCCATGAGTAAAAGCCCCAAGGTTATCGGGAATATAACCGCTATTTTTTTAACCATCAGTTTCATTTCTTCTTATCTATATTTTGATTCGACTGATTTAGCTGGCATCCCTTACCAGACGCACATAATTGTAAATGCGAATTGCGTCGCCTTGTGGTCCATATCCGGTAGGATAATCGGAAGGATCACCTATTTTAGGATCACTTCGCTGAGCTCCTGCTCCATGAACATCCTGCCACTCGCCATTGAAATACCCTAACGCCCTTCCAAACGATACATAAGCACCACCGCCTTTACTTTGCATATTTGCATGGGTGGTATTAGACCAGAAATAGGGATAATCCTTTTGACCCGCTTCATTCGTAATTTCAGTGCAATTAAAAACCGGATCGATAGCTGCAGAATTGGTTGCTCCCGGAGCACGTGAATAATCAACTATGCTTTGAAGCTCTTTCACACTTGGTAATCTCCAATCCGAGTAACCCGCCAATTCATTTCCTTCTGCATACTCCAAAGCTTCCTGCCAGGTCATTCCTTTTCCGGAATCATCCTTATTCCACATCAAACCAGTTGCACGATCAGTTATAGTGCCATCACTGTTGTCATTGAAATCATTTACTCCATAGTTGCTATTTCCGCGCACGAATAGGACAAAAAATGTTTTACCCTGTGATTGCCCCGGCATTGCACCTGTTGGATACCCCTTGATTCTTCCATCAGCAAAATTCACCCCAAACATCAGGTTTCCCCCGCCAAACTGGGAATCGCCAACATCGATATTTGAAGTCGCAAATTGAGAATCAATGATTCGTTCCCCAACTGATGGGTCACCATATTCAAAATCGAAATAATCGGTATCAATAAATGGAATTAAATTTGCTGTTGAAGTTCCGTTATAACCGCTAGGATCCTGTCCGCTAAACAGAATAAGGGAATAAAGTTCTTTGATGGTAGGCAGTCTCCAATCAGAATAACCAGCAAGGTCAAAACTTTCAACTGTACTTTTTGCCTGGTCATAGGTCATTTTGCTACCCGAACCTTTCTGCCACATTAAGCCTGTTACATTATCGGTAATTGTTTCATCACCGTTGTCAGTATAAGAAGGTTCATTACCTGCGTAATGAGCGTTTTGACCGTAAAAAGCATCTCCTGCTGAAGGTTCATTGATTTGCGATGAACTTCCATAAAATATAGTTTGGTTTGTTCCTACAATCGGATAACCGGAAACATCAGGAAGATTTTCATTTTTTTGTTCTTCCCCGCTATTTATCTCTTCGTTATCAAGTATCGTATCTTCGCTACACCCGCTGGTGCCAAACAATAATAAAGCTGTAATGCTAATGAATATTGTTCCCATTTTCTTTAATTTTTTTTGTTTCATGTTTTTAAAGTTTAATTGTCTGAAACAAACTTATGGCATGTGCCATCTTTAAGAAAATGAAATCAACAAACGGTGTGGTTATATCATCGGATTAGGGAATTTGATCTACGAAAGGAAAGTGGGAATTGGGATCTTTGATCCTCGATTTCCAAAGAATAAGAGGCTGTCCAAAAAGAATAAAATTCAAACCGCGAAGAACGCATAAGATTACGCTAAGAACACTAAGATTCTGATATATAATGGCTTGACTCTTTGTGTCTTTTGCGGTTCCTTAAAATACTTAGCGGTTAAGTTAACTTTTTGGACAGCCTCTTATTCATCGTTTTGGATGTTTGCCGCTTACCAGAATAGAAAAAATATTGTATCCAACTGTTTCCTGCTCAAAAAGAGGTTCAAAAAAATGAACACCACAATCTTCAGAATCGAGCATCAACAAAAAAGACACCCCTCAAAAGAAAGGTGTCTTTTCAAAACTATATTCGTTATTGTTTATTTAGAGACTTTTAATTTCGTTTACCAAGCTTTGCAAACTGTCTTTTGCATTACCGAATAGCAAACGTGTTTTGTCATCAAAGAACAATTCATTCTCAATACCTGCATAACCTTTGCCGCGACCACGTTTCATAACAATAATGTTTTTCGATTCGTGAGCCTTAATAATTGGCATTCCTGCAATTGGGCTTGAGGGATCAGTTAACGCAGCCGGGTTCACCACATCATTTGCCCCAATCACAACCGTTACATCGGTACCTGGCATATCCGGGTTAATGCTCTCCATTTCTACAAGTTGTCCGTAAGGCACATCAGCTTCAGCCAGCAATACATTCATATGCCCGGGCATACGACCGGCAACAGGGTGAATGGCATAGCGCACATTTACACCTTTACTTGAAAGCAACTCATCCAATTCCCTACAAACATGTTGTGCCTGAGCTGCAGCTAATCCATAACCCGGAACAATGACCACCTGCTGCGAATAACTCAACAATACAGAGGCATCTGATAACGTAATTTCTTTCATTACGCCCTGGTCTTTATCGCCAGTTGCACCACCGCCACCAAACGCACCGATAATTACATTCAGCAGTGAACGGTTCATTGCTTTACACATTAATAAGGTCAGGATCATACCTGCAGCACCTACAAGGATACCACCCAGAATCATTGCCTGGTTGTTGTATATAAAACCGGCCATAGCTGCTGCAATACCTGTAAAACTATTCAGCAATGAAATTACAACGGGCATATCTGCCCCGCCAATTGGCATAACAAACATCACCCCGTAAACCAAAGAAAGTGCAGTTAAAGCGTAAATAGCCCATAGCATTTCTGAAGGAGGGTTAGGAGAAATAACGATGTAAACTCCCATCGCCAAAGTAGCTATTAACAATACCAGGTTCAGATAGGTCATAAAAGGCTTCATAATGTCACCAACACGACCATCTAACTTTCCGAATGCGATTAAACTACCACTAAATGCAATAGCACCAATAATCAACCCAAGCACAGTAACCAATAATGAGCCAATATTACCTGCAACAGCAGCAGGATATTCCAAAAGGGCAACTAACATCGAAGCACCACCGCCGGTAGCGTTATACAACGATACCAACTGCGGCATGGCTGTCATTTTCACCTTTCGGGCAACAATCCACCCAATAGCAGCACCAACACCAATTGCGCACAATATAATCCAAACATTAGTTAATGAAATACCAGCACCATTTGCATCTTTATGAAGTAATAAAGTAGTGATCATGGCCAGCCCCATACCACTAGCTGCCCACATATTACCCCTACGTGCAGTTTCGGGATGCGAAAGGAGCTTCAATCCAACTACAAATAAAAGAGCAGCAATCAGGTAACTCAGCTCCAGCAAAGTATCACCAACGGTAAATTCCATTCCGTTTATTGTTCCTAAAATTTTATCCATGAGTTCCTCCTACTTTTTTTTCTTTTTAAACATTTCAAGCATTCTGTCAGTAACGGCAAAGCCACCAACCACATTCAATGTCCCGAATATTAAGGCAAGAATACCAAGTACGAGATTCAATGAAAAAGTAGAAAGATCAGCATGTCCAACCAGGATAATTCCACCAATAATGATGACACCACTAATAGCATTAGCACCTGACATCAGAGGAGTATGAAGTACAGAAGGTACATTGGAGATTACTTCAATCCCCAAAAAGATTGATAATGCAATAATGAATATTGCTTCTTTATAAGTAAAGAAAAACTGAAGTATTTGTTCCATGATGGTTATTCGATTACAGATTTAACACGTTCATTCAATATCTCGCCCTGGTGGGTGATGCAGGTTCCGGCAACAATGTCATCTTCAAAGTTTAGATTCAAACTACCGTCTTCAGCAATCATTAACTCCAGGAAATTGATTACATTTTTACCAAACATTTTACTGGCATCTGCTGGCATGCCTGAAGCATAATTTGATTGACCAACAATGGTAACACCATGCTTAACAACTGTTTTGTTGTCCTCAGAAAGCTCACAATTTCCTCCGGTTGAAGAAGCAAGATCGATAATTACTGAACCGTCTTTCATACTTCCAACCACTTCTTTAGAAATTAAAAGCGGTGCCTCACGGCCGGGAATTTGTGCGGTACAAATTACAACACTGGCTTTAGCAGCATGTTCATTAATCGCTTCCTGCTGCTTCTTTTTATATTCTTCGGTTTGCTCAACCGCGTAACCACCAGCTGCAGCATCTTCAGTAGCACCTTCAACTTCGACAAAACGTGCCCCTAAACTCAACACTTCTTCTTTTACTGCTGAACGCACATCAAACGCTTCAACCTGTGCCCCAAGTTTACGTGCAATCGCAATGGCCTGTAAGCCGGCAACACCTGCACCCAGCACCAAAACATTGGCCGGACGGATCGTTCCGGCTGCTGTCATAAACATGGGGAAAAAGTTTGGTAAGTGCATGGCTGCTTCCAACACTGCTTTATAACCCGCAACTGTAGCCATAGATGAAAGTACATCCATTGCCTGTGCCCTGGTAGTTCTTGGAATAGAATCCATACTAAAACTGGTAATTCCTTTTTCCTGAAATTTTTTCACCAGCTTTTTATTCCAAAGCGGTTTGTACTCACTTAACCAGATTTTCTCCGGCTTAACTTGTTTCAGCAACTTTTCATCTGGCTCTGAAATTTTCACCAGCAAATCAGCTTTCTCCAGCACTTGCTCACGGGTTAAAACCTCGGCTCCTGCTTCGGCATAACTATCATCTTTCGCAAATGCTGACTCTCCGGACAATTTTTCAATAACCACCTGTGCTTTTAATTTCACCAGGTGTTTGACATGCTCCGGTAAAAGGGCCGCCCTTCTTTCGGGAAGCTCCTCTTTTAGAAGTCCAATAACCATAAAATGTAGTATTTAGTTAGATGAATATTGATCATTTCAGAACTATAGAAAATCTGTTTTTGACGAATATAGATACTAAATTTTTCATAAAAAAGAATTTTCCGTTAACGTCCACGGAAAATGTTGTACAAAATATTTTTGAAAATTGTGAATAACTAAATCGAAAATGAATGAGTTTGATCATATAAGAAGATATCTTTGCATCTTCAATAAAAAACACAGTTATGCAAACTTGGTTTGAAGTCAAAGTAAAATATGTAAAAGTTGACCAGGATGGACGTGAACGAAAAGTAAGCGAAGTATATCTAATTGATGCTGTTTCGTTCACCGATGCTGAAGCAAGGACGATTGAGCAAATGCAGCAAATTATTCGTGGTGAATTTCATATTGACAATATAAAGAAATCAAATATCGTAGAAATCTTTCCGCACGACAGCGGGGAATATTGGTATAAAGCAAGGATTACTTTAGTTACTATTGATGAAAAGGCTGGTAAAGAAAAGAAAGTGAACAACTACTTCCTGGTTGCAGCAGATGATTTTAAAGAAGCTTACCAGCGCCTGGAAGAAGGTCTTTCCTATATTCTGGTACCTTACCAAACAACAGCAATGTCTTTGAGTACGATTGTTGATGTGTTCCCTTATTTTAAAGAAGAAGGACCTGAGGAACTGCCACCACATTTAAAACGTATTGAACCGGAAGAAGAAACTCCAACAGAAGCTGTTGCAGGGGCAAAACCTGATGATCAGCCTGAACAGTAAAACGATTAGGCAATGATATGGGTTGCGGGGTTTGTCAGGGAATTTTTATGGTTCTTTTTTAAGGAATTAATAACCGATATATAATAAAGTTGTCAAAAGTTAGATGCTAATAGTATGCTATTGAATGGAAAAATTGTTTTTTTGACTCTCCCTCCCTGCCTGACGGTAGGCAGGTTCTCCCTCTCTTCTCAAAGCTACCCTTTATACACATCTTTTAGTTGGTAATAACAATCCATTTTATCAACATTTAAATATAAAATATTCAATTTTAAATACCCAATATTCCAAATTAA
>JANQII010000295.1 GCA_028282195.1 Prolixibacteraceae bacterium
CCGCTGTATCAACATGTGCCTTTTCAAGTATGGGTATATTCACGGCATCGCCATAAAGCACAGTTTCCCCTCTTTCCTGCATTTTCTTAACAATACCAGGGTCGAACACAATAGAAATATAAGGCAGCTTAAGGTATTTCGCCATTTTGGAAAGATTCAATGCCCGGGAATCTTTTCCAATAAACACCAAGTGGTTTTTTAACTCAGGAATATCAATCTGTGTAAGGGGGAAAAGCCCATCAACCCAAACTTTAGGTACCGGAAGCTTTAAGAACTGATCGGCTACCGGATGTGAACCCATAATCAACAGTGGAGTTAATGACATTGAAATAACAGCTACTGCCAAAAAAAGCTGGTAATAATATTCCGGGATAATCTGATAATTCATGCCGGACTGCGCTAATATAAACGAAAATTCACCCACTTGACAAAGTGCAAAACCAACCATTATGGTCCCCTTAAAAGTGTGCCCCAAAATAAACGCGGTAGCCCCGGCTATAATCGTCTTTACAACTAATACCAAAATTACTGTTGAAAGGACCAGCCATGGGTTTTCTGCTACAAATCCAAGATCAAGCAACATGCCAATTGACACAAAGAAGAAACTTGTAAATGTATCTTTAAAAGGGATGAGGTTACCAAAAGCATTATGACTGTATTCAGACTCTGAAATCATTAAACCGGCAAGAAAAGCACCAAATGCAAGAGAAATACCCATCTCCGAAGTTAGCAATGCAACTGAAAGGCAAATCAGGAAAATACCCATCAAAAAAAGCTCCTGGTTCTTAGTATGCGCAATCATTGTTAACAGCTTAGGCATTAGCCAACGATTTCCAACATAAACTAATCCTATCAAAATCGTAGCCTTACCAAGCAGCAATAATACTTCGCCACCCTGACCTGAAGTTTCGCCTCCCAGGATTGGAGTAAAAAGCAAAAGCGGAATCAGGATAATATCCTGAAAAATAAGAATCCCTAAAACTGTTCGCCCATAGTTGGATGTGATCTCAGAGCGTTCCTGTAAAAGTTTCAAGACAACCGCGGTACTGCTAAGTGCTGTCAAAAAGCCAACAAAAAGGGCACCTTTCCACTCCATATCGTACATTCGTGCCAGCAACATGGTAACCCCCGCGGTAACTACCAACTGAATAAATCCACCAACAAAAACAATCTTTCTAATCCGGAAAAGATGATTAACCGAAAATTCCATACCGATTGTAAACATCAACAGAACAACACCAATTTCTGCAATCAACTCAATTTGGTGAGGGTTGCTAATAATCCCAAGCAAATAAGGGCCTGCAATAACCCCTGTTAGTAAATAGCCAATAATCGTTGGCACATTAATTTTAGTAAACAAGTAATTTACCAGGGTTGACAATGCAAAAATGATCACGATATCTTTAAGCAAAATAAGCTCCATTGCAGTATTAGTTGATTTTACAAACCTTATTGTCTTGTTAAAATACAGATAATTCGAAAACTGTTCACGAAGAATTCACTTTTTTTGAAAAAATAAATAATCATCTTCAAAATTGCCCATGAACAATTATCTTTATTTAGTACAAAAATACAATAATGAAGATTATTATAACAGGAGCTACCTCCGGAATTGGGAAATCAATTGCAAATTATTTATTCGCTGAAGGGCATCAAATTATTGGATGCGGTCGTCGTGTTGAAGATAAGATCAATCAAAACCAAATTTCCTGGCTTAAAATGGATGTAACCAACCAACAGTCAGTGAATAATGCAATCGAAAAAGCAACCCAACATTTTGGAGAAATTGATGCATTGATACAATGTGCCGGACAGGGTGCAATTGGTTCAATCGAATCATTTTTCCCGGAAGAAATTCACGAGGTCTTTCAGCTAAACTTTTACGGAACCCAACGGGTTAATCAGGCAGTTCTTCCAATTATGAGAAAGCAAAGGCATGGGCGCATCTTGTTAATTAGTTCTTTGGCTGCTGAAGCAGGATTGCCATTCCAGGGGGTTTACTGTGCAAGTAAAGCAGCTCTTGACATACTTACCGAATCACTTCGGATGGAGATCAATCAATTTGGACTAGAGGCCTGTGTAATTCAACCAGGGGACTTTAAAACAGAAGTTGCCAATCACCGGAAATTACCTTTAATTAAAGATAATTCTCCCTACAAAGATCAATTCGACAGGATTAATGAAACAGCCACTAAAAATGTGGAACAAGCTGCAGACCCTGTAAAAGTTGCAAAAAAAGTTAGCCAGATTTTAAAGAAGAATAAACTAAAACCCAAATATCGTGTTGGCTCAACCATCGAGTTGGTTATGCCAAAAGCAAAAACCATTTTGCCAGCGAGCTGGTTTGAGAAGTTAATCATGTCCTACTATAAATTATAGAGGTAACTGATATTCATCGGATGACTTAAAGTCATCCGATGAATAATCTAAACCTAATCAATACGCAATCTGTTTACAGCTTAACTAAACATGAAAAAAATGATACCCATTTCACTAAAAGGCAAAAAAGCATTGGTAGGTGGCAGCACTCAGGGCATAGGAAAAGCAATTGCGGTTGAACTTGCACGAAGCGGTTCCTCTGTTATATTAATGGCCAGAAATGAGCAAAAATTAAAAAACACCTTGTCTGAACTTCCTGCAAATGATGGTCAATCACATCAATACCTGGTGGCCGATTTTTCACAGTTTGGATCGTTTAAAGATAAAATAAGCAGTTTTTTGAAAGGGTCCCCAATTGACATTTTGGTAAACAACACCCAGGGACCTGCTGCAGGGACTGCATTCGACAAGAATCCTGCAGATTATCAGGAAGCATTTGATCTTCTGTTTCAAACGGTAGTACACACAAGCATGGAAGCCTTGCCTTACATGCAAAAAAACAAGTTTGGCCGGATTATCAATGTTTCTTCAGTTACAGTCAAAGAACCCATTCGGAACCTTGTGTTATCCAATAGTATTCGAAGTGCTTTGCTTAGCTGGGCAAAAACCCTGTCAAATGAAGTTGCAAAAGACAACATCACAATAAACACGATCCTGACCGGACTTTTTGATACGGAACGCTTAAACCAGCTTATCAAACTTCAAGCTGAAAAGAACAACACCAGCTTTGATGATTGGAAAGAAAAAATGATTTCCAACGTTCCAATGAAAAGACTTGGACAACCCAGTGAATATGGCTATTTAGCAGCTTTCCTCGCATCTGATATGGCTGCTTATATAACTGGTGCAAGCATTCCTGTTGATGGCGGTTTGTTGAATTCTGTTTAGAGACATTCTTTCAATTCTAAACAGATCCTTTTTTTGATATAGATATTTAATTGGCTTGATTTGAGAATTCGTAGAAAGCAGCAAGATCAAACAAACGACAAGATTGAATTTCCCGAAAAGGAATAACAACTTCAAAATCATCGATATGAAGATGCCTTAATGATTGAGATTCTAATTCTTCATTTTCTGACTGTAATATCTTATCATAAATCTCATCATAATATGTAGTAAACCTTATTTTTTTCGTTTTTACTGTAGTATAACCACTCATTAAAGGAAGTATTTTTAGCTCTGTAAATTCCTTTGAGGGGTCGTTTGTCTGTAGCAGCCTTCCAACATAAATCTTACCACATGTTAAAGTAAGCAATATCGGCATTTGTTTTTCTAAAGACCTATAAAATAATTGATCAAAATCATGATCTGCAATGGCTCTTTCATAAAACCATTTCCTGAGGCTAAACGGTAATATCCAATTTAAAAATGCCCCAACAGAAGGGCCTAGCACTATTGTTATAGCCAGAATAAGAATAAGGCAAAATTGAGTATATGGAATAAGAAAATCAACACTCTCATATATTGCAATTAGCACAATATTGAGAAAGACCTTGCCCGACAAAAAGAAGAAAAATATTAAACTCGCAAGAATAAATAGAAAAAAACCATAATACGCTGAGATGAAATATAACTTATTGTTATCTGCTCTAACAATTTTGTACCTCAGTGGAGCAAAATTAGAAGCAAATAAAAAACCTGAGATTAATGGAAAAAGGATAATTAAAGGGATGGTTTCCATTTAAGTAAGTTTACTTTTTTGAAGCAGAATGATTTTTTACAATTTTAACTTGTTCTCTAAATTTCTTTGATTTTATCAAATCGGTAGACTTTACCTGCAAAATTCCATTTCCAATGATAGAAAATGATAGTTTATCTTTAGATTGGGGCATTGTGAATAATTTAGTTAATCTTTCAAACATAAAAATACAATAAGTTATTTTAAATCACAACACAGTCAGCATTATTAACAAAACACGAACTCAAAAGTTCCAACTTTAATCCAACTTCAACACAGCAAGGAAAGCTTTTTGCGGTACTTCAACATTACCCACTTGTTTCATTCGCTTTTTACCTTTCTTCTGCTTTTCAAGTAGTTTTCGTTTACGGGTAATATCTCCACCATAACATTTAGCAGTTACATCTTTACGAACAGCTTTCACCGTTTCACGGGCAATAATCTTAGCACCGATAGCAGCTTGTATTGCAATATCAAATTGTTGTCTTGGAATGAGTTCTTTCAACTTCTCACACATGCGACGCCCCAGTGTATAGGCATTATCAAAGTGGATTAATGAAGAAAGTGCATCAACCATTTCCCCATTTAGAAGGATATCCAGGCGAACCAGTTTTGCAGGTTTATAACCCGATATATGGTAGTCAAAAGAAGCATATCCTTTAGAAATCGACTTCAGTTTATCGTAAAAATCAAATACAATTTCACCCAATGGCAAGTCAAATGTCAACTCGGCGCGGTCTGTTGTCAGGTAATCCTGTTTTAACAATGTGCCACGTTTTTCCAAACACAAGGTCATTACCTGGCCGATAAAGTCAGATTTGGTAATAATCTGTGCGCGTATATAGGGTTCATCAATTCCTTCAATTTTTGTCGAGGCAGGCAATCCTGATGGGTTATAAACTGTCATTGTTCCTTCATCAGTAGTATGCACCTGGTACGAAACGTTTGGCACGGTAGTGATCACATTCATATCAAATTCACGATCAAGACGCTCCTGGATAATCTCCATATGAAGCAATCCCAGGAAACCACAACGAAAACCAAATCCCAGCGCAGCCGATGATTCCGGTTCATAAGTCAGAGAAGCATCATTCAGTTGAAGTTTCTCCATCGCTGCACGCAAATCTTCGTAATCTTCAGCATCAATTGGATATACTCCCGCAAAAACCATTGGCTTTACCTCTTCAAAACCCTCAATCGCTTTTTCACACGAGCGATCGCGATGGGTCAGTGTATCCCCTACTTTCACCTCTTTGGCTGCTTTAATCCCCGAAATGATATAACCTACATCTCCTGTACTTAGCGTTTTGCGTTCTTCCATCCCTAAACGAAGCACACCAATTTCATCTGCATCGTATTCTTTTTTTGTATTTGCAAACTTCACCTGATCACCTTTGTGAATAGTTCCGTTTTCTATCTTAAAGTAAGCAATTACCCCTCGAAACTGGTTAAAAACCGAGTCAAATATCAATGCTTCCAGTGGTGCCTCAGGATCCCCTTTTGGAGCAGGTACAATCTCAATAATTCGACGCAATATATCATCAACTCCTTCACCTGTTTTACCACTGGCACGAATAATATCATCCCTGTCGCAACCAATCAAATCAATGATCTGGTCTTCCACAACTTCCGGCATTGCATTCGGCAAATCCATTTTATTCAGAACCGGAATGATTTCAAGGTCATGTTCAATGGCCAGATAAAGATTTGAGATTGTTTGAGCCTGGATACCTTGCGTAGAATCCACAATTAACAGTGCGCCTTCACAAGCGGCAATAGATCGTGAAACCTCATAAGAGAAATCAACGTGTCCCGGGGTATCGATCAGGTTAAGCACATATTTTTCCCCATCCTGCTCGTAATCCATTTGAATGGCATGACTTTTAATGGTAATTCCACGTTCCTTCTCAAGTTCCATATCATCAAGAACCTGTTCTTTCATGTCTCTTTCACTCACCGTTTTGGTTACTTCCAATAAACGGTCAGCCAATGTACTTTTCCCGTGGTCAATATGTGCTATTATGCAAAAGTTGCGGATATTCTTCATCTGATCTTTCTTCAATAAACTATTACTCAAACACTCCGGTTTTATCAGCGGCAAAGATATTCAAAATTTATTTACAATAATAAACTGACACAGACCTTCGAAAACTTTAACGATTCCCTAATTTTACCGCTTTTAATAAGATACTATCTTTGCTTCCCGAATACAATAAATAAATCACTATGCATTGAAAATACATAGTTTTTGAAGTTCGAATGCCTGCCTGTCGGATCTCCTCCCGTAGGGATGGATTTCCTCCCG
>JANQII010000304.1 GCA_028282195.1 Prolixibacteraceae bacterium
TAAATTATGCAGAAATCGGGGTAAAGAAATATGAAGAACAAATTAAGCTACAGAAACTAAAGACCATGAACCGGCTAGCTTCTGAGCTTAATCTTGTAATTACTGAATATTAATGTATTGCAAAAATACGTCATTGGTAACTCCTGACTGCCGTCAGGCAGGTGATTCAGGATCTCCGTCAGACAAGGAAAGCCCAACCAGAAACAGATCCCGATCCGGCAACTGACGGGCAGGGTGGGTGTTACTCACCGGGTGACTTGGAGTCACCCGGTGAGTAATCCCAATTACCCTTAAGCCAATGTCTGCCCTTCTTTTTTCAAGGTAATATCTTTAGCCGGATGAGAACTTTTTCCGTTCGATTTGAAATCAACAGGTGCCCGTCCCGGGTTTTTGTCATCAAAGCCTTTACGCTGCATGGTTCCCCAGGTCTTTTTTCTTCGTATAAAATAGTCGAAATTTCCTTTTATAGACCAATATGCATTTATCGAAACCAGCCTACCAGACTTAATAATGCAGGAGTTGGCAACCCGGATAACACCTCCGCAAGCAATTGTTTTTTTATTGGTTTCCTGCAGAAAGGGAATAATCAACTTTTGTAAGGCATAAGGATCAACAATTGAGTCCACATCCAATGCCAGGTAATAATCCGATGAAACAAAATTCAGGCCTGCATTTAATGCATCTGCTTTGCCACCATTATCTTTATCAATAACCATTAAATTGTTGATTGTCCTGATTTCTGATTTGTAAATTTTCCTGACTTTTTTCGATTTCAGTTTTTCTTCATAAACATAACATACTTCCCTTAAATTAAATTCCTGAATAATTTTTTCCATCGTATCATCCGTGCTCCCGTCATTGACAATAATAATCTCGTAGTTTGGATAGTGTAAAGCCAGTAGGGCATTGATGTTGGCAACAATGGTTTTTCCTTCGTTAAAAGCAGGTGCAAGAATGCTTATTTTGGGTGAGTGTTTGGATGAAACAATGGATTTATAAAGCGCATATTTACTTTTATGGCTTTAATTAAACAATACAAAAGCCGATATACCGGTTAAAAGCGTATAAACCGCTATTAAAGTAATTGCATATGTAAGGAATATATATTGTATAATTTCGTGTAAACTTCCCATAATAACCTAATTAAGTGGATCTTTTATATGTTTTAGGTACGGTTTCATATCCAAATTTGACATCTGCCCGATATCGGCTAAATGGCTTTCTCCAAATTCGCCCAGTTCCAGGATACAACGGGTGGCTTCTAAAACAACCGGTTTGGGCTCGTCCAGTATAATCCGGAACAGGAATTCAAAATCTTCATCGGAAACAAACCGGTGAAAATAGTTGAGTATTTCAATTTTGTTTTTTGTGGTTTCGTCATAAAAACGTTCTTTAAATGTTTTCTTCAGATTGGGCAGTTCCAATGACTTTATACAGCGGATAACGAAAAACCTTAACTCATCATCTTTATGTTTCAAAAGTTTTAAAAGTCCGGTTCGGGCATTCACCTGCTGGTAAATGTCAATCATAAGCACACAAAATCTCAGTACCATCACATTTTCCATATCCAGGTATTTTCTAAGCGGGGGTACTTTGAAGTTGTTAATTTTTATCAGGTAATTATAGTTAAATTGTGTCCACTGGGTAAAATAACCATTCCCTATTTTTTCTAAAAACCGGAATTTATCGGTATTTGGTAAAAACAAATAACCCAATTGTGCTTCTGCATTAACATTTGGATTACGGTGGTTCAAATGAAGGTCAATGTCAAACTGCAGGTTATTTTTATACAGGTTGGAAAGTTCCCTGATAGCGGTAACTTTTCTGAACCAAAAAAAAGACTTTAGTTTCCGACATGAAAACTGATGCAGTTTTAACCAGTGATACAGGTTTTTTAGTTTTTCCCTTACTTCTTCTTCATTAAAATTGTAAATCGTTTCCAGGAAAGCATCAACCAGGATTTGCTTATTTCGGTTAGACTTTATACGCTTTAACCACCATACTACTTTTTCGTTCCCTTCAACATATTCCAATAACAGCCCTTCAAATCGGAGACGGTTTTCATTATCGCGAATGTGCCTTCGGTTTTTTATTGAATTAACAATAACAACCGATATGGACAGAAAAAGCGCATTCAGAATAAAAAACACAGTTACCAGGAACAATATAAACCAAAAAGGTTCGAGGTTAATGTAGTAAAGTAGTTTTAACAGGATCTCATTTTCAGTATTTCGGAATGTCTTTCTTAGAATGGAAATGATAAAATTCAACTGTCCGCTATTCACGGACTCCTTTCCGAAATCTGGATAAAGATCAGTTTTTGTTTCTTTTATCGAATCAGTTTGATTATCAATACTGTGAACCTGTATTTCCCGTATTGCAAAAATGTTGGTATCCACCAACTGCTCATTCAATTTCAGGTTATGATTTCCCCAGCTCAATATTTCCTGGTTGGTAACATGCATAAAATTCAGGCTATCAGTTAAAACTTTCTGCCCTCTGTGTACACTGTCACTAAGCAATACCGGCCTTAATTCAACCGATGAACCGACCCCTGCCGAATAGTCTGCTTCAATCGAAATTTTCAACATAATCGTCGTATCCTGATTTAGTTTCAGGGGAACAAGCTGATAAGAACCTGGTGTCGTGTCACGCCTGCTCTGACAGCCCAAGTATTGTTCTTTTGATTTTTGACTGCGTTAAAGAATCTTTTATCCGGCAGCTGCCGGACTATGCGCAGATTTTTTGCCTTGTCAAAAACCAAAATAACTTCAACTTAACCGTCATTTCAG
>JANQII010000333.1 GCA_028282195.1 Prolixibacteraceae bacterium
TCCCAACCTGGTTCGGAGGTTTTAACCATTAACTGGAAAATAAACGAATACCAATTTATTTAATTCATTTGCTATATTTGTCTAAACCAACGTTCAGCACTACCCTTTGAAGAAGTTTTTTCGACATATTTTCGTCTTGTTAAACCTGATTCTTGTTGGGGGTATATTACTTGCCTACTCTTCTGTTTACATCAGCCCTGCCTCATTTTGGCTATTGTCTTTTTTTGGGCTGTCTTATCCGTTTCTGTTACTTGGCAACCTTGCCTTTATCCTTCTTTGGTTATTCTTTAAACCACGCTATATTCTTTTGTCTCTGATTGCAGTATTAATTGGTTACGGACACTTTAGTGACTATGTGCAATTCAAAGGAAAAAAGACCGAAGAAAAAGGGATTACGGTAACCAGCTTCAATACAAGGAATTTTATAGGTGGGCAGAATGCCGACAGGTTGCAGAATGCCAAAGATATATACGAGTATCTTCAGAAAAAAAACACAGCTATTATTTGTCTGCAGGAATCAAGTTTTGACAGGCTTAAAAAGTATCACAGGGCTAAGGGAAATAGCACTAAAGATGCTCCCTTTTTCAAGTATATTCACACAAGCAGAAGCGGGGGCCCTATTACTTTTTCAAGTTACCCGATCATCAATAAGCAACAGTTAACGTTTGAAAAGTCAAGCAACATGGTCATTATTTCTGACATCGTAATTAATTCAGATACGATCAGGCTTTTTAACACCCATCTGCAAAGCTACAAATTTACTGATCAGGATATTAGCTCTCTTGACTCAATCACTTTCAACTTACAGGAAGAAAACTACAAAGTTATGAGATATACAGGGAGCAAGTTGAAAAGAGCATTTATACAACGAACAGAACAAGCAGAAATTCTTGCCGGCATAATCGAAAAATCTCCTTATAAAATTCTGATTTGTGGTGATTTTAATGATACCCCTCTTTCCTATTCATACCATACTGTCAGTAAGGGCTTGAAAGATGCTTTTGTAGAATCCGGATCAGGAATTGGCAACACATATCTTGGTGACCTCCCATCATTGCGTATCGACTACATTTTGCACAGCCCTGATTTTGAAAGCTTCAATTTTGAAATTGACAAAGTACAACTTTCTGATCACTACCCTATCAGCTGTACCCTTATTCCAGCCTCTAAAAATAAGGGGAAGAAGTAAGTTGTGATACTTTTGTGATAAAAATTTTATGCAAAGTTTATTTTTAAAAATGAACCAAATTTTAAAGATGGCGTTCTAACAAATACCACATTTTCCCTTTCACCACTTCACATTTATTAAAAACTAAAAATTGATATAAATGAAAAAGTGGTTACTAATATTATTTCTTTTTGCAGGAACAAACGTTTTTGCACAAAACTTAAACATTGATCTAAAAGATCTGAATGGTAAATATGCCCGATTAAATGAACATCAGGGTGAGAAACTAACTGTTATTGATTTTTGGGCAACCTGGTGTAAACCTTGTATTGCTGCAATCCCCAAAATCAGTAAACTATCCGATGAATTTAAAGATGATGGTGTTGTTTTTTGGGGAATCAACATTGACAGCCCACGCAACCAGGCCAAAGTGAAGCCCTTTGTAAAATCGATGAACATTAGCTATCCTGTATTTCTTGATGGCGATCAGGAGTTAATGTCAGACTTGAATGTTCATGCTGTCCCAACTCTTATTGTTTTAGATGCTAAAGGAAAAGTCCGGTTTTTCCACGAAGGGTTCCAGCCCGGCGACGAAGAAGTAATTCAAGAAGAAATCCAAAACCTACTTACAAAATTAAAATGAAAAAGATTTCACTCATATTACTTTTTGCTGGCTTTGCTATTGCAAGTAAAGCTCAGGTATCTGGCTTCAACCTGCTTGAGGTCCAGTTTGGGAACATCCCAGGTCAGGAACCTGATGACCTTAGAACATTTTACGATCAGTTTAATATACAATACCAAACGAAAGGTTTTAAAGCTTTTGCCCGCCTTGAACAGTTTTATTCCAATCGCCCTGACGGAGATGAATATACCAAGTTCACCCAATACGGGTTAAACTACCGCAACAAAGGCTTTGAAGCTAAATTGGGTAACTTTTACGAAACCCTGGGAAGAGGGCTTTTGCTACGTGGTTACGAAATTAAAAACTCAATTTTTGAAGACCGGATTTACCGTGTACGACAAGGTTTTTATAAAGATGTACAGGGAGCATTTGTCAGGTACTCTAACGACTGGTTTGAGGTAAAAGCACTAAGAGGCAAAAACCTGACTCCTCAACTCCCTCCTGATCATCCGGATAACCGGGAGGATTTGGTTACTGCCGGAGAACTGACTTTCTCATTATTCAATCAAAATGTGGGGGCTATCTTCGTTGATAATGAGCATCCTGAAGATCATTCACAATACCTGAGTTTCCATTTTGGTGGATCAGTTGCCGAAGGACTGGATTATTATGGTGAAGTGGCCCATCGCACGAATGGAGAAAGTAATTACTTAAGTTTCGATGATCAGGCATCTTATGGTGCTTATTTCAACCTGAATTATTCAACAACAGATTTTGGGGCCAGCCTGGAATGGAAAGATTACCACAATTTCATAATTGGATCTGGCTTATCCGACCCTCCAACTTTAATTAAGGAACACAGTTACAGAACGCTGAACAGGAGTACCCACGTTAGCGAGTTGCTTGATGAACGAGGCATTCAGATTGAACTATTTTATTCAATTGATGATAATAACAGGTTGACTTTTAATCATTCCAGAGGTGAAAATAATTTTGTGACTACATTCAAATTTGAAGAATATTTTTTGGAGTGGTATGCTGATTTTTCATCATTACAACTTAAAACCTTTGTTGATTATGCTTCTGATGATTTTAAGCTTGAAGACAGCCGGATTGCAGCTGGTGTTTATCTTACCAAACCACTGCAAAAACGTTGGGTAGTTAGCCTGGAAACTGAGGCACAGCAAATTAAAAGAAGTTTTGAAGGTGTTCCTAAAGTTGAAAACTTCTATGCAGGGTTGATTTTCAGCAAATCATCAAAATTCAGTGCAGCCCTGATTTGGGAATTCACCAATGATGAATTTATTACAGACCTTCCATCAACCAGTAAGGTTGAAAAAAAGCAACATTATTTCAGTACAAATCTTTCTTACAAACCCAATTATAAAAATACCATTCAACTTTTTGCCGGAGAACGTCGGGGCGGTCCTGCCTGTACCTCCGGGATATGTTATGAAGTCCTTGACTTTAAGGGCGTAGAAATTCGATGGTCAAAACGATTTTAATTAAAAACGAAATAGTTATGAAAACAATTTTTACATTTATTATCGCATTATTCATGTTTGTAACGCTTCCTGCATTATCGCAAGACGAAGGAAGTGCTGCTCCTGACTTTACCCTGGAGCAATTAAGCGGAGGGAACTTTAAACTTTCCGAGCAATCCGGGAAAGTCGTACTTATTTTCTGGATGGGATGGAATTGTTCACTTTGCAGGGCAGCTGCACCATCCGTAAAAGAAGATCTTGTGGATGTTTTCCAATCCAACGATGATTTTGTCGCTATTGCTGTTGATACCTGGGATGGTAATTCTTCCGGGGTAAGTTCTTTTCAGTCACAAACCGGACTAAATGTCAATTACCTGCTAAATGGGTCTTCCGTTGCCAATAATTACAACACAACATATGATCGTCTGGCAGTAGTTGACAAGAGTGGTGTATTGGTTCATAAAGGAACAACGGCAGCAAGCAGTGATTTAACCAAAACAAAAGATGCTATTACAGAGGCATTACAAGTGACGACCAGCGTTCCTGAATTAAGTGCAAACCTTACGGTTTTCAAAAATTACCCGAATCCGTTTAGTCATCAAACAACCATTCAGTTTAAGGTTGAGAACACTTCCTTGGTAAGTATCGATGTTTATGACATTTCAGGAAAAAAGATCCGCGAGATCACAAACAGGGAATATTCGCCAGGTAACTACCAGCTTACATTTTCAAAAGGGAACCTTGAGAAAGGTTTATATTTTCTGAGGCTTCAGAATGATAACTTCGTAACTGCAAGAAAAATGGTTATTCATTAAAGAAAATTTTTAAAGTTGATTACCCCCGTGGCAAAATCAAGGAGTACCTGCCTGCCTGATTATCAGGCAGAAATTTTTTTGGTTTTTTTGAAGTGTCCGGGCCAGGGAACAACTCCTGGCTTTCATCCGGTTTATTCTCCCGTTAGATAATTGAATATGCCAATTATCCGGCTAAGGTACTTCTGGTCCCGATAGCTATCGGGACTATCGGGTTATCCGGCACCTGTTTCCGATATCCCGCAGGGATTAAATAGTTGTAGCACCGGATCCGAATGAGTTCAAGCCTTCAGACCTGGGCTTTGTAATGCTTTGCAGGCTTAGTCTGCCTTTTATCTAAAAATGCATGCAAAATCCTGGGCCGTTTGTTCACAGACAAAGTTTGTCTCCTATTTACAGCCATGGGCATGGTTTCAAAGCATTTAAAAAGCTTCCCCAGGCCATGGGCGGGCTTTCAATGACTTTAAAATGCTTCCTCATGTCATAGGCATGATTTCAAAACGTATAGAATGTTTTCTCATAGCACGAGCACCTTTTTATACAGTAAAGATATATTGAACGCTGCATTAATGTCAAATCAAGCATGCCCTGACAGCCTCCCTAGTAATCGGGATTCTTTTGATTAATTAAGTGACAAAAAATCAATTTTTGTTAAAAGCAGTTAAGCTTTGTTAGCTTTGGTTTGTTCATAAAGGTAAATCCTTATTTTTGTGGTTCAGGCATGAAAAAGCTTTTATCCATACCATTTTTACTAATTCTTGTGCTGTCACTTTTAAAGGTAAATGCACAAGATTTAGCAGATATTGACCCGATCCTTATTCGCCTGAAAGGTAAAGTCGTAAGCACGGAAGATGGTATTCCTGTACCTTACGCGCATATTGTAAATATGCGTACACATGGCGGAACAACTACTGATGCCCGGGGAAATTTTTCGATGGAGATGCTGAATGTTGACAGCCTTGGCTTAACCGCTATGGGGTTTATGAAAGAATACATCAAAATTCCCCCTTATCACCCGGAGGACAGCATTTTTGTGATTTTAGCCAAGCCAATTCGTTATGCAATACGTGAAGTAGAAGTAAAAGGTAAAGCCAACAAAGTTGACATGGAAGGGGTAGGAACCGGAAAACCCGTTGATATTGACCCCGAACTTCGGGGGGATTCTTATAACACCAAACCGCGCTGGTACAATGCATTATTCTCCCCGGCTTCATTCCTTCAATACCATTTAAGCAGAAAAGAAAAAGAAAAACGCAACACCCGAAAGGCTATTATGGATGAAAAACGCTGGGAGTTTGTTTCCCAGTTTTACAACAAGGAAATGGTAATGGCCCTTACCGGCTTGGAAGAAATGGAAGCAGATACTTTCATGATTTATTTTAATTCAAAAGGATTACTAAACTACACCAACAACGACTACCAGGTCCGTGAAGCCATCTTAAAAGAATTTGAGCTGTATAAAAAAGAAAAGTTTGAAAAGCTGAAACAAAACTAATTTTTCACTCTCAAGGCTAGCTGTTCCGTACTGTTTGTAAAAAAGTTTTACTCCTGCTATATTCGTGTCGTATTGCTAACTAAACTGAAACTTTTATCATTCAAAAGAAAAACGAAACCTGATGAACAATCAAAGACGACTGTACATTTTCTTATGCTTTCTTATTACCCTGTTTTGTATTGAAAAATCTCTTGCCCGGGAAAAGAATGACAGCTGGACTGATTACAGGGGCCCTTCTTTTAATGGAATAAGTTCTGCAAAAAACATCCCAACAGCGTGGAATGATTCAACGAATGTTGACTGGAAAACTCAAATTCCCGGGAAAGGATGGTCTTCCCCGGTTGTTTTGGATGATAAAATCTGGATTACAACTGCTTTGGATGAAGGGAAAGATTTGAGAATATTATCTATCGATGCCATGACAGGACAATTGGTGCACAACATCCAGTTGTTTCGTAAAAATAGCCTGCAGGAACAACATCCGCTCAACAGCTTTGCATCTCCAACACCCGCTCTTGAAAAAGGGAAAGTTTATGCACATTTTGGAGCATATGGTACCGCTTGTGTTGATGTTGGATCAGGAAATGTGATCTGGGAAAGAGATGATTTTCATTGCGAACATGAGGTTGGCCCTGGCTCATCACCCATATTATACAACGACTTATTAATCCTGACATTTGATGGTGTCGACGTTCGTTTCCTGGTTGCTCTTGATAAAAATACCGGAAAAACAATCTGGAAAAAAGAACGCAATGTTGATGTTAGTTCTCATCAAATATCGGCCAGAAAAGCTTTTACAACACCAATTATTGCTGAAGTAAATGGAGATGATCAATTAATCAGTGTTGGCCCTCATATTGTTGCTGGCTATAATCCTTTTACAGGAGAAGAAATATGGAGAGCGTATTTTAACGGTTTTTCTGCCTCTGCCAGGCCTGTTATAGCTGATAATATGTTATTCTTCAATTCCGGATTTAGCTTTTCATCAGTAGTTGCTCTTCAACTTGGGGGTAAAGGAGATGTCACTGAAGACATCATGTGGGTCAATAAAAAAAGTAATCAGGCACGTGGATCTGCCTTATACATTAATGGCTTACTTTA
This sequence comes from Prolixibacteraceae bacterium, assembly GCA_028282195.1. Classification (GTDB taxonomy): domain Bacteria; phylum Bacteroidota; class Bacteroidia; order Bacteroidales; family Prolixibacteraceae; genus Sunxiuqinia. The sequence goes on from JANQII010000333.1 coordinate 6,683, forward strand.
CATGGTAAATACCGGAGGTTTGGCAAAATGTTTTGTAGCCGAAACAGGTGAAGAGCTTTGGGTCGCGAAGGTCGGTAAGCAAACTTCTGCATCGCCGGTATATGTGGGTGGAAACATTTTTACTTTTGATCAGGAAGGGTTGGCCACTGTTTTCAAACCTGGGAAGGAATTTAAAAAAGTTGGAGAGAATCAACTCCCTGATGGTTGTATGGCTTCACCAGCAATTATTGACGATGCACTATTCCTGCGCACTAAAACTCATTTGTACAAAATCGCACAAAAATAGTTTCAGTTAGTTATTTTTTTGTTGTTACCCCATTTATTACCCCTGTTATTACATAGGCCGTAATATCTTTGTATCTTGCTCATTAATAAACCTAAACATTTAAAGTTCTAACTGAATGGGTACAATTAAGAATAATCGTCGTCAATTTATCTCGAAAGCTGCATTAGGTACAATTGGCATTATTGGAGCCACACAAATCATTTCCTCATGCTCTAAATCAAAAAAAGATGAAAAAAAGCTTCCAGAGTTGCTGGATCAGGCTCCTGCAGGAAAGGCTTTAAAAGCTGGATTGGTTGGTTGTGGTGGCAGGGGAACCGGAGCTGCACTAAACTTTTTGGATGCTGGATCTGACCTGGAAATTGTTGCTTTGGGTGATGTTTTTCAGGATAAAATAGATAATTGTAAAGCAAGGCTGAAAGAAAAAAAAGGAGTTGAAATCCCTGACGATAAGTGTTTCGTTGGCTTTGACAGTTTTGAGAAAGTTATTGATTCAGGAGTTGATATTGTATTATTGTGTACTCCTCCTCATTTCCGCCCGGCACATGTTGAAGCGGCGATTAATGCCCGTAAGCATGTTTTCATGGAAAAACCGTGTGCTGTTGATCCGGTTGGAGCCCGATCAATTTTAGTTTCAGCTAAAAAAGCCGAATCGATGGGCTTGAGCATTGTAAGTGGTACAATCAGAAGGGTGCAAAAAGATTATATGGAAACGCAGCGTAAAGTTTCGAACGGAGAAATTGGTGAAATTACCAGTGCAAATATAATTCGGAATGGCGGAGCTTTATGGTACAGGAACAGACGACCGGAATGGTCGGACATGGAATATATGCTTCGAAACTGGGTAAATTTTTGCTGGCTATCCGGTGATCATATTGTAGAACAGTTTATTCATGAAATTGATGTAATGAACTGGCATATTGGTCATAACCCGGTAAAAGCAACCGGTTGGGGTGGAAGACAAAGAAGAGTTTCAGGGGATCAATACGATTTTTTCAGTATCGAATATGTATATGAAAATGGAATACGTGCCAATTGTTCTGCCCGACAAATAAATGGTTGCACCAACAAAAAAGTTGAACGAATTACAGGCACAAAAGGCTTTGCAGATTGCAGCGGAAAGCTTTACGATCTTCAAGGAAATGTCATCTGGGAATACCCTCATCCACAAGAAGGAGAAACAGATTCAAAATGGAAAGTGACAAACCCATTTGTTCAGGAGCATATAAACTTTGTATCTGGAATTCGAACAGGCAAGCCAGTTAATGATGCAGTAGCCCAGGCAAACTCCACATTAATTGCCATAATGGGAAGAATTTCAGCATACAGAGGAAAAGATGTTAGTTGGGAGGAAGTAATGAACTTAGATTTATACCTGGGCCCTAAAACATATTCTTTCAGTTCAAACTATACTATTCCTGAAGAAATTCCATTAGCCGGTGTCGCAAATAAGCCTGCAAACAGTTAGTAATTCTAAATTTAAAAAAATGAAAATAGGATATTGCTTAAAGCTTTTAACAGCCATAATTCTTATAACACTCAATGTTCAGCTTACAGCTCAGGAAAAGGTTTGTCAGTTTGGTGAAGAAACCAGTCTTGAAACAGTATATGCCGGTAAGAAGAAAACTACACCAATTCAATGGTTTCAGGTAAATACAAACGAGGACACATGGCAATTGAAAGGGAAAGAGTTGGTTTGCAAAGGCCATCCAATTGGGGTAATCAGGTCAGAAAAAAAATACACCAACTTTTTGCTTCATATAGAATGGAAGCATATAGAGGCTGGGGGAAACTCTGGAACATTTGTATGGAGTGATGCCAATGCAAACGAAAAAACCAGGCTTCCTAATGGCGTTGAAGTACAAATGCTGGAATTGGATTGGATAAATATAAATGCCAAAGATGGTGTACAACGCCCCATAGCTTATGTACATGGTGAATTATTTGGTGTTGGTGGCGTTGAAACTGTTCCTGACAACCCAAGAGGAAGAAGAAGTAAATCTGTTGAAAACCGTTGCAAAGGAAAAGGTGAATGGAATACTTATGATGTTGTTTGTGTTGATGGAACCATAAAGCTTTCTGTGAATGGCAAGTTTGTAAATGGGATTAGCAAATCAACCAAAAAACATGGCTACATCTGCCTGGAATCAGAAGGAGCTGAAATCCATTTCCGTAATTTGAAAATTATTGAATTGCCATAGCAAGTATATTTTAGCTGGTTTATTTCCTTAAAATTCCGACCTTTGCAGGAATTTTATACATGAAGTTGTTTAAAGTTAGAAACTGAAAGTGGCTGTAATCGTATGAAAGAGTGCTATTTGCTAATGTCATGAATGGCGACACTTTTTTTCAACTAACCCACCCTGATCCCGAGTGCCCGGGATCGTCCCTGCCTGCTGCAGGTAGGGAGGGAGGGTCAAAAAAAACAATTGTTCCATTCAATAGCATAATATTATCATTTAATTTTTGACAACTTCCATATGAAAAAAGAAAATAAAAAAAGAGAAGGCGATCAATTCCGGGAAAATGATCAGCCGGAAAAAGAAAGCAATCCTTTCAAAAAAAAGGTTCAGGTAATAAAAAAGTCTGACCGCGAAATTCGCCTTAATAAGTTTATTGCCAATGCCGGGGTATGCTCCCGCCGCGAAGCTGACACACTTATTGAAAAAGGTGAAATCCAGGTTAATGGAACTGTGGTAACCAGCCTTGGTTACAAAGTAACCATTAAGGATAAAGTAACTTATAAAGGACAAGAACTAAGTTCCGAGAAGAAAGTATACCTTCTTTTAAACAAACCAAAAGGATTTGTAACAACCGTTGATGACCCGCATGCTGACAAGACAGTGATGCAACTGGTTGATAGTGCCTGTGACGAACGAATTTATCCGGTTGGCAGGCTTGACAAAGAAACTACAGGTTTGCTCCTGTTCACGAATGATGGTGAATTAGCAAAAAAATTAACCCACCCCAGCTATGAAAAGAAAAAGATTTACCACGTTTTTTTAGATAAGGATTTTCAGCAAAAAGACCTTGAACAAGTTAAAAAGGGCATTGAACTTGAAGATGGATTTATTGCAGCTGATGCGATAAGTTTTGTAGAAGAATCTGATAAAAAACAAGTTGGCATTGAAATTCATTCAGGAAAAAATCGGATAGTTCGCCGAATTTTTGCACATTTAGGCTATCGGGTTGTAAAACTTGACCGGGTATTTTTTGCAGGATTGACCAAAAAGAAACTTCCCAGGGGTAAATGGCGGTTTTTAACCGACGCAGAAGTTGGCTTCCTGAAAATGAGCTAATGTAACAAACCCGAAAAAAACAGACTAATAGAACACGTTTTGGAAAAGGAATTTGTTCAGATCATATCACAAAACCAGGGAATTATACATAAGGTATGCTCCATTTATTGTGATTCGGAGGAAGACCGCCGTGATTTGTTCCAGGAGATACTGGCACAGCTCTGGAAGTCTTTTCCTTCATTTCGGAACGAATCCAAATTTTCAACATGGATGTACCGGGTAGCACTGAATACTGCCATCACTTCTTTTAAAAGAAATAAAAGGCAGCCCGATCAATCCGGCCTGGAGATCAGCAGTTTTCAACTGGCAGAAGAAGAATACGATCACGAAACAGAAGAACAAATTAAGCAACTGCATAAGGCCATTACTCATTTAACAGGAATTGAGAAATCAATCATCCTGTTATTTTTGGAGAATAAGAAATACGAAGATATTGCTGAAATAACGGGGATTACACAAAATTACGTACGTGTGAAAATGAACCGTATTAAGAATAAGTTGAAGAAATACATGAATACAGGAGAATAGCATGGAACTGAAAGATTTAAAATCGGCATGGGACAAATTTTCCTCAAAGGATGCAGACAAGCGTCAATTGGGTGAAGATGCTATTTTGGATATGCTTAAAAAACGCACCAAAAACATGATTGAGCGAATTGATCGTAATATCAAAACGGGGTTTGCAGTTCTGTTCGCGCTTACTTTATTCCTGGTACTTGATGACTTGTTTATAACTCCCCCAATTGTGGAGCAGGAAGGCACAGAGATCCCCGTATGGATACTTATTGTAAACACGATTAATACCCTTTTTATATTTAGCACATTCATATATTTCAGCATTCGATATCATTTTGTAAAAAAGGGCTATTCTCAAACTTCTGACCTCAAAAATGTTCTGATTAGCATCATAAAAATCCTGAACTCTTACAGAAAATTATTCTATGTCGCTCTATTTATTCTACTGCTTGTTTTGGGGGTGAATTTTATCTCAGGAATGATTGTTGGTTTTGAGGTCGCTGCACACAGGCAGGGAGGTGAAATTAGCGATTTGAATGTTTTACAGGTAGCAAGTTCAATTGCTTTGGGAATCGTAATTTTAGTTGCGGTAACCATCGGGCTTTTCATTTTCTTCCGCTGGGGTTTCCGCCGACTTTACGGCAACTACATCCAAAAACTAAATGACACTTTGCAAGAGTTGGATGAGATTGAGTAAGTCAAAAGGTTACTATTTCTATTAGCAACATCACTAAAACACTATGCATTGAAAATACATCGATTTAATGGATGAATGAAATTCATGAACAACCCAGTTGACAAAACAGGCTGGAAGACAGAAGCTGGAAGTTGGAAGGAAGACAACACAAACCGAAAAACTTCTGGCTTCTTCCGAAACTTCGGGATCCCATTTCCAGCAATACATAAAAGTTTATAGAAACTAAAGTAGCTGTAATAAAATTACAGGGTTTTAACCTTTAAAATAGATATTAAACAGAACTCACGTTAAGTTACCAATGTCATAAAACAGGGTTTCACATGTTAAGGGCTTATTGGTCCCTTTTTAGCTAATAATAGATTGAGTGCAATACAACAAAAGGTTCGGGAGGGTTTTTCTTATTTTGTAAGCTTTCTTTGTGGAAGTTTCGAGTTGCGGGTTTCGGGTTAATGGAGACTGTGACCGAGACTGGAAACGGGTTTTTGAAGCAACAGGTTGTAAGCTTCAAAGAATAAGCACGGAGGCAATATTCAAAAAACAAATCCCAAATTCCAAAATCAAGGACCCAACCATCGGGACACAATTGCCAAAGACCAATTATCCGGTAACTACGAGTTGTCCAGCATCAAGTATCGAGAACCTGAAA
>JANQII010000040.1 GCA_028282195.1 Prolixibacteraceae bacterium
AATGGATTATTTAACTAAAATTATTTAAGTTTGTGCAAACAAGTAACCAATGGAACAAATTGCTCAACGATTGCCCCATTTACCACAACATAAAATAGCAGAACTTGAAACAATTACCCGGCAGATTATTGAAACCGGGATGGCCTGCATGGTTATTTTGTATGGTTCGTATGCAAGGGGGAATTGGAAAGAAGTAGCCGGCAAGAATAAATGGTTTTTTAACCCTGAATTCAGAACAGGCAAGAAAAGTGATTACGACCTGTTGGTACTGGCCAAAGATGAGCGGGACTGCCAGGACTTAAAGAACAGGTTGTACAAAATGTTCGACCATGCCCCTACAGCCGTTCAGGCAACCGTGGAAACCCTGGGTTTTGTGAACATGCACCTGAGGGAAGGGCAATACTTTTTTACCGAAATAAAAGAACAGGGAATTATTTTATATGCAGATGATCATGTAGAATTAGCCGAAGCCGAAAACCTGACACCAGACCGCCTTAAGGAAATAGCTGAACGGGACTTTAAACAATGGTTTGGGGCAGCTCAAGAAAATCTTGATACCTTCATATTTGTCAAAAACAAATTTACAACCACAAACAATCACAAATCCGCCCAAAAAGCCTCATTTGAACTACAACAGAGTGTTGAGAACTGCTATACAGCCATTGAAATGGTTTTTAGCCGCAATAACCCGTATGAGCACCGCTTGGCTGTGCTGCGCATGAATGCCCAACGGTACGCCCCCGAAACAGCTGCCTGTTTCCCTCAAAACACGGAAGAAGAAAAAGACCTCTTTTCACACCTGGATGCCGCGTATATCGGTGGCCGCTACATTGATGAGGAACATTACCGGGTAAGTAAAGAACAACTCGAATACTGGGAAAAAGAAACTAAGAAACTCCTTAAACTGACAGAGAAGGCTTGCCTTGCAAAAATTGAGGAGCTCGCTTAAATTGATGTTGGATGCTGGATGCTTGATGCTCGTCATCCCGGACGCAATGAAATGGAGATCCGGGATCTCCCTCTGGTTGATACAGACCCTGATAACTAAAAGGAGACTACGACTGGAAACGGGTTGAAAATTGAAATGCCCGGAAATTCCGTCCGGAAAAACGTTTTCTACAAAACTACATCTCACGCCGGACGATTGGGGTTTGTGGTTCTTTATACCCAGCGCTCCGTTTCACTTCGCACTGGGCTATTGATATCACGCCCCAACCTTTGGCAGGCAGGCTTTCAGGGCTCCTCGCAGTGGATATGGGATAAAAAAAGACACGATCCCAGAGGGGATCGCATCTATTATATAATCTATATGGGGAAAAATTGATTTAGTTTCGTACCCGTTTGCCCAGTGATTCGAGGAGCTGGGGCTTGTCTTCGAGTGCAATTTTGGCTACGGCGAAGAATTCGCTCATCCAGTCATCGAGAACGGCAAATGCGGCATCTTTGGTTTTTGTTGCTTCCTGCGACTCCCCTTTCTCACGAAGGTAGTTCGCACGGTTGTTTTCTACTTCGTTGATTAAGCTTAAGCCTTCTGCTATTTCTTCTGTACTAACTTTAAGCATGCTTAGCTTTGTTTGGATATCGGTGTCTTCATTGGCAACGGTGTAATAACGCCTTACATTTTCAATCCACTTGATATAGGCCCGGGGGAGTGTACCGGTTATGGCCAGTTTCTCAGCGGTAAGGACATCATTTTTAAATATGACCTTTGCCTTTTTACGGTGAAGGTTGTATAAGTCTTCCAGTTGCCGACGTTTTGTGTCGAAGGCTGCATAGGCGGCTGATGATTCGTGATCCTCGGTTTTGTTAGCGTCATAGGTTTGACGTGTATTGCTAAGAATAGCTTTACCGGCTGCGATTTTTGCCGCATCATAGCCCATCTCGCCCATTGCTGCTGCAATTTCAGGCTGGTTTTCTACGTTTTCAAGAGCTACCCTGCTCCGTTCCAGTGTTTCTGCTTCCGAAAAATTTGGTCTACTTGACATGTTGTTAAAAATTTAAATGGTTTATACTTACGCATGCATTGCTAATGCCTGCATTTTGGTTGCTACACCTTACATTTCACTTGCTAACGCTTACCCATTGGTTGCTAAGGGTTACATTTCAATTGCTAAGGGTTACTGGTCGGTTGCTACAAGTCTCTCTCCTATTGCTAAGCCTTACAATTGAGTTGCTAATGCTTACCCATTGGTTGCTAACTGCTTTTCTTTAAAAATTAACGGAACGGGGCTTTCCTGTCTATCCATCTTCGGGGTGTTCGTTAATTTGTTTCCCACATTTTGGGGTTCAAAGCAACTAAAATGTTTATCGGCTACTAAAATAGGACAAGCAAATTTTAATTTATTGACAAAAATGCAAAATTGCATGAACGCTCCGGAATTTAGGGTTTACCCCCTGTTTTTTCTCATGAACTTCATTTTTTAGCACTTTATTGTTAATCAAAATAAGGAACTTTACTTTCAAAATGACACAAACAGCTTCCATTTAATGCTGAATAACAGCAATTAAAGGTCAATTAATTATAATATTTAATAATCTTTTGATAATTTCAGGGACAGTTTTTTATTAAATTTCGAAAAATAAACATAATTAATCACCTTAAAAACTAGATGTCTTTGGAAAACAAATCAGAACTAGGCTTACAATTTGAAGAGGTTAAAGTAAACTTCATCTTTAGTTTTTTTATTGATAAAGAAAGTTCTATAAAATCATTTGTTTCTAGGATGAATTCTGAGAAAATTGGATTATTCAAAAATGTAGAATCAAATGTCATAAAAGAAAATTCTTTTGATACTGATAGCCTAAAAAAACTGATGTGCAGTTACACACTATCAGATGAATCATACAATAAAAGTAAAAAAACAACAAAAGAATTCAAACAAGAATATGATAATCAACTGATCTTCAAAGCAAGAAAAGATGGCAACTCACATTATGATCGTCAGGTTATTTTGCCTAATCTTAGGTTGAAAAAACACGAATATTTCACAAAACTGGATTTTGGAAATGTAACCATCAAATTACCAATTCTTAGGAAGTATCGAAAAAAGGAAAAAACTGAATATTATAATGATGAATTATATAAAGGAAGGTGTAAATTGAATGGATTAGTAAGAATCTCAGATTCTGGAATTGGAGCTATGACATTGACTTTTCATTTAAAAAAACAATCTAAAAAACATCTCACTTCTGATGACATATTTCAATTTTATAACCTTTTAAACGCATCAGATTCTCAGGACAGCAAAAAATATATTTATCCTAAGATAACTTGTTCGAAAAATCCATTTGATAAAAAAGAAGAGAAATTTGAGAGTAGAAGGTTAATTAATATTTTAACTCAACTATTTGGAAAATTAAAAGATGAAAAAAGTATAATCACCTTTGGATGTGAAAATAGTTGTGTTAAGAATTCAGAATGTGAAAATAGTCTCTTATTTCATCATAAAGATTTGGACTGTCAGAATCCTTATGTAGTTGTGAATGGGAAACTCATGAAAAATGACATTAAATTGAATTACGAGAATGAATTGCAGTTTAATGGGCATCCGCTTTGTTGGTGGGATCATTTTGATGGAAAACATTTTGAAAGGCTTGAGGATGATGACCAAAAAAAAGTAAAGAGAAATCTTAGAGAAACAATACTACTACTTTTGCGATACATTATCGGTGGAGAACTTCTTTCTATAAAGAATGATGAGGAATTCAATAGATTAGTTCCATTGCCTTTTTTCAGAGAAAAGATAAACCATTACACAAAAAACTATAGCTATTTTAAACATATATATATTGCATCTCATCATAGAACAACTGTTTTATTTCATGAAAATGTTTCTGAGGAGATAAATGCTGTTAGTTTATCAAAGGTTGAAAATGTTCCAAACTTTGTATCAGACTCAATTCTTGATTTATTTGAAGTAATTAGGATGCGTTGGCATTTTAGTGTAGTACTGAATGAATTATTAGATATTGAGATAGATAAATTATCTGACATTCCCGCAGCTCGAAATAAGGAATTCGCAAAAAATATATTGTCTCTTAGAAAGAAATACGCATATTTCTTAAGTGATCCATTAACCTATTCTTATGGAGGAACTTTAGTTAATGACCTTTTGGAATCAGCAAAAGATTCTTTTCAAATAGATTATTTGAATAAATTAATAGAAACCAAGTTTACGGTCATTGATGACGTTATAAATGATTTAATGAGAACAAGTATTTTGTAATGATTGATTTGGATAAGAAATATGAAAAATTCATCAAGAAGAGGCGTAAAGAAATTATGGCATCATATGTTTGGAGCGATTCTCAAAAAGAATTAATTATAAGAACCATTGAAGAACATGCATTAAAATATTTAAAATTAAAAGAGGCTTATCAAATAATAATTGACAGAAAAGATAAAGATTATAATGGTTTTGGGCTCAATGGGAAATTAGTTCACCTTGAAGGTATCTACAAATATGATAGTCTGGAGATAGCACATGAATTTGAATTCTTTCAAGAATTAATGTATCCAAATGGGATTGAAATTGAAAAAATACCAAATTTAGCTTGTCATGAACATTTTGAAGCGAAGGGTATTAAAAGAACTTGGGAAGAAGAGCTTAACATTTTCGCAAATAAGAAACATGATTGCCGTAATATATGGTTAAAAAATCACCTATTAATAACAGAAAATATGATTGACCTTAGAACAAATGCAGCTATCGTTCTTGATATGCTTGAAGAAATTAAAAGTGAAGTAATCTTTAGAGATAAAGTAAAAACTGTTTTTGGTTCAACTTATCAATCGAAGTTAGACGAATTTTTCACTCTTAAATCATCTTTGACTGACAATATTATTTCGTATGATAGCAATAAAGCAATGTATGATCGAAAGAGATCTTCAAACTCGAAAAAATCAAACTTTATTGATTCTCAAGAAGATCTGGTTAGAACGCTTGAAGATATTGATACTTTTTTCCTAATTAAATTATACCCATTACTAAAGGATGAATTATCTAAGCTTGACTCAAAGGTGTCCGGTGGCGAATTGGAATTACTTGAAGGAAACGATATAAATTCTTTTCAAGAAAAAGTTAAAAGTTCTATTAATCTAATTGACAAAATTTCAGAAAAAGGAAAGAAAATTTGGGATTTTGTCGATAGTAATAAAGAAACACTTTTTAATATTGGCAAAACGCTAGCAATGATATTTTAATTAAACAATATATTATTATGAAGAAATATACATTTTATTTAATTGCTTTACTATTTACAATCCTAACAGCATGCACGAATACTAGTAAAAAAGATTTAGAAGAGGTAAAAGTAATGTATAACATTGATGCCAATAATTTACATTTCCCAATAGCAGAAAAACAAGGCTATTTTGAAGAATTTGGAATTAATGTAAAAAGCAGTAATTCGGCAGCAGCAAAATTTGCTCTTGATGCTTTAAATGCAGGAAGTGTTGATTATTCAGTATTGGTAGATATGAATATTGCCCATAATCTATTCAACAAAAATAGTGATGAATCTTTGAAAAATGATTTAGTTGTTTTAGCTGAACTTGCAGAACCAATAAATGCGATCAAACTAATTGCTCGAAAAGATAGAGGCATTGAAAAAGCAGAAGATTTAAAAGGTAAAAAAATAGGTGTTTTGTTTGGGGTTAACATTCATCTTTTCCTACATAAATACCTACTAGATAATGGCATTGCTTTAGATGAAGTTGAAATGATTAATATGGCTCCACCAAACGCTGTTTCAGCTTTTAAGTCAAATGGTGGTGATTCTGATACACAAATAGACGCCATTGTAATTTGGCAGCCACATGTTTATAAACTTCAAAAAGAACTTGGAGATAAAGTTATTGTATTATCTGATGAGGGGCATAAGTATTGGTATTATAAAATGATCTTAGTGACAAAAAAGGAAATACTTGAAAATAACCCAGAAACCGCTAAAGCGATTCTTAAAGGATTAAGAAAGGCTGATGAATTAATCCAGAAAGATGAAAATCTTGCTATTGAAACAATGGCGAATCTATTATACATGGATGTAAAAGAAGTGAAAGAATTCTATTCAGAACACCAATATAAGTTACAATTAACTGATGGATTATATGATATGATTGTAGAGGACGTTAATTGGCTCGACACGACAATTCATAAGGGCTCTAGTCCTATTGAATACAAGCGAAGTACAATTATCTCAAACCTGTATAATGAAACATTTAAAAAGCAATAAAAAAATTTCATCATTAATAAAGAGTATTATAGAAGGCAGCTATATTCAGCTTCTTTCTATAATTGCTCTCATTATTGTTTGGTATTATGCATCATCAACAGTAAAGGGTAATTATTCTGTAATCCCAGCTATTAACGAGATATATCTGGCAGGTAAGGATGCTATTAATAGGGGTTTCTTTATTGATGATTTAGTGATGAGTTGTAAAAGAGTCTACCCGGGCTTGTTTTATGGTTCTATCATAGGGGTTTTTATCGGTATAATTACAGGAAGAAGTCGGTTTCTTTATAAATCATTTGGTACATACTTCCATATTTGGAGAGCATTACCCGCTGTTGCACTTGTTCCAGTAATAATCCAATTTTTTGGAGTAAGTGAGTTTGCAAAAATCTTCATGATTGCACTGGGTGTATTCTTTCCTGTATGGATTTCAACCCATGAGGGAGCCTCTCAATTACCAGAAACATATAAAGAACTTAGTGAGAATCTAAAGCTCTCAAAATTTCGTTTCAATATTAAAATAGTGATACCATTTTCTCTTTCTTATTCCATTGGAGGATTAAGAACAGGTATTGCCCTTTCCTTTATTATGCTGTTTGTTGCCGAGTGGATTGGTGCAAGTGAAGGAATTGGATATCGAATTTCCTACTCCCATATTATTGATAAAATGGATTTAATGTTTTTAGGGCTAATTGAGTTAGGTTTATTAGCATTTCTGACTGATGCTCTTTTCAAAATCTTTGTAAGCAAAGTTTTTCCCTGGATAAAATACTCTAAATGACAAAAGAAAAGAAAATAACGGTTAAAGTTGAGAACCTTAATGTTAATTATGGAGAGAATACTATTCTTAATGACTTATCATTTTCAATAAAGGAGAATGAATTCTTTGTTTTAGTTGGAAAATCGGGGTCAGGAAAAACTACTTTATTAAAGTCAATATCAGGATTACTCGATTATAATGGAAGGATAGTAACAAATGGTGAGTTGAGGCTTGTATTTCAGGATGATCGATTATTACCATGGTTGAAAGTTAGCCAAAATATCAAACTTGGTATTCCTGTCTACAATAACAATCATATTGATAGAGATCATAAGCTATCAGAAGAAACTAAAGAGAAAATAGTTCAAGTTTCAGAACACCTAGAAATAGAAGATTTATTGCGAAAATATCCTGATCAAATTTCAGGGGGTGAAAAACAAAGAGTTTCAATTGCTAGAGCATTTATTTCCGAACCTCAAATCGTCTTGATGGATGAGCCTTTCAAATCATTAGATATTTTCACTAAAGAAAATATATATGATTGGCTTTTGAATTTCTGGAGAAAACTAGGATCTTCCATTATTTATGTAACACATGATTTAGAAGAGGCTTTATTTTTAGGAGACAGGGTTGCATTGCTTCAAGATGGTCAGATTATAAAAAGCATTGAAGTCCCTTTTGATCGTCCCAGGAATAAAAACATAAAGTATTCAGACAAGTTTACTGAGTATAGAAAAATGCTAGCAGCTTCCTTTAAGTAGCGTATGAATATTTTATTAATAAATCCGTTTTCGCAATACGATTCTGTAAACTATTCGTTTGAGCCTAATTTGGGTCTTTTAGCTATCTACAGTCTACTTCCCGAAAGTTTTAAAAAAGAGGCTACAATATTAGATGGCGCTATTTTACCATCTAACGAAATAAAAAACGAAATAAATCTCAATAAACCCAAGATTGTAGCCATATCATGTAATTCTTTTAATTACAGCATTGCCCTTGAATATTGTAACGAAGCAAAAAAACACGGTGCGACAACGATACTTGGTGGTGTTCATATTACTAATTCTTATAAATCGATAATTAGGAATAAATCAGTACGCGTAAATCAAATAGATTATTTGCATATTGGAGCACTTCAAAATGATTTTTCTTTCTTTATACATGAAGTTTTAAAAGGAACTTTTTCAAACTCTTATTCAAACATTCTATATCTTCCTGATTCAAACAAAGATTCTGAGATCATACCAATTCCAAACAACTACTTTCTTGATTCATTAGACTATTCAAATACCAATTTTAATGATTATTCAAAATTCTTTACTCGTCGAGGAAATCTTGAAAGGTCAAAAATCATAGGTTCCACATTCACTCAAATTGGCTGTCCTCAGAATATTGTAAATAGAAGATGTTCTTTTTGCTCTGTTCCTCAAAAGCATTTTTACCGGGATCTGGATAAAATACTAATAGATATTAAACATTTGACGCAAAACCATAATGTTGACCATATCAGAATAACTGATCCAGACTTTTTAACAAATAAGGAGCGACTTTCTGATTTAATAAAAAGTTTAGAAACTTCTTTTAAATCCTATGATACAAAACCTTCTTTTTACTGTTTTACAAGGGCTGATAATATTGACCAAAATATCAAGATTATAAAATCCTTGAATATTGTATCTACATTCATTGGATATGAATCTGGAAGCAATAAAATGTTGAAAAGATTCAACAAAAACATCACAGCAGCAAAAAGCATTGAGGCGACAAGACTCTTACAGGAAAACAATGTTGATGTAACTTTAGGTAGCTTTATTATAGGAGGAATAAAAGAGTCAAAGGATACATTGAAAGAAACGTTATCATTCCTTCAGAAATTATCTAAAATTGGGAATGTTAGAAGTATATTAATTTCTCCAATGATACCTTATCCTGGTTCAAACGTATTTGATCGATTATTGTCTAAACTTGAAGAAGTTAACAGACAAGAATATGAAAAAATATATTATTCCGATGATTATGACTTAAACGAACTCATAGTTCTTTGGAATAGATATTTTACCAACGTTGGCATTGAAGATTTAAGAAAGACAATTGAAGATGCATATGAAATAATCCCTCTTGGCATGAGATATTTGAAGATTTAAATCCCTACCCTGAGATCAAGTTCATTCACCGTCACACTCTCCAATACCCTATCTTTGTAATTACAACAACATAAAAAGGAGTTTATTATGAAGAATCTTTATCTGTTAATGGCATTGCTCCTAATTGTTTCTGGCTTGGTCCCCAAAAATGCCAGCGGACAAACTACTCCCGCTCGCGCCGATTTACAATCGGTGTACAACTCAAAAGAGTTGAAATTATTTTTTTCAGCCTTTGGTAGAGGCACAAATTGCAAAGTCAAGTAGGTACAGGGAATCTCACCCCATACCTCTCACAGAACCGTACGTGATTGTCTCCAATCATACGGCTCTTATCATACAAACTTATACCAAATGGTAACCGATTTGCCAGTGATAGAACAAGTAGCGATAATGCCTGTACACATACTTTAAATGTGCAATAGCAAGCCTTTTACTGTTCCTGAACCTTTTGAACCGGTTTCTTATCCATTTTATCAGTCGGTTATGCAGTCGGTGAAACACTTTAGTAAGGGTACGGGAACTGAATTTGTCATAATATCCAATCCACCCCCTGATTTTACTGTTCAACAGGTCAGCAATCTCTTGCCACGATGTTAGCCAGCGGTCAAAACGGGTATGCCGTATTTCCCCAACCAGTTTGGGATATGACTTTTGACTGATTTCACAATCATACCCCAAGAACATCCCCCCACGTTTCGATGGTTTGCTTACCGGACGGAAACTGAATCCAAGAAAGTCGAATTTTGATTTCTTCCCTTTCAGCTTTCTACGGTAATCTTTGCAATACACAATCCGCGTCTTCTGGGGATGTGCTGACAATCCACACCTTACCATCCGGCTTTTAATTTCCCTCAAAATGTAGCAGGCTTGATCCTCGGATACACAATGGACGATTATATCATCAGCATATCTTACAAATGAAACCTGTGGAAACTTTAATTCCATCCATTTATCAAACGTATAATGCAAATACAGGTTAGCCAGCAAGGGACTTATTACACCTCCTTGCGGGGTGCCTTTGCCTTTCTTTGCTTCCATGCTACCATCCAACTTGGCAACCGGGGCTTCCAGCCATCTCTGTACATACATTTGAACCCATTGTTCAGGCACATGCCTGTCAAGCGCTTTCATCAGTTTTTCGTGTTCTACGTTATCGAAGAATGCTGTAATATCCAAATCAATTACCCAGGCATACTTCCTAACATTTTCCCTAACGCAGGTCAATGCCTGATGTGCACCCCTCAATGGCCTGTAACCATACGACGGTTCATGGAACCCTTTTTCGAGCCGGGGCCCTAACAGGTCTTTTATCACCTGCTGGGCAACCCTGTCTGAGACTGTTGGGATACCGGGCTTTCTTACCTGCCCGTTATCCTTCTTTATCCCATGTTCCCTAACTGCTGGTGGGAAGTAACCCCCTGAGGCAAACCGGTTCCATAGTTTGTACAGGTTAGCTGACAGGTTTTCTTCGTATTGACGAATACTTATCTTGTCAATCCCTGCACCCCCTTTGTTCGATTTTACTTTCTTGTAAGCCTTCCACACCATTTCCTTACTGATGGGTAAGGGTTTTGTTTTCTCTTCAAAAATCTTCCTCATTAATTTTGGGTTGTTAATAATTTGAAAACTGTATAATTGAACCCCTTTGCCCCACCCCCATTACAGGGGCTTCAACACTACTACGGGTTCATCCGTCACCTCTTGCTGCATTAGTAACCGCCTTGATTTTACTCTTGTATTTTCCTTTTCGCATCAATAAGGGGCTTCCCGTGTCCCGCAAATAAGCCCGGATAAAAGTCATGCCCCCTTAACAACGCCTGACATGCAACCAGTAAACAGGTTTCCGTTGCACTTGTCCCTGGGACCGCAAAATGTCCCGGTTTTGTCAGGATGTACCGCTTTCTCGGTGCTTCATCGGTAGGTTCGCTTTCGCTCATCTCTTTTATCCATACATGACCAATTCAAATTTGGCCTTTTTTTTTCCTCGCTTCACACATGCCAATTGCTCAACATGCATCAGGAAAATTGTTTGGAGCCGCTCCCTGTAGAGAGACTCCGGAGGGTCGGTTCCTCCATCTTATTTGCAGCTATGTAAAAGAACGCTTACTTTTACTCACGGCACACCTTGCGCCAGCGTGGGGGGATACTGGATGCTTGATTCTTGATTCTCGGTTACTGGATAACCGAAAACCGATAACTAATTTACAGCTAGAAGATTGAAGCTGGAAGTCCGAAGTCCGAAGCGGGAAATAATGACAGCTTATCTGGATACTGGATTTAGATGCTGGATGTGCGGTTACCAGATAACTGAAAACTGCGACTGGATGCTGGAAACGGGTTGCGGGTTGACCTTCCATAAATAGGGTTGACAAATTTAACTGACTATTTACTTTTCTAATTCATCATTTCTAAGCCCACATTTTTGTTACGCAAAACTTCCTTTTTATTTTATCTTTGTGTTTTGCCAAAAGGGGAACAATACCGATTGGTTTTTAAACAAGGTACAACGTGACAAAACAACTACTACTAACTTTTATTACCGGTCTGTTTCTTGTGTTTTTATCCAATGCGCAGAAAAGTACTTTGTTTCTGGATGATTTGGCTTTCCCTTGTATCGAATCAAATGAATCACAGAACATTGCCGAAACTCAGGCGTATTTGATAGAACTTGACAATTCAAAAGACCTAAGCAAAGTTGTTTCTTCATTACCAGTTGCTATACAGCAGCAAGCAGTTGCGTTATTTGCTTTCTCAGGAGAATACGACAAGGAACTTTTAAAAGCTGAGCTTACCGAAAAATACGGGAACCAACTTTATACCTGCAATAACAAATCCGATTGGCCAAGCCTGGACTCGCTTCAACAGAAAAAAAAATCAGTCATTGCTGTTTTTAATAATGACCTGACATTTACTTCTGTAGAACAAATAAGGGATAACAATATATACGACAAGCGTTTTTCAAAAGACCCACTGGATAAGTTGGTTGTTTTTAACTCAAACTCTACCGACAACCTTTATAACGAATGTCTTTCAATGTGGAAAGCAACAGGCAAAGTGCCCAACCTGATTATTTTGCCTTCAGAAAGAAATTCAACTTACAAATCAGCCCTGGATTCCATAAACTCCCTAAGGCGTTTTAAAGGTATTTTCAAGTACAACAATGAATATCTCAATGAAATTTACTGGCATCAAAAACCAAAATTAATTACGCCTGCCAGGTTTTCGCTTCCCTTAACCGACTACAAAGAAATCTTATCGCCATATAAAAATGGTTACATAATTACTCCTCGTGAGATTATTCACCATACCGGGATGCCTGACCTTTTACGTGAGTTTAATGCTTTTGAAAGCTCAATTGATGATCAGCTGATTATGAACTTTTCATTCGAAAAGAAAATTGTCAACCTGAGTGACCCGGACTGGAATAAGATAATCAATAAGAATGTTGAAATAAGAAAAGATGATGAAAGAGGAAAAGTACTACACTTTTTCAAGCCCAACTCATTTATTGACTATTCAAAAGAAAATGATTTAAATTTTGACACCCCATTCACGATCGCAACCTGGCTAAAACCAGATAGTTTAACTGACTTTATGGGGATTGTGGGCGTAGGAACATCTTTCTCTCTAAAATTAAATCATGGCATTCCGGATTTTACAACCGCTACAATTAAAGATCATAGAACAGACAGGCCTCTGGAATTAAATAAGTGGCATCACCTTACGGTTGTATTTAATCCAGCCCGAACAGTAGAGTTTTACATTAATGGACAAAAAAACCCCATTGTTAATGCATCCGAGATTAAACCGTCCAATCAATCATTAATTATTGGCAACAACATTTGGGGCGAACAATTTTATGGTTCTATTGATGATCTGAAAATATGGGACAGAGGGCTTTCTGAAAAAGAAATTAAATCAGTTTACCTGATTAAGGCTACCTCTTCTGCAAGTAAATTTTCAGTGTATTACATTATCATATCCACGCTCATAGTCTTGTTTTTTGCAGTTGCGTTTTACACCATCAATAAAAGGCGAAATAAGCGGAAACCTAAAACAAAAAAAGCAGCTACGCTAAAAACTGACACCCCATCTATTCAAATTAAGCTTTTTGGGGCATTTCAGGTTTTCTCAGTTGCCGAAGGGGATATTTCAACTCGGTTTTCCCCACTTCTAAGGCAAATGCTGGCTTTCTTCATTTTAAACAAGGCCGAAAACCCGGAAGGAATTAATTCAAAACAAATAAGTGATACTTTCTGGCCTGGATCACCAAAGGAAAAAGCAAAAGAAAACCGGGGTGCTAACATCAAAAAGCTGCGAAAACTTCTCAACGAATTAGGTGGTGTCTCAATTATTTATAAAAACAAAAAATGGATTCTGGAACTGGATAACCGACTTGAAATTGATTTTCTTTTATACAATGAGTTGAAAACAAAAGTGGGTATTCAGGTTCATATCGACTCTGATATCATAGAAAAGCTAATAGCCATTTTGAAAGATGGTAATATTCTCCAAAACCTGGAACAGGAGTGGCTTGACTCCTACAAAAGCAATATTTCGGATGAAGTCATAGAACTCCTTAAAAGCATCCTTCCAGGGCTTGATAAGAATTCAAATCTTCAAATTGAAACTGCAAAAACCATTCAGCAATTTGATCCATTAAACGAAGAAGCTTTAAAATACATTTTGATTGCTTTGGCATTGCAAGGGAATCATGGGCAAGCACAACAAGTTTACGACGATTTCTGCAAAAAATATATGCATTTGTATAATGAAGAATACCCGCATTCCTATACTGAAATTGTAAAAAAGTAAGTTTTTTCGTTTTATTCCCCCTTTTGTTCCTCTTGGCATTACCCTGGATTCCTGTATATTGCAATTAATTTCGCGTAAAACAAAATAAAACTGTCAAATCATGAATACAAACAGAAGGAATTTCCTGAAAACATTTAGTGCTGCCGGAGCAGGTTTGGTTGTTGCACCCCATATTGCAAAAGCGGGAAGCTTATCAAAAAAGAAAGAAGGAGAAGTTAATATTGCGTTCATTGGTGTTGGCGGCCGTGGCCGTAGCCATGTAAGAAGATCAATATTAACTGAAGGGGTGAAAATCACTGCTATCTGCGATATTGATCCGGAGGCAATAAGCAAAACACAAAAGATGCTCCGTGACGCTGGCATGCCAGAGGCTGCTGTATATTCCAATGGGGAATATGCTTATCTTGAAATGCTAAAGCGTGATGAGATTGATGGTGTAATTATTTCCACTCCCTGGTTGTGGCATACTAAAATGGCTGTAGCAACCATGAAGGCCGGCAAATATGCTGGTCTTGAAGTATCAGCAGCAAATACCATTGAGGAATGTTGGGACCTGGTAAATACTTCGGAGGAAACCGGTATACCATGCATGATCCTCGAAAATGTAAATTATCGCCGGGATGTAATGGCTGTGATGAATATGGTAAAGCAAGGCCTTTTCGGGGAAGTTGTTCATGCCCGTTGTGGTTACCGCCATAGTTTATTGGGTGTAAAGTTTAATGAAGATTTGAAATTTGGTGATGGGGCTAAAGGGGAAGCACGCTGGAGAACCCAACATTCATTAAAAAGAAATGCTGATGTCTACCCTACTCACGGTCTTGGACCAATTGCTGCTATGCTGGACATTAACCGGGGTAACCGTTTCCTTTACCTTACATCAACCGCATCAAAAGCTGTTGGTTTAAAAGATTATATTGAAGAGCATCCACAGGGAGGAAAAGATCATCCACATGCTAAACTTCCGTGGAAACTGGGGGATATTATTACCTCAATCATTAAAACGACAAATGGAGAAACCATTATTGTTACGCATGATTGTAACTTGCCTCGCCCCTATTCATTAAATTTCCATGTTGCAGGTACAGATGGTGTAACTGATTTTGACTATGGACACCGCCGTATCCATATTGAAGGGCAGACAGAAGGCCACGGCTGGGATGAGTTCAAAGCATGGCAAGATAAATACGATCATCCACTTTGGAAACAATATGGAGAAAAAGCGTCAGGTTCCGGACATGGTGGAATGGACTTCTTCGTAACAAGGGAATTTATAAATGCAGTAAAAGAACAGCGCCAACCGGTTATGGATGTTTATGATGCAGCCGCATGGAGCGCTGTCACGCCACTTTCAGAGGCATCAATTGCCCAGGGCAGTGCACCTCAGTACTTCCCGGATTTTACCAGGGGCAATTGGGTAAAAAGAAAACCTGTAGAGTTTGTATAAGACTCTTTTCTTCATCATAAAACATTACTGACCGGATAAAAATATAGATTAAGGGCTTCAGCCCTTGAAGAACAAGGTGCTTTTTACCCCGGGATTAAGAGGTTGTGTGAAAATGTATTTTTGACTAACAAAAGGGCTTTAGCCCAAAGTGTTGAAATTAAGGGCTAAAGCCCTATCTAATCATTCATGCTTAATTCTCTGGCATAAATGCCAGAGTTAGTTATGTTCACACAGTCTCTTTATGGTCTGGGGTTGTTACTATTACAAATGGCATTTGACATTTTCCTTAGTTTTTAACTACATTCACTAAAACAACAAATGAGACTATGAGACTGAAAAAGATTTTTTCCGTTATCATTTTACTATTCACCAGTATTTTTATTCAAGCGCAAAACGTTCATATCGTTCCGCAACCACAAGAACTAAACATTCAAAAAGGAAGTTTTACGATTACGCCTGAAATTTCGATTATTACAAGCGTTGATTTCTATAAAACAGCAGAATTTCTACAAAATAGTATTGAAAATTTAATCGGTTTCAAATGGAAGATCACGGATAAAAAAACGGATTCACCATCCATTAATTTCAAGCTAAATTCAGAATTAGCTAAAGAGGAATATGAACTCATTGTTTCCAAAAGTGGAATTGATATGTATGCTTCAACCCATACAGGAATGTTTTACGGAGCTCAAACTTTGATTCAGCTAATTACCAACAATCGTATTTCAAAAGAAATTCCCAATCTGGAGATAACGGATTATCCACGCTTTTCGTGGAGGGCCTTTATGCTGGATGAATCCAGATATTTTAAAGGGGCAGATCAGGTAAAAATGCTTTTAGATGAAATGGCTTACCTAAAGATGAATGTATTCCACTGGCACTTAGTAGATGATCAGGGCTGGAGAATTGAAATCAAGAAATATCCGCTTTTGACCCAAATTGGATCAAAAAGAAAAAGCACACAGGTTGGGCCACTAAAATGGCAAAGCCCAATCCAGTCTGCGGAACCGCATGAAGGATTTTACACCCAGGAAGAGATTAAGGAAATTATTGAGTACGCTGAAGAGAGACATATTACTATTGTTCCTGAAATTGAAATGCCCGGGCATTCAAGTGCAGCTATTGCCTCATACCCGTGGTTGGGCACTGCAAAAAAAGAAATTGAAGTACCTATCAAATTTGGGGTTGGGAAAGATGTGTATGATGTAAGCGATCCAAAAGTTTATCAATTCCTGACTGATGTCCTGGATGAAGTAATTGCCCTATTTCCTTCAAAAGTTATTCATATTGGTGGTGACGAAGTAAAATACAATCACTGGAAATCATCAGAGTCTGTTCAGGCTTATATGAAAGAGAACGGAATTGAGATACCAGCCGGACTGCAGATTTTCTTCACGAATAGGATTTCCCAATACCTGCAAAAGAAAGGCAGAAGGATGATGGGATGGAATGAAATCCTGGGGCACAAGCTTCATGAGTATCAAGATGAATCGGACACGAAGGAAGCAAAACAAGAGCTGGCATCAGAATCGCTGATACATTTTTGGAAAGGTGATTTAGAATTGGCAACAACGGCTGCAAGCAACGGTTATGAGATTGTCAATTCATTGCATTCAGAAACCTACCTGGATTACGACTACAAATCGATACCATTATCCAGGGCTTATAACTTTAACCCAATCCCTAAAGGACTTGCCCCGGAGTATCATGATAAAGTGGTTGGAACGGGTTGTCAAATGTGGGGAGAATGGATTCCTACCAATGGGCATATGCATTTTATGGTTTTCCCAAGAATTGCAGCCTACGCAGAAGTTGGCTGGACAGAAACGGAGAATAAAAATTTCAATAAATTTAAAGAAGCTTTAAAAAGCTTACAGGCGCGTTGGGTAAAAAAAGGGATTTACTTTGCACCGAACAGTGCTGTTGGGTTATAAAAAAAATAATTAGTGATAGCCTCACTTCGAGTGAGGCTATCACTAATTAGACTATTTCAGGTATTGATCCAAGAATGTAAGTATCTGACCATACCCTTTTATTTCATTTTCTTTTTTCACAAATCCATGCCCTTCATCGGGGAACAACACATATTCAACCGGAACACCATTTGCCTTAACTGCCTCCACAATCTCATCAGACTCAACCTGAAGTACGCGTGGGTCGTTAGCACCCTGAAGCACCATAAGCGGTTTCGTTACTTTATCGGCATGGAATACGGGTGAAATATTATATAAACGAACAGAATCAGCTGTATTTGGATCACCTAATTCGTCATATAGTGCTTTTCTAAATGATTCCCAATATGGAGGAATGGATTTTAATGTACGCAACCAGTTCGTAACACCAAAAATATTCACACCAACATCAAATTCTTCAGGGGTAAAACAAAGTGCTGCCATAACCATATACCCACCGTAAGAACCACCAATGATTCCAATTTTGGATTCGTCAACCCAACCTGTTTTCTGCATATACTTTTTTGCGTAAATACAATCTTTCAAATCAACATCACCATGCTTTTGGTTATCCATTTTAAAGAAAGTCTTTCCATATCCGCTTGAACCACGATTGTTTACAGCAATAATAGCATAACCATGATTTACCAAATACTGAATCAATGAGAAATAGCTAACCCTTGATTGTCCGCCGGGGCCACCATGAACCCAAACAAGGGCAGGCACTTTCCCTGTATCTGCCTGATGGGGTTTATAGAGTATAGCTGGTATATCCAAGCCATCAAATGACTTATAACGAATGACTTTACCAGCAACCAAATCTTCCTCGTTAATCTCCGGATTCAACGTATCGGTAAGCTTCTTCAGCTCTTTCGTTTCTAAATTATAAACGTAAATATTGTTTGGGGAAGTAGAAGCACCTACCGACATTTTAACGAGCTTTTCACTTTTTGAAACAGAAATAGATTTGATATCCCCATCTTCAAAAGCAGGCATTTCAACCGAAGTTCCATCGGCTAAATTAAAAACGTAGACTTTTGTTTTCGCATCTTCATTTACACCAATAATTCGGTATTTGGAATTGTATGATTCGTATGCATACCAAACATCCCAATCTGCTTCCCACACTTTTTCTTTCGCTCCTGATCCGATATTATAACGGGAAAGATAAGTAAACTCACCTCCCTCATCAGTAAGAAAGTACAAGTATTCATTTTTCAAATCGAAAAATTGGGGGTTGAAAGTTGCATCACCTTCATGTTCTGAAATATGCTTGGTTTCCTCAGTTTCCCTGTCATACAAAAACATTTCAGAATTAGAAGTTGTAATGGACTGGACTAAAGCGACAAAACGCTTATTTTTAGAAATAGAGCCAATACTAAAACCTTTTTCATTCTGATAAACTAAAGTAGCCTCCATACTGGCAATATCCATTTCATACAAATCGAAGAAACGTTCATCTCTTTTATTCGATGTAAAAAAGAATGATTTTTTATCGCGTGCCCAACCATAAAAGCTTGATTTTGCACCTTCCCATGGAGTAATATCAGTAGTTACTCCAGCAGTATCCTGCATAAAAATGTGATTAATTTCATCACCATTATTATCACTGGAGAACAAGAAACGTTCATCTTCAGGAAAGTAGCCAATTCCAAATACAGATCTGTCTTCAAAATTTGTTACTTGTTTGGGTTCAGAACCATCAATAGGATATTCATAAATATTATAAATACCACTTTCATTGCTCGTAAGCAACAGTTTCGATTCATCTGGTGAAAAACTACCACCACCAATGCTGGTGTTTTTGTAGAACTGTTCAATGGTATAACTCTTAATTTCCCGGGGAGTCTCTTTTTTTGGGGTACAACTGGCCATTACTATAACGGCCAAAATAAGAAGGAAAGCAATTTTCTTCATAAATAATTGTTTTATAGTTTTCAGATTAGACAAATAATTCAGTAACAAATTACAAAAAGGAAAATAAAAATGTTCAACACATTTAATAAGAAGTTGTCAAAAGTTAAATGATATTAGTGTCGTGTCACGCCTGCCCTGACAGCCTCCCGAGTACCCGGGATTCTTTTGATTTTTGACTGCGTTAAAAAATCGTTTATCCGGCAGCTGCCGGACTATGCGCAGATTTTTTGCCTTGTCAAAAACCAAAATAACTTCAACTTAACCGTCATTTCAGACATGACACGACACTAGAAATAAATACTTGTTACCCAATCACAATTGGAATAAGCAAAAACGATTTAATACAAGCATAACTTACCTATTGCAACTTTCTGTAAATCAACATTAGTTTCATGTAGAAATTCCAACTTAAATTGTTATATAATTGTACTATTATGATGCCATAGAAGTTTATCAAACAAAGCTAATTTCGTTGGATTAATAAATAGATTAATAAAAAGATTAAAAGTTCCGGATAATTATTAACCCTTGATTTTTTTGAAATTTCACAAGCTAAAATACCCTCAACAATTAGATAGAAGAAAACGCAGTTTGTTTTTTAGGAATATTTTGTGTTACAATTACTTCTGAATATTTGGCTGTGAACCGAAATTGTTCTCGTAATTTTTAATAAATGAAGTGTACGCATTTTTAGCAGCCTGGAGCCTTCCTTGATTCTTTAAAAATTTAGTTTTCGACTTTATTGCCTCTTCACTAAATGGGGCAATTCCCAGCATAACATTTGCGGCAAGAATCCCAAGATCATTGTTTTTACTCTTTGAGCAAAACTTTAACACAATGGATATCACATCTACAAGCTTCGTCTCAATTTCTGATTTAAAATTATCCATCCACTCTTCATGAACCGATGGCATAAATTGACCTCTTGACGTATATACAAAAAACTTCCTTAATTCATCTCCAATAAGCTGCTGAATATCAACCTCTAAAATACTTTTAGAGATAGTAACAAGATGAATAAGGTCAATAAACACTTCGTTTGAATATTTAACCTTCCAAAATTTATTTTCATAGACAACATCGATACCATCAACATCCTGGAGTGCAGTTCTAAGTTGTGAGAAGCTTACACTTCTAATATTCTTTGCCTGAAAAGAGTCTTTATCGGGCCAGATAATCCTACTTATTTCCTTTGAGTTTATTCCTTTCTCATTTCTAATTTGTGACAATAATACTAAACAAAGCAACTTTTGAAGCCTGGGTGGGAAGAGATGTGTAACATCTTTACCCATATTGTTTCTAACCAGGAAATCCCCAAAGAAGATAATGGCATTCGTTTTAGGAACTGCAGTTTTAATATTTTCATAATCCCATGTTACATCTGTAGAAATATGGGAATGTCTTCTTTTCTTTATCAAAAAAAGAATAGAAGCCGACACAAGCAACAATAAAAAAACAAATAAATATGAAAAATATATTTTCTTATTCCCATAGCTATTTTCTTCTAAATTGTTCATTCTATTGATCGGGGGAAAGTTTAATGTATAAATTCTAAAAGAAGCATGTTCTTTATTAACGTCTTCCCGAATTGCTGCAATTAGTTTTTTTGACTCTTTTGAATAATAAAGATGTGCCTCGGTCAATATTTCTTCAGAAGCAAACGGGATAGAGTCTGCAACTATCTCATATGAAGGTTTTTGTGTGCTTATTTTCAACAACTTCAATGGGGAATCGACCAAATGATGTCCATAACACAAAGCATACAAGTATTTATCCTCTTTATTAAAATACATACTATTTGATCCAACAAATTTTTCATCCATTTTCGGAAATTCCCAGATCTTTTTTACTTCTTTATTATTTGTATCAATAGAATACAGATCAGTAAAATGATATCCACCAAGTACTTGCGGTCCCGTTAAATTACCAAAACCTCCAAAAAGATAATAAACGCCATCTTGATTTTGGCTTATCGCCGGGTACATTCTTGGAGAAATTGTATCTCCACTAAAAGGAACTTCTTCCCATGATTTTGAAACAGGATCTATAGCAATAAATTTATCATGAAATGTAAAACTTCCATATCCTCCAAATGCAATAGGATATTCAATATCTTCTGCAAGCATAGCTGAATGTTGTAACGATTTTGGACGATTTCTGGAAACTTCAATATTAACCCACTCATAACAATCCAGATCCAGTTCAGCAAATCCAATTGCATTTCGTTCAGGACTTAAATCGTTAAAAACATAAACTACGATTCTATTTTTATGAAGATTATATATGGAATGATAATGGTCCTTAGCTACCGGAAACTGATTTTTATAACGACAAGAACTGAGTTTATTGGTGGCAACGTCATAAATCATGAGAGAATCTGAGCCAATAAGATATACTTGATTTGTTTTATCATTGTAACAAAAATCTGCAACAAGGTTACTATTAAACCTTTTACATTCTTTCCAGAAATATCGATCTTTTGCCACCCATGATGGATTTCTTACGGGAACTTTGTTTTTGGAAATCTCATCCAATGTGAAATTTCCTTCGTATTCTTTCAGTTGATATTGAGAAACAAGATTATTCTTGTGGTCTTTTATTCCAATGTCCTTAATACACATAAAAGGTAAATCAGGATTAGCTCCGTGAAAACCAAAAACGACATCCGGTTTATATCCTTTCAAAAAATTATATTTACCACTTCGCTTTACATTATCAACGGCAAGATAGATACTGTCCTTCTCTGGCAAAAAACTCAATTTAAACTTTTGCCAATTTCCCTGCTGAATTTTTTCCCTTAAAATAGGCAAATGAATAATCCTGTTATCATGATTTGAAATAATATCAAAATAACAAAACTCATCGTAAGAGTACGGAAAATAATATAAAGAGAGCTCCTCTTCCTTGTAAATAAATCTGCATATATATCCTATAGAAGAAGGATCATAAAAAGACAAATCAAAGGACAAATCAAATTTATTTTTGAATGTTTTCTGTGATAGTGGAAGTAATTTTAATGAAGTGCGCGACTCTATCTCCTTATCATTCCCATTAAACCTTAATCCATATAAATCCTGGGAACGGGAATTATTCACCGAGAATATATACATTAAAACAGATAAAAGTAAACAAAAGAGAGATTTCGTCATTATAAAAAGATTACAATTCTACACATATATTCCAAACGTATCAGGAAAGTAACTAATAAATTTACACCTCACTACTTTTTTTGCAAATATTTTAGATGCAACAACAATCAGATCTCCCAACTCAATAATCGACTGAAAAACAACACACAGAATTCTAATTCAGCATTAATTTTATTGTAAAAACTATTCTAAAATATATTTTATTAAGTAATAATATTACTTAATTATTTATTTCAGATCCACTCGAATATAAAAAATTACATTTTTTTTAGTTTTCAACATCAAGAAAGCCATAAATTATTACACAACAAGATAACCTTTCAATCTCCTGAGCTTAGAAGCTGTCTAAAAATTATCCATCAATAATTTAACAATAATTTTTTCTTTTACCTAAGAGTATAGATTAGCTATAAAACACCTCCTCTACTATAAAGTCTACAGTTCCAAAGAATATAAATAACTTAATTAGCTTCTTTCCCAACAATATAAAACGATACAATTAAAATGAAACTAATAGCAGCAACTAACACCATAACTGAAGCTGTCACACTTGAAATATCTCCAATCCATCCTATCAACGGAGGGATAACAGTTCCACCGGAACATCCAGTCCGTAAGTATTCTCATACTTTCCATTCTGCCCGGTAAACAACGAAATACCTTTTTCATAATTAAATGGGCCAGGCATTGCAAAACCAATTCCTTCTACATTTTCAACTCCGGCAAGTTCCATCGTTTTTTTAATGGTGTCGCCCCACACGCCTATTATGACTTCAGAACTGGCATGGTTATCCAAATCGCTTTCAGCAAGCGTATTTTCCAAATATTTCTTTTCAGCTAAATCAAAAGCAGCACAACTCACATGGCTGCCTCCCACATCAACTCCAATAGCTATTGTTTTATTCATTTCTATGTTTATCGTTTAATATTTATGGTGTAAGTAAATTTATCTGCCTTATAAAATCCAATGTTATATTCCAGTGGCCGCTGGCCCGGGTCCAGAACAAAATGTTCCCGAACCAAAACTGGCTCACCTTTATCAATTTTTAACCTTTTAGCGGTTATTACTGAAGCAGATCTTGCTTTAATCTTTTCATTAGAGAAAGTTGGTACAACATGAAAATCCTCTTCAAGAATATCATAAAGCGGACGGTCAAAATTTTCCTCTCCTGTTAAACCAATTTTCGGATGAAAGTAACTTTCAAAATATACGAACGGCCCATCTTCATCACCCCTCAGGCGACTTAAACGAAGAACCGGTTGTCCTTCTTCAATTTCGAAAAACTTAGAAACCTTTTCATTAGCTTCAATCCAATCAGGTTGAAGCATGAAGTTTTTAAATTTTACCCCTTTTTCATTCATCTCCTGGGTAAAACTATGCCAATGCTGAAGGTGAGTAGTTACTGTATTTTGAGCTACTTTTGTCCCGATTCCTTTTTTTCGAACAAGCAAACCTTCATATTCCAGTTTATTGGTTGCCTGCCGCAATGTATTTCTGGAAATTCCTAATTTCTTTGCTAAATCAACTTCTTTTGGTAAAAAGCCACCGTCTTTGTATTCCGGCAATTCAATCATCTCACGAAGTAGTTTTTCTACTTGTGCATGTAAGGGAACCGGGCTTGAATGATCAATTTTTAAATTCACTTGCAAGCTATTTTCAAAAACAAAACTTTGTACATATGTATGAACATATAAAAATATAGATTTTTATCAAATTCAAAAACTATTTTCAAGATTTTTTTAAATATCGAAAATTCAACTAGCTCGTTTCTAAATTCTTTAAACCCTTAATCCGTCAGTTTACAGATTTGTCCCCCCTCCCGATAGCTCGGGATTAGGGGGACGAGGAATTCAATCCAAAAATTAGATTGGATCACGGAGGGGGTCAACAATTCACTACAATAATTCCAACCAAAATTGATTGGTTCGGAAATTCCGTCCGGGAAAACGTTTTCCACAAAACAACATTGTATGCCGGACGATTGTATTTTTTATTTCTTTACACCCAGTGCTTCGTTTCACTTCGCACCGGGCTACCAAGATTATGCCTTTACAGGGCATAAAATAGAACTTATGGACCAAAACTATTTATCACTTAAAACATTACACACTTTTCGATTAATCCCACGTACCCTTAGTTCATCAAGTTTAATTACTTTCCTGTCATAAGTCATCAAACCGTTTACTTCTCCTTCTACATCTGTAGTTTGGGTATAAACAGCTGCAGAGAATCCGCTTTTTGCCATCTTCAGAAGCTGCTCAGCGTA
Source organism: Prolixibacteraceae bacterium (assembly GCA_028282195.1). GTDB lineage: Bacteria > Bacteroidota > Bacteroidia > Bacteroidales > Prolixibacteraceae > Sunxiuqinia. The sequence goes on from JANQII010000040.1 coordinate 24,683, forward strand.
TTCCACATATTTATCAGTTACCTGTTCCGAATTTTTAAACTGGATATACCCCCAGTTACGGTCAGTTGCCCAAAGATGTCCTTCCAATGCAAGGCCGATTCCACCATATTCTCCCAGAACAGTAGCACGGCTGGCATCGTACAGGTACATTTCAGGCCCCGGATAGTTGTGCAGGTCGAGCATGTCACCTACCGGATAATGGTTACCACCACTGGCTGGATTCACCAAGCGACTTGGATCGTACGTTTTTGTCCACTCAACAATTTCTTCGGTTTTAAACTGTCCCCAGGCTTCATTAAATGGTACCCAGCAAACAATTGACGGATGCGAGTAAAGGAAATTCATAATACCTTTCCACTCGGTGCGGTAGTTAGCTTCCGATTCTGCGCTTCTTTTCAGTTCAGTTCCATCAAAATATTGACGGTTTTGCCAGTGTGGCGAGCGGTCACCGTTCGGCATGTCCTGCCAAACCAAAATACCCAATTGGTCGCAATGTGTGTACCAGCGCGCAGGCTCCACTTTCACGTGTTTGCGGATCATATTAAAACCAAAATCCTTGGTTTTAATGATGTCGTACTTCAAGGCTTCATCGGTTGGTGCGGTGTATAAACCATCGGGCCACCACCCTTGGTCAAGCGGTCCAAACTGGAACAAATCTTTGTTATTCAACTGAAGGCGGACAATGCCATTCGCATCACGTTTGGTCGAAATCTTACGCATCGCAAAATAGCTGTCCACTTCATCAACTACTTTACCACTGCTATATAATTTCACTTCCAGGTCGTAAAGGAAAGGTGAACCAGGGCTCCATAGTTTTGGGCTTGGAACAGCCACCTCAACAGCCTGTCCAGATGCAGCTTTGGCAGTTGAAACAGTGGTTTCCCCGTCTTTAACCACAATTTCGTAATAATCGCCAAAATCAGTTCCACAGGTAAAAACTTCCACTTTCAGGTTTTGGTTGTCAATGTTTGGTACTGAGCGTACATTTTTGATGAATTTTTCGTTCACCGGCTCCAGCCATACCGTTTGCCAAATTCCGGTTACCGGCGTGTACCAGATTCCTTTAGGGGTACTGGTTTGTTTTCCACGCGGCTGGTATCCTCTTTCAGATGGATCCCAAACTTTCACAACCAGTTTCTGCTCACCCGATTTATTAAGAAAAGGGGTAACATCGAACGAGAAAGGCGAATATCCACCTTCGTGAGTCCCCACTTTAATGTCGTTCACCCAGATGTCAGACCTCCAGTCAACTGCACCAAAATGCAGCAAAACCTTCTTGTTTTTCCACGATGAAGGCACTGTAAACGGACGTTTGTACCACAATTCGTTCTCGTAGCCCACACTTTTTTGGACGCCTGAAAGACTCGATTCCACAGCAAAAGGAACCAGGATGTCCCCATCGAAAGTTTCAGGTTGTGCTGTTCCGGCCTTGGTAATGGCATACTCCCAAAGGCCGTTCAGGTTTTGCCAGTCAGCACGTTCCATCATCGGACGCGGATACTCCGGAAGCACATTGTCCACATCAATTTTTTCTGACCACGAGGTTTTGATCTTGTCTCCTGCAGGCTGCCATTGTGCCATGGCATTCAGGGTAAACAGACTGATCAATAACATTAAAATCTTGTTCTTCATTTTGATTTTTTTAAAATTATTTATTTGGTTTAATTGATTATTATGATCTACTTTAAAGGCCTGGCATGTACCCCATCAAATGTGATCTTCACAGGCTTGATCCTTCCATTTTCATCGAAATACATCCGGTCGATACAGATTTCACGGTGGTTGCTATCGGTTTCGTTCAACGGTCTACGATGGTATATAATGTAGTATTCATCGATTCCAGGCACCTGGATTACCGAGTGGTGACCTGCTCCGGTGGCAACAGTCAAATCCTGTTTTAGAATTTTACCGATTCGTTTGAACGGACCGAACGGAGAGTCGGCAATTGCATAGGACACGCTGTAATCCGGGCCTGTCCAGCTACCTTCACTCCACATGAAATAATATTTACCATCGCGAATGAACATAAACGGTCCTTCTACATAATTTTCAGGTGTAATTTCCTTAAAAATGGTTCCGTCTTCAAAAGGTAGAAATCCAGAAAAATCGTCTTTTAAACGAACGATGTTACAATGCCGCCATCCGCCATAAATCATATAATATTGTCCATCTTTGTCGCAAAAAATAAACTGATCGATAGGCTGTGCACCGTTGTGAAATTTATCCAACAAAGGTTTTCCAAGGTAATCTTTAAAGGGCCCTCCGGGATGATCTGCAACTCCAATTCCAATACCTCCAGGTTCATCATCGCTTTGAATGTCGTTGGCTGCAAAAAACAGAAAAAACTTCCCATCCTTTTTGATAATTGACGGTGCCCACATGGCACGCCAAGCCCATTTCACTTCAGTGGTATCAATGATACGTTCGTGTTTTACCCAGGTTACCAAGTCTTTTGATGAAAAGGCATCCATAAAAACCTGTTCGTTATAGGGTGCAGAATATGTCGGATAGATCCAGTATTCATCGCCAAAAACAGTCCCTTCAGGATCGGCGTACCAACCTTCAACAACAGGATTGAGATTGTTACCTGTACGTTTTTGGGCATTAGTCAAAGAATAAATTAAAATGACACCAAATAATGTTGTAATAAAAGTTTTTAATCTCATGTTCTTATTTCGCTCCGGTTAAATTTTTAATTAAGTTTACTTCATCCTGGCTGTATGGTTTACCATCAGGGTGAAAAATCTCGTGAAACCATAGTGGCGGTTCTGAACCATCTGGAATAGGTTCATCCCATGCATACTTGGTATTGGATTTTCCGGCAACTAACCCCCAGTTAATGGCTCCAACATTTTCCTCATACAATATTGGCATAATATTCTGAAAATAACTATTGTTCCTACGAGCCATGTATTCAGTACAAACCATTGGACGGTTATAGGTTTTTAGAGTATCTATCGCGTTCTGATGTTCTTGTGGCCCCTGATAGTTGTGATATGTAATGATATCGGAATTTTCAACCTGAAATTTATTCAAATCAGAAAGTGACAGGTTCCAAACTCCTACAGACAGAGGCTGCACCGGACGGATTTCCCATCCCCATTCAAATACTTTTTTAAGAAGGGGCATTGATCTGTTACCGTAACCTGAGTTTCCAGGTTCGTTATACAAATCCCAGAGCACAACTCTTTTGTCATTTTTAAAAGTTGTTAAAATATCTTTTACATACTTTTCAAGAAGAAGAATCAGATTTGAATCCTTGTACAACAAATCTCCCGGATCGCGAACCCAACCGGAATTATGTACCCCAGGTTTAGGTTCAGGTTGTTTTCCTGCACTGTAAGTGGCATTCCAGCAATCATCGAAAAACACAAATATTGTTTTAATACCATGCCTGTCAGCAATATCGAGATATTGATCCATGCGGTTTTTAAATCCCTTTTTATCCACATCCCACGCAACATGATGTAAATATACGCGCATACAGTTCATTCCAATTTCTTTTGCCCAGCCCAATTCGCGATCAATCGTTTCAGGATCAAAAGTTTCGGCCTGCCAAACTTCCAATTGATTGATTGACGTACTTGGATTAAAATTGCAACCTCTTAACCAGCCATGTTCTTTCCCCCAGTTCTTAGCCTGTTCTTTTGTCCATCTTTTTGAAACCACTTCAGTTTTTTTGTTTTCCGGACGCTCTTGTGTTCTTTTGTTTAAACTACATGACTGGCTTAACAAAAGCATTACTGCAGTCACTAGATAAATAATTTGTTTCATAATATTATTCATTTTCATTTTGTTTTAATTCCACTTCTATTTCTCCCGAAGGACGGTTTATTTCTTTCCCGGCAGAAACTGGTATCCCAAAATTAGGTGTTCCATCCTTATTCCAAGAAAAGGGTTGCATTCGCACATTGCGTTCCCATCCGGGAGTAGTACTTTTCTTCGAGTGATAAACAACCCAATCTTCATTGTTGTCAGGAGATTTCACAAATGAACAATGGCCAACCCCATACACCGAAGAGCTTCCTTGAAAAACAGGACCTTTCTTTGTCCAGCTTTCCGGATCAAGAAGATCAGCATCCGGGTTTCTCAATTGTAACATCCCCTGACGGTATTCTTTTAGCCATGACTCGCGACAGGAATAAATAATAAATAATTGATTCCCATTCTTTAAAACCTGAGGCCCTTCATTCAAATCCAAAGGGCCACCTGTCTCCCAACTTTCCACAGGAGAGGAAAGTAAAACGCGCTTGCCTTTTAAAGTACACGGATCAAGCATCTCCTGAATAAATAAGTGCTGTTGAGTAGCATCGGTATCTTCCTGTTCAAGCCAGCCTGACCAAATAGCATACAATTTATTGTTGTAGGCAAAAACGGTCATATCAATAGCCCAAATATTACTCTCTTTATCTTCCGGGTTATCACCTGTGTAGAGCATTCCCATTTCTTCGTAATCACTAAAAACATCATCTGTCTTAGAACGTAAAACACCTGTACGTTGATGAATAAAAGGTGGCCCTGATTCACCGGCTGCATAATATATATACCAATGCCCATCCATGAAATGGATCTCAGGAGCCCATACGCATGAACGATTCCATCCGGTTTCCGGTGCCCGCCAGGTTTCCCGGATTTCTCCCTTTTTAGTCATTAATTTTGATCTCGAAACTGCAATTCCGTTGTTCGAAGAGAAACAGTACACGTAATCACTGCCTTGTTTAACCATCCAGGGATCAGCACCATCCCATACCGGATTTTGAAAGGTTGATCTTATGGTATCACATTCTTTCAAATTACTACACCTTGCCATAGTAAAGCAACACATAAACATACAAACTATAATTTTAAATTTCATACTGTTTTCAGCTTTTAGAAGCTGTCTAAAAATTATCCTTTCATTTTATTAGGCGTCTTATTTCGGTTATCCTGCGTCGAATTTTCCTTATCCCGGACCACCGGGACGCTCAAATTCGCCTTGCCTAACCAAACCTGTCTGCCGAACAGGCAGGAAATACGCACTAATAATTCTAAAAAATAAAATTTAGACAGCTTCTTAAAAAAACCTAATTTTTCAACATTTTACTATAAAGTAACCACCCAGTGAACATGCCTGAAATCTAACTTGTACAGCATCGTTAGTTTCACATGGGTACTCATGTATGGATTAATGGTTGCAGAGAATAAGCAGGAAAGTGAATGATCTATTTCCTCAGAAATACTTTATGAAATGTAAAGATCAATTTCAAAAATAAATAAGGTACGTGAAGCCTGCAACGTATATTCCAAATAACATAGAAATAAAAATTGAAAGATCTTCAAAGTATTTTAAATCATCCTAGTCAATAAATTATTAAGAATAAGAGCTATCAGGGATTATAGTCCCTGATAGCATTATTAAATTATTAGAGATCAATTCGCTGAACGGCAGAAAATATCATATCTTCCCTGCCAACTACCTTCAATCCGATTCTTGCATATACATAATTCTGACCTGGTGACATATCAGGTACTGAGACTGATAAATTTATTGAATTTATATCTGCAATATCGCCACCACCCATTTCTGCATTTGCAATATTTGTCCTGAAGTCAACAAACTGACTTTTATTCACGTACAAATTAATACGCTCAATATCACGGGCATCTGCATCGGTGATAATTTTATCAGCCTTGAAATTGGCTGTAATATTATTTCCGTTTGCTGAGATTTGTGCATTCCTGATCATATAATAGGGTTCTACCTCAATATCCATGCTTTTATTTCCGTTAAGGGTTACGTCAAGGGTATCAGATCCTAAAGTTCGAAACGGACCCTGGGCTTCTGGAAATACCAGCTTGTAGCTTCCATTAAATAAAAGGGCAGAATATGATCCATCCTGGTCAATAACAACATCAATAGGATACGAAAGTTGCCATCCGGGCTCCCATAGTTCAAATTTAACATCGTTGTAACTAACATTGATTGGTTCTCCATTATATACAATATTTCCTTTCAGGAAAGATTCCGGCTTCTCATAGTTGTCCCATTCACACGATGTGAAAACCGTAGTTACAACAATTAGCACCAATATGGTTTTAAATTTTTTCATTATTTTCTCTTTTAAAATTACTGATTAGGGTTCTTTACAATCTGTGGATTATTATTCCTGATTTCATCGTTAATGAATGAATAATAATTACCCAGGCGAAAACGATCAGCACCCGTTACCTGAGCTGGTAACACTTGCCTGAAAATCCATTTCCCATCGTTAGGACTTCCCGGCTCATAATATTTATATGGCCACAATCCAAATACTCGTGTACTAACCTCATCTGCTTTCCATGGTTTATCTGTTAAATCAACTTTTTCACCATTCCATACGATATGCGCCAAACGCCAACGTTTCAAATCCCATAGCTGGTGTCCTTCGAAAGCCAACTCTACTTTGCGTTCATGTACAATACGGTCAAAAGTAACATCTGTAGCTGTTAAGTCAGTAGTAAACCCTGCGCGACGACGAACCATGTTCATATAACCTGCAGCTTTATCTGCATTGCCCAATTCAAAAGCAGCTTCAGCAGCAACCAGATAAACTTCAGACAAACGATAACGGACCCACCACCGGTCAGATTTTAAACCTCGCTGACCTGATCCTGTTGCTGTATCCATGAACTTTCTGACATAGAAACCTGTCTGTGCACTGTACTCACGCCCATCAATTGGTCCATCGAAACCAACAACCTGGACAGCTGTTTCCGTTCCCGGCAGAACTTTTCTTTGGCCAAACTCATCTCCGGTAATAATGCTGCCATCGGCTAACAAGTAACCTGCCCAAATATCAAGATCTTTTCCTTTAAATTTTGAACCTGGCAAAATAACGGTACCTGCCAAACGTGCATCGCGGCCTGCAAACATATCAATCGGATTATCGAAATAAATGTAGTCGCCTTCAGTCGTGTTTGTTTCAAAGGTAGCAAACGAATTATCAAGCATTTCGAACGACTGTACCAGGTTTAATGATGGATTGGTACGTCCGCCTTCCAGATCTTCAGCACCAGACCATGGCTGATTGACCAGGGTCCATGTATTTGACCTGCCATCAAAACGTTCACTTTGCACATAATCACGTACAAAAATTACTTCGGGGTTATTTCCTTTGTCGATGAATAAACTCGCAAAGTTTTCTGACAAGTCTTCCTTTTTGTTATACAAGGAATACGTTTCGCTGCTAATCAGTTCTTCAGTAGCTGTCAAAGCCTTTGAATAATAGCTTTCAGCCAGGCTTGCAGAAATACCTACTTCGCCACCGGACAACGAAACCTCAGGTGTATTTGCACCATATTTTGCAATTGATGCAGCGTATATGGCCACCCTTGCTTTCATCGCCAGGATCAAACCTTTTGTCGCACGGCTTTTTATGTTCACATCGTTAGGCAAATCTCCAATAACCGCATCAAGTTCGCTTAAAATAAAATCATAAACCTCCGATTCTTTGGCACGTGGGTACTGCAGGAAAGTAGCATCGCCACTAAAATCGTATTCAAGAGGTTCAAGAACCAGTGGCACGCCACCCATACGTTTTACCAGCTCGAAATAGGCGTTGGCGCGCAAAAAGCGGCCTTCGGCAATAAAACGGGCTTTAACTTCAGGAGCCAAATCTTTGGTTAAATCAGATTGAGCTTTTTGAATGAAAAGATTGATTTCACGTATATAATCATAATTCCACAAACTCCATTTACCATAGGCCCAGTCGTTGTTTTTATGACGCCAGTAGTCGCCGAAGTTTGAACCAAAAGCTTCGTCAAAATCTGCATAGTTCCACCAACCGTTCACCGACTGATACTCAGGAATCCGGAAATACAAGTCGCTAACAACTGAAAGAATCAATGCTTCATCGTTCCAAACTTGTTCATCAAGTAAAATATTCGTTGGTTCCCTGTCTAGAAAATCATCATCATTACAGCCCCAGTTAAAGGCTACAATTACAATCAGTATATATAATATCTTTTTCATCATCTATCAATTTTTAAGTTAGAAAGTAAGATTGACACCAACATTTACCATGCTATTTTGAGGATACTGTAGTCCATTCTGATCCATAATTTCAGGCTCAACACCTAAACTTTTCAAGTTATCAATTGAGAATAAATTATACGAATTCAAATACAATCTGCATTTTTGCATTCCTACTTTGGATATCCATTTTTCAGGTAGGCTATAGCCTACTTCCAAGGTGCGTAATCGTATATAGCGGGCATTTGTTAACCAGTAAGTTGATTGTTTGTTGTAATTGTTATGCCATCCGGTATTGAACCTTAAGGCTGGGTAAGTTCCCGGAATCCACGCACTATTTAAGTCAAACGGATCTTCCCTGTGCCATCTGTTGTCATAAAACTGTCGTAACAGGTTACCTGTATTTTGGTAGGGCCAGCGCATTTCCCAGTTTTGATTATAAGAATAAACCGAACCACCTGAGAAGTCAGCTCTAAGATCAAATCCTTTATACCGGGCAGCAATGTTAAAACCGAAGTTTACAATTGGATTGCGGTCTCTTGGAAATCCAATCGGACGTTCATCCAGATTATTGATCACACCATCTTCATTCACATCCTTGTATATAAGATCTCCCGGGAGCATGGTACGGTTGCCTTGACCATCATTATTTATTGGATAGCTGTTAATTTGCTCAAACGATTCAAATTGACCAATAACCTCATAGCCCCAGAAAGTACCTGTCCAACGATCCTCTGAAGAATTCCTGTAATGATCCCACGAATTACCAAACCTAGGTTTATAAGATTCCAGGAATTTGTTTCTTGCATAAGAAATGTTACCACCAACAGTATAATTCAGATCTCCAACATTTCCATCATAAGCAATTGACATTTCAGCCCCCATTGTAGCATCGCTGTTAACATTCTCGTCAGGCAGTCCGTAACCTACTTCGTTTGGAATAAGGATATCGTATTTTCTACCGCGCAAACCATCGCGTTTACGATAGAAGTAGTCAACAGCACCACTCAATTTTCCATTGTATAACGACCAGTCGGCACCAATATTGGTTATTCTACTGGTATACCATGAGATTGAAGTGATTGGAACACCCCGGTCGCGGGCACCGGTAATAATTTCGCCATCCATAACAACCGCCTGAGAAGCATAATTATAACCGGTCAGATAATCGAATGCACCAATACCTACATTGTCATCTCCCAGTTCGCCGAAAGAACCACGTATCTTCAGGTTTAATGTACTTTCCCCAAACAGATCTTTTGCAAACTTCTCTTCAGTTATTCTCCAGCCAGCTGAAACAGATGGAAAAAATCCCCATCGGTTTTTCGGCACAAATTTCCATGATCCATCGTAACGTCCAGCAATTTCCAAGTAATACTTATTTGCATAATTGTAGTTGAACCTTCCTATGTAACCAATTCTTGCACTTTCGTAATCCCTATCGTTATACGTGTCCATATCAGGGAACTGTATCAAAGGCAAGGCATTGGTTTTTGGAACAGCATGCACCCACACATCCAGGTCCCGCCGTTCAATTCGTTCATTTGCGACTGTCGCCGAGATGTTATGATCCTCAAAGGATTTTTTATAGTCTAACTGTCCTATTAAAACATTTTCAAATTGTTTGTGTGTTCCACGTTCACGCCATGGGTTCATCATAGAAAAAGTTACTTTATATTCGTCTGTTTCGGGAAAATACGAGTACGCTTCATAGGTATACTCATGACCATCCATAAGACGATCTTTAATAAAATATGAGTACATTCCTTTAAAAGTCAACCCATCAATTGGCAAGTCATACTCAGCAACAAAGTTTAATTGAAGAGCACGCCAATCCTCTGTCCAATAACCCGAATTTTCTTTGGTTAACAAACCCCAGTTTTCAGCCATATGCCCAATATTATTGATATAATCCGGGTTATCATTGGCAAAAGGCCTTTCGGTTGGCCGGTTACGGAACAATGCAAATCGTGGGGCCCAGTAATCGTCGCCTCCCGGCACCCCTGGATTATCCCGGGTTTCAATGTTGCCATTTATTGATACCCCAACTTTAAGGCGGTCGTTGATCTGAGCATCAATGTTTGACTGAAAATTAGTACGACCAAAAGTAAACTCACGTCCCAAAACCGATGATTGATCCAAACGGGTTAGTGACAGGTAATAATTAATTTTGTCAGATCCTCCTGAAGTATTAACATTGATTGATGTTTGAGGAGCATTCGGCTCAATAATAAAATCGTACCAATCGAAACTCCGATAACCATACGCTGTCCCATCTCTCCATTTGTCCAGTTCATCCTGTGTAATATTAGTATGTCCATCGAGATTCATCTCTGCATAGGCTTTACCCAACATCCACTCATAAGCTCCAACTGTTTCAGGGAAACGTGACCAATTTTGCCAACCTGTATAGGCATTTACATTAATGGTGTTTTTTGTTTCGTTCTTACCTCTTTTTGTGGTCACAACCACAACACCATTTGCAGCACGCACACCATAAATAGCAGCTGATGCATCTTTTAGTACACTTATACTTTCAATATCATTGGGTGAGAGGTTATTAAAATGTCCTGCATCTTTTTGTATTCCATCGATTACATAGAGAGGGTCACCCATATTTCGAATCTGGATATTGGCACTTGCTCCAGGGCGACCATCCGGCATCCGGAACGTAACACCTGCAATTTTCCCGGCAAGAGTGGCACCCACTGTTGATGCAGGTACTTGCTCAATATCACCGGCAGATACTCCTGAAATTGCCCCAGTCAAAGATTCCTTTTTCTGAGTTCCATAGCCAATTGCAATAACCTCCTCAAGACCAATGTTAGATTCGCGCAAAATGATATCAATCCCGGTTCTGGATTCCACCGCAATTTCCTGAGTTTTCATTCCTATAAATGAAAAAACCAGAATATCTTTTGGATTTGTGCCAGGAATAAAATAATAACCGTCATCATTTGTTACTGTTCCTTTAGTAGTTCCTTTTACGATAACTGTTACTCCAGGTAATGCTTCTCCACTTTGATTAGTTACCTTACCGCTAATACTGGATTGTTGCAGTGAATTCGACACTTTGAGGGCATGAGTAACATTCCCGGTATTCTTAACTATAATGTGTCTGTCAATTAACTCAAAAGTATATTCGGTACCATCAAAAACAGTTGTTAAAATATCAACAATAGTTGATTCAGTCTGTTTGATTGAGATATTTCTTGACAAATCTATCTCGTTACTGTCATAAAAGAACCGGAATTCACTTGTATTTTCAATTTCTTCTATCAGTTCAGCTAATCTGGCATTCTTCAAATTTAATGTCAGCTTTGTAGACTGCGCATAAGTAGAGGCAGAAACCTGTACAAAAGCAATCACAATTAGCAAACATGTTAATTTCATAATTTGTAATAGTTTTTTGTAATGAAGAATGTAATTTTCTCCATTGCAATGGTTAGTTTTTTTCATACATTTAATGTGTTAAAATTCGATAATTAAGCCTTAAGGCTTTTTATTGATTTACAAGAGGAAACATTGGGAGTGTTTCCGTACAAGCGGGAAATACCTAACTGTATTTCCCGTTTTTCATAAATAAGGTTTTTACATAAGCACTGATTTATTTTATGTTTTTAATATAGATTTTACCTTTTTCAAACGTGTAATTAAATGGTTCTCCTGAAGCTCCTTTAAATACTTCCATTATTGTATAAATATTGTCGTCAACGCTCAGTGTACCTGTAAATAATCGTGACTTTAATTCTTCATCTTCAAAATCAACCTCGAGATTGTAGATACGTTCAATTTTCAAAGCAAGAGAATGAAAATTTTCGTCTTTAAAACGATAGACTCCTTTGAGCCAATAATCATAAAAACTATCGGGTATTATAGACTCATAAATTTTCCCGGAGTTCTTATCGTATGTGAGCCCATATTTGGGCTTTACCTCAAACGAACTGTAATCGTTTGAAGATTCTCCTTTTTTAATATCAAATTGAATTTTCCCGGAAACCAATTCGGTTTTTACTTCCTGATCTTCCGGATATGCGACTACCGCAAATTTTGTCCCTAAAACTTTTATACGGTGTTCACCAACATTTACAATAAATGGATGTTTTTTGTCGTGTGACACTTCGAAAAATCCTTCCCCTTCCAGTCTAACACTCCTAAAACCTCCAATGAACGTCTCAGGATATATAAGGCAAGTACCATTACTTAACCAAACCTTTGTACTATCAGGTAATATCACCGAAGTGCGATTACCTTTTGGTACAAATATTTCATTCATTGCGACATCATTTTTGAGATCCACAAAATTAATTAGATAGCCACCCATTATCGCGAACACGATAATGGCAGCATATTTAATTACTTGTAATAAAAAGGTTTTTTTTCTGTTTTGTATGTTTCTTTTCACGACTTTGTATCCACTGTTTATAGCTTCCTTGTCCATCTCGTTTCCAGTTTGCAACAAAGCCCACAAATTTTTATGCCTAATATATGCCTTTGCATTCTCGTGCGATCCATTAACAAAATCAAAAAGTTCTTCCGAATCTTTAATTGACTCCTTGTTGATAATCTTATATATTACTTTTTCCAGATTCATTTTATTACTCTTAATAGTAGAATGATTCAACGAACAAATACCCTATAAAAAAAATCATTTTTCTGTAGCTATTCATCAAACACTCATTACAATTATTTGAACATTAGTCAATTAATGAATGTAAAAAATAACGTTACCGGAAACTAACAAGAAGATAAGCAACTAATGGGAGGTAATCTTTTAATCTACCCCTGAATACCTTCAAAGCTTTAGTTATTTGGGCTTCAACCGATTTTAGTGAAATATTTAAGGTTTCAGCCACTTCCTTATTTTTTTTACCTTCAAGACGGCTCAAAACAAAAACTTCACGGCAACGGGGAGGCAGTTCTTTTAATGTTTTTTCAATGATTACTTCAATTTCCTGAAAAACAAGAGCAGAAGTATCGATACTTTTCAACGCATCAGTATATACTTCATTTTGTTTCTGAAGAAGCTTTTCTTTTCCAAATTTCTCCCTGACTTTTTCATGCCTCAAATACATAAGACAATTGTTCTTTACGTTGGTATATAAGTAACTTTGAAGCTGAGACTCGTTCAGAAATTCAGGCTTTTTGTTCCACATTGATATAAAAGCATCCTGAACAAGATTTTCACTTTCATGATTAGGAACATATTCTTTTGCAAAATATACCAGTCTGGGATAGTAAATATTAAAAATCGTCTCAAAAGCAGCGTCATTACGCTTATTCAACAACTTAATTATTTCTTTTGAGACCGGTTCCATTTGGCAGCTGGCAATTTACTTTATAAATGCAATTATAATGAAAAACAATTAAGGATAGAATGAATTTGCAAACTCTCCATTGCAATAAATTAGGACAAGACCGTTAAAGTGTTATGAATTAAGCTTAAAAGTAAATATTATTCTAAGATAAGATTATCCACTCCAAAGGAGTTGGGTTTCAGTTATAAATCAAAAATTTGATTTTCCACTTAGCCCATCATACGTTTGCAGCCACGGTCTTAAGTAACGGTGTACCAATTGAACCATTAAGTAAGATGCCTGACCATTCAAAATTGAGCACAACCCAAACACATGCTAAGGTTGTAGAGAAGAAGCTTAGTGAGGATATGAAAAAGCTCAAAACAAAAAAGTTCTTTCGAAAGGTATTTTACTGGCAGTATTCGGAGGTATACTTAAGGGCTTTTGCTACATCTTTTATAGTTACATGATCCATTTTTCCTCCCTTATTAACTAATATCGAAAATCTCAATTATTTTCGAAAATAACCATTAAACTTTCTTTTTAAGGAAAATAATTCACCATAAAAAGGGGGTATAATTCAACCTTTACTATAATTAATTGAATTAAATATCCACCCTCAAAGAAGGTGGACTTGGTTTGCACCCATAGGGCGCTTAAAAGGAAAACAACACGGAAAGTCAAAATAAGAAATAAGGAACAAAAAATGTAAAAAACGGGTAAGAAACTTTCTGATTGGATATTCCCTGTCTGCCGACAGGCAGGCTTATTCGATATTTTAAATTTCATGGGTTGAAAATAAAGGCACAGCCCTTTAAACATGACCACCATCAAAGAAGGTGGTTTTATAAATTGATAATAAATATATCTCCTTTAATAGTTTTGGAACAATTCCCGGCAATTCAAAACAACATATTAAAGATTCTAGTCCCTTCGGGTTCACTTTCATAGCCTATATTATCCAATAGATTAACATCTATACCAAAACCTTATTTCAATTCTAAAAAGTAACTTTTAACTTTGAACCCGGAATATCTATTAGACATTAATTCTACGACTAAGAATCTAACTAACATTTTAATGAAAGTAATTGCAACTCTTCTTGTTTTCAGCTTTTCATTAATAATTAATGGTTATTCTCAACAATATAACTTTACAAATTACTCTATTAACGATGGCTTATCTCAAAGTGTGGTTAATTGTACATTCCAGGATTCAAGAGGTTTTTTATGGATAGGCACACAAAATGGGTTAAATAAATTTGACGGCGAAACTTTTGAGATATTCCGATTTAATCCTTTAGACACTGGCTCTATTTCAAACGATTGGATTTATGCTATTTCTGAAGATATTGAAGGAAATCTGTGGATTGGCACAAAAGATGGTTTAAACAAGTACATTTTTAAACAAAACAAGTTTAAACGAATAGCTTACAATACTGATTATATTTATGACATAACCCAATATAGCTATGACAACACTAGCTTAAGTAATGGAGACATCCTAATAAATACGCCTCCGGTCATTTCAATTTATAATCATCAAAAAAAAAGCTTTACACATTATAATAGCAACTTAGAGTATGATGGTTCTGTAAAGGATGTAAAAATTCCGGTACTGGAAGATAAGGGCAACATATGGATAGGCTCAACGAGAGGATTATCCCGGTTTTCACTCAAAACAAAAGAGTTTAACTATTTCCTGTTCACGAATAAAAAAGGCAACTCTATTGCAGATGTAAATATCACTGCCATTTATAAAGATAAAAATGGAACAATATGGGCTGGGACCACAATCGGATTGTTTAATTATAATCCGAACTCCAATCAATTTGAGGAATCTGAAATTACACTTGGTTCTTCTGAAAGGTTTTCGTTAAAAGGCAGTTGCGTTAGAACAATTATTGAAGATAAAAACAAGGACCTTATTGTTGGTACAGAAGGCAATGGCCTTTATATTCTTACTGAAAACTCCATTCAAAACTACACATCGCAAAATAGTACAATTGCACACAACATTGTTCAGACGTTGCTGATTGATCAGTCAGAAAACCTTTGGATAGGTACCCTTAGCGGACTGAGCAAAACAGATTTAAAGAGAAAGAGGTTTAAGCTTTACCGAAATAGTAACTCACCAGGCTCAATAAATCTTCTGGGAAATGTTATCGCTTCAATATTCAAAAATGACGATGGTTTGTTGTGGGTAGGAAATTGGGGACAGGGATTAAATTTGATAAACCTGAACTCCAAAGAGGTTGAACACTTTTCAACGCAACAAAGCGGTAATAATAAAATTCCAAATAATTTTATCCATATCATTTTTAAGGATAACGACGGTTTGATTTGGATTGGAACACGAGACGGAATTATGATATACGATAAAGCAACTCATAAATTTGTTCGATGGTATAAATATTTCAACAAACCCGAGCTGCAATTATTCCATAATGTGAGGATATATTCGATTATCCAGGATAAATCTGCTAATTATTGGATTGCTACTCAGAATGGGCTTTACAAAGTTAGTTCTGATAAATCGACCATTGAGGTTTTCAAAACTGAATTGGGTGCGGATCATCAATTAAGTTCAAACCTGGTCTACAGTGTACTTGAAGATTCCGACGGACTTATATGGATAGCAACCCTTAATGGATTAGATATGTACAATCCAGTCACCCAGAATATTAAACACTTCAAAAAAGAAAAAAATGGACTAAGTGGTAATTTTATTATATCACTATGTGAAGATAGCAAAGGTAGAATATGGATTGGCACGAGTACATATGTTAATGTGTTTGACAAAAAAGACTCCACGTTTACCTACTACTCTCAGAAACATGGTTTACCAAACAATTATATATTTGGGATTGTAAAGGACAAAAATAATGGCCTCTGGTTTGCAACAGGTGGAGGATTGTGTAAATTCAATGAACAACAAAATAGCTTTCATACATTCACACTTGAAGATGGGTTACAAAGTCTTGAATTTAATTTAAGAGCTGATTATGTATGTGAGGATGGTGAAATATATATGGGTGGCATGAATGGTTTTAATTCCTTTTATCCTGATTCTCTCTACAAAAATCCACACAAACCCAAGCTGGTTTTCACTTCTTTTTATCACGAAGAAGGTTCTTCAAAGAAGTATTATAATTTAAAAGACTTACAAAAAATTGAATTGGGGCACACAATAAAATCATTTACCATTGAATTTGCTGCATTGGAATACACCAATCCTCAAAAAAACCAGTATGCCTATAAAATGAAAGGTATCTCAGATGAGTGGATAGATATTGGGAACCGGAAATTTGTGCCATTTTTTGCTCTTAAACCGGGTAATTATACTTTTATGGTCAAGGGTTCTAATAATGATGGTATTTGGAACGATGAAGCTAAAAGCATTGATATAACAATACGCCCTCCCTGGTGGAGAAGTATATATGCCTATATCAGTTACCTGGTGATAGTTCAATTTATTATTGTTCTTTTTATAAGCATGCGCGAAAGAAAACTTAAACATGATAAAAAGCTTCTTGAGCAGAAGGTTTTAGAACGAACGCTTCAGATTGAAAAACAAATTAAAATAATTGTATCAAAAAATCAGGAATTAAAAGAATTGAACAACACAAAAGACAAGTTCTTCTCAATTATCGGCCACGATCTTGGAAATCATTTCAACATTATTGTTGGATTTTCAGAACTATTGATCTCTGATTTTAAGAAGCTAACCACCGAAAAAATACAATATCATTTAAACAATATTTATAACTCATCCAAACATGCCGACAACTTACTTGACAACCTTTTAACCTGGTCCAGGATCCAACGGAAATCAATCAGATATAATCCAAAAGAAATTTTACTGAATAAAAAAATAAATGAGCTACTTGAATTCCATAAAGAGAACCTGGAAAAGAAAAAAGTTAAAATAAACTACCTCCATCAAAAAGACATTACAATTTATGCCGATAAAAATATGTTTTCTACTGTTTTTCGAAATTTGATATCGAACGCAATCAAGTACTCTCACGAAAATGGCACCATTTCAATTGATGCTAAGGTTGAGAATAATTATTGCAATATTTCAATCGAAGATAATGGTGTTGGAATCCCTACTGAGAACATAGAAAATCTATTTAGAATTGACAGCAAAAACTCTACTGAAGGAACCAATGGAGAAAAAGGGACCGGACTAGGTCTCATCCTCAGCAAAGAGTTTGTTGAAAAGCATAACGGACAGATTTGGGTGGAAAGCAAAGTTGACAAAGGCAGTAAATTCACCTTTGCAATGCCGGTAAAATGATATCTCGGCCCCACTATTTCAGGATAATCAATTAATCAACCCCTATAACAAAAACTACAGATATTGATTTTGTTATTCGTTAAACTTCTATTTAGGATTTATTGCAAAAATTTCAGTTTCAAGTTTTTTACCAAGTAATATTTTATTACACAACCATTCAACTTTATAATCTTCGGCAATTGGTGCAAATATTTGAGCAAATGTTTTCGTTACTAACAGACTCCTATTTAAACTTTTACATTGTTTTTGAATACGTGCTGCAGTGTTTAACACATCGCCATGAAAAGCAATTTCACTTTTAAGCGAACCTACTTCAGTCACCATAATTTTTCCTGAATTGATTGAAGCAGTGAATTCAGGTACGATCCCAAATTTATGCATAAAGCTATTGGCTTCATCCTTTAAAATGGATATAAACTCGTAATAAAAGTTAACTGCAAAAAGATAGTTTCTAGCTTCGTTTGCAGACCACGTTAAAACCACTTCATCGCCTACAATCTGGTATTGAACTGCATGGTATTTGATTTCAAGCACACCAAGAAACTGAAAACACTTTTGAAGGAAAGCACTGTATTTTTTGTGACCAAGCACTTCTGCGTATTTCGTTGAAGAAATTAAGTCGATAAAAATAAATATTCGGGTTTCTTCTTTTGGTTTTCTGTAATATCCCATAATAACCGGGAGAAATAGCTTTAGACCAGTATTTTGGATTATAATCTTCACAAAGTTGACAAATATTGAAATCACTGTTATAAGAATAAATAAATACAGTGTAGCTCTGTTGTTTACAAAAACTGTTAGCAATGACAAATATTCTGCAAAACTGTCAAATCTACCTTGATAATATAAGATTGAGATAAGGACAATACAGGTAACGAAAATGAGTATCGAACTTGAAAATCTTAATATCAGTGCCCTGAATATACCTTGTTTCATAAAAAACTTATGAAAGGCAACATCTTCAAGCAACCATAAGGTAATAGCAAACAAAGAGGCAATCAAGGGTATAAAGCCGATGTTTCTGTGAATCACCCTAAAAACTTTAGCACCACCGACTCCAAACTCTGGATAGATTAGATAACCAAGCGAGTATTCAACTAACAAAAGAAAGTTCCAGAGAATAAGGTTAATTGTTAGATTAACCAGCCACCACTTGATTTGCGCTCTTTGTATCTTCATTTAACTTTTTATTTGTCAATCGAACGGTTTGACTGCATTAACAATCAATGGTGTAATAAACAGATTGGTCATAAAAGCAGTAAATATGCCTACCACAACAAATATCCCCAAATAAACCAGCATGTTTATGGGGGAGGTCAGGTAAACAACAAAAGAGATGATGATTATAAAAGAAGTCATAAACAAAGCCCTCCCAATTACAACAATGGCATTAACAGACGATGTTTTATAGTTCCCGGTTAATTTATAATTGGCTTTTAGATAGTTGATCAGGTGTATTGTGTTGTCAACGGAAATCCCCAATATCATAGGGGCAATGGTCACGGTTACGAAATCCAGCGGAATACCCAAAAAGCTCATTGTTCCTCCTACAACTATAATCGGGAGTATGTTTGGGATTATCCCGATTAATCCGATCCTGACCCCCCCAAGTACAATCATCATCAAAATTCCAATAATAATCAATGCCAATAAAATTGATTTAATCTGTCCGATTGCAACCATATGGTTCAGTGCCGCCATTTTGGGCATCCCCCCAGTAATCGTAAACGTTGCCTTTGGGAATAACTCTGTGGCCAGATTTTGCAGAGTCCCCATTTCCTTCATCGTCTGACTGGCATTCATATTGTTCGTTTCCACTTCCAGGCGCAATACCGAAAAATCATCATTGATCCAATCCCCCAACCTGGCTCCTCCTGACATTTCATAAAACATAAGCAATTGAGCCACCAGGTTTTTATTTTCCGGTATGGTATAGAAACTGGCCTCATCCCTGTTGATCAATCGATTCATATCCTTGAGGATTGTAAGTACTGAATTTGTCTTTTTGGTCAGCTTCAGCTCGTTCACCTTATCATTAAAACGGTCAAATTTAGTAAGCACATCCGGATCCTTTACTTTGTCCTTTTCTTTAAAATCCAATGCAATGTTATAGGAATCAAACGAACCGATCTTAGTTTTTGCAACGTCCAGTATTCGTTTTATATAAGGTACTTTCATTCCATACGAACGTTCCGAGTCGAAATTAACTTCTAAAGAGACCAGCCCAATACCCATTAAAACGACAACCAGTATTGATATGGAAACAACTGCTTTTGAGTTTCTGAAAACAAACTCGCCTATTCGGTGAAAATATTTATCACTTTTAAGATTACTTTTGTTTTTCTTTTTCTTTGGTTTATATTTTCCAAAACTCAACAAACTTCCTGTCAACACAAATACGATAAGGTAGATAACCAATATCAACACAGCCGAGGTCAGCCCGAGCCACCTGATGGGTATCAAACTAATAGCCATAAACGACAATAGCGCACCAATAGTTGTAAATGCTGCAAAAGCAGTAGGCCATCCGGACATTCCAATAGCCTTGATCAAAGCCTGCCTGACGTTTTTCGATTCGGACAGGTTTCGTTCGTAATAGTTAAAAAGATGGACGGAATAACCCAGCGAAACTGCCAATGATAAAATAATAGGTACAGCAAATAAAAATGCGTTTATTTTAATTCCTAAATGCCCCATTGTACCAAAAACAATGATGATCGAAACCAAAGCTGTAGTTATAGGAATAACTACCCCTTGAAAGGAACGAAAGAAGAAGAAAAGGAACACCAGTAAAACAATGATGGTAATACCAAGAAGGGATTCGGATTCATGCCCGGTAAACAACAATTCTTCATATCCGTAAACAGGTGTCCCCACGGCCCGTAAATTATACTTCCGATAGTTTTCCTTTGACAAGATTTCCAGCAACTTTTTCCCAACTACATTGCCTGGTGCTATTCCATGCTCTTTTTCATAATTATCTGGATATGATAACAGGTTTAATACAAGCCATGTTTCCGTACAATCTTCTGAAACTATTTTATTTTTTAAGTACTCTTTACTAAAAACCCTTTTTTTCCCGGTTATGACATCCTCATTTTGCGGTTCATCCGGAATCAAATCTTCGGTAATGATCTCATCATCAATAGTAAAACTAAATTCCATATCAGCAATTGAAGTAACATTATCTGCAAACGGGATCTCAGCTTCCAGCTCAGTACCTAATTCATCCAGCATATTGATTATTTCTTCAGAAAATACATAATCCGTTTTCAAATGGATACCAATAATGTCACTATTGCCAAAGTAATCTTCATACTGCTGTTTATTTGCGAAAATAATGGAGTTTTTTGGGAACCAGTTTTCGACTGATGTATCGTATTTTATTTTAGGCACGCCTATCCCGGTTATCAGGGTAATCAATAACACCAATACTAAATATACCCAGCGTTGTTTAATGATATGTTCGCCTAGTTTGGCAAACCAGATATGTTGTTTTGACTGATTATTTGTTTTCATCTTTATTTCATCTGTTTATTTTTTAATTTTTATTTGTCAGATGCCTGTCTATCGGCAGACAAATAACTTACCATTCGCAAATAATTATATTCGTATGTGAGTTAATAATTATTTACTCATGGACCTTTCATTTTGTGTTTCCACGCATAACTTATCTTGAAATAGATATTATTGTAAGAATTAAGAAAGCCTATTAAGTCTGTTGTATCATCACTTCTAACTTTATCACTGCCATATGGTTTGAACCAGGAATAAGCCAGATTTGCCCCCAAATAAAGGTGGAGGGAATGGCCGGGGGAATATTGAAGTTCAGGCAAAAGTAACAAACTGCCGTACCGTTTCTTTTCCATTTTGTCATAATTCACAGGAATTGAGTAGTAGGCATTTATTGTAGGTTTTAAAGTGCTGTTAAAAAATGAAAAGTCCATCGACGTTGAAATTGAGTGTGTATAGCCTTCAGTATGTATTCCAAAAGGCTGTACCAAGGATCTGTAATAGTATTCTTCCATATAGGGTTCATTATCCATCAAATTACGATCTGGTATCCCATTTTTATAAATCGTGAAAAAGTCATCATCAAATTTCGGGATCCATTTACCAGCATACTGCAGATTAAAATAAAACCGCTGATTAGGACCATAAAAGAAATCAAACCCTAAAGTATAAGCTAAATCATGATTCCTGACTTTATAAGAATCATTACCATTATCCTCAGTTAATGAGTAACATGCTTCCAGCCAAATACCATACCTGTCAATAATTGTTTTAGCATCGAAACCAAACCGGTGAATTCTATTTCTTTCCAAATTTATTTCTGAAACCTTGTAAGATTTGTTTCCATCCATTTGGCTCATTAAACTGTTTGCTTTAGTTTCAGATAAGTTATCAAATATCCAGTTTTTGAAATCACTATCAATTTTAACCGCATATCTATCCAGGGTTATATCCGGGGTATAATAAGGGTCAATATCATAAATATAGCTGAAAGAAAAATCCAAGCCTGAAGAATAGTAATTGGCTTTAAAAGCCCCAAGACTAGACTTGGGGCTAAATTCCAGATTTCTGATTTTCACATTTTTAACTTGTGAAATGGCTTCTAACTGAGGCTGATTGTTTTCATTATTTAACCCTGAGAATTGATTTTCGTAAAAAAATTCATCAGGAATAAAATCTTCATATTTCCAGAAGTAAACATCGGATTGTTCAAACGGAACAAAAATTCCCTGAAATGACCATTTATCATTTGGATAATATTTAAACGCAGCTGAAAAAATTGAAATTTCCTCCGTTTCAAATCCTTTTATTTCATAATCTTTTGGATTCAAATTGTTGGTCGGGTTCAAATCATCAGCAACACCCCATGCATAATCCTGGAAACCAAAACTCCACGAAACTTTGTCATTGTTTATCTTCAGGTAATTTTCTTTGATCCTTATCCCGGACATGTCCTGCCAGTTTCCTGTTTCATCCATAGCGCCTCTCAATTCCCACTTAGACACGAGCTCAATGTTCTGGTGGTTAACTTCTAAGCCAAGTTCATTGATCCACTTTGGTGCTTTTATAAGTGTATTATAATTGTTCTCCGAAGTTGGCAAGTGATATTGGAAATAATGGTCTCCGCTTAACTCGATTTCAAAATCTCCTGAATTTGATCTCAATTGAGCTTTTACCACGAGAATAAATAAAAACATGATTATCGTGGTTAATACTTTTTTCATCACTACGATCTATTTTTCAAGATTCTGAACTGTAAAAACATCATCATCAATGCCTACATTAATTTTATAAGCTCCCTGATAATACATTGTTTTATGATTATCAAGATGATTTATGATTTCCATCTCCAAAGGGGTAATGATCCCATCAATTATTTCAATTTCATTGATAAAAGATGTTTTAATTAAGCGCCCCTGCTTTTTATCATACATCTCAATTTTATATACATAATAATCGTCTTTACGAACCCAATTCGTTAGTTTTGAATAAGGGGCATCTTTGTCTACAGGGTAAGATTCAACAACATAATAAGCTTTTCCATCCCATTCATCTTCTTTGATGTATTTGTAAGTGAAATCTTCTAAATCGTGATCTTCTAAGTCGTAGAAGTACAAGTCAGATCCCAGGAACTTGCCATCTTTACCAGAACCGGAGATCTTCCTGGACTTCCCAAATGCAGGCAAATACATTCGCTGGTCGTCATCGCCCTTTTGAGCGATTGTCAAAAACCTCATACCAGCAACATCAGCTGGTTTCGTAATTTCAAAAAATGAATCATACCCTGCAGCTTGTTTTTTGGAATAAACGAGCATCTCTCTCTTCTTCACATTACCTTTCTTATTTTCCAGCACAAGCCTACCTTCGGAATAAGAATCTTTAGGTTCTTTTAATTCATCATACTTTTTCATGATTTCATACCCTTTATTGGGTTGTGCATATAAATTTCCAACAGTAATAACCGTAATCAAAAAGCACACTAACATTCTGAACATTGTTTTCTTATTTTTCATTTCTTTTGTTTGTTAAAAACAGACCAGTCTGTCTGTTTGTGATTAAAAAAATTTATTCTATTAATTCCACCAGCTGATCAACAGCCTTTTTGCAAAATCTCTCAGCCTCATCAATATTTTCAAATAATAATAAAGTATCTATAAGCGCTCCGTCTATAAGCAAAACCATCTGAAGTGATATTAAATCAAGATCGGTGTTTTTCGAGTTAGGCAGTTCATCTAAAATACTCTTGACCAAAGCCAAAATACCATTATAACTATCCCTATTCCTATCCTTCAGAACCTTTATCCTGGGATATTCAGCAAATACACTTAAGAAATTAACATCCTGAGAAATTTGTTTTTCCATTTTTTTAAATGGAGAAAAAACCATTTCCAGAAGTTTCAGCAACTTTTCTTTCGGTGTAAGGTCAGAAGAATTATCATATCCAAACCCTTTTAAATACCCAAAAAACTTCTCATGAACAGTATCAATAAATAATTGTTCTTTGCTTTTAAAATGATGATAAAATGCTCCTTTAGAGGTTCCCGATTTTTCAATAATCTCGTTTATACCTACATTATAACCTTTTGTAAGAAAAAGTTCCAAAGCTGCATTTTGAATATTTTCTTTATTGATACTCATTAAAATTTAAATTTACGGTGCAAATATAAAAGTAAACTCTCAAACAAACCAGTCTGTCTGTTTTTATTTTTTTATATCGTATTTATTAACATTAAATTTACAAATCCATCAAGAACCTGGTGTGTCAAACTAAAGAAGATAAATGACTATCGTATTGTTATCCCAAATTGAAATATAACTCCCATTTCTCATCAGAAGTCATTAAAATGGTCATTCAATAGTCAATACCTTGTCATTCATTGTTTTAATAATGACCATTATTGACTATTGAATGACAATGAATAACTTCAAATTACCAAAGGAGATTCTTACAAACTAAGCTGTTAGGGAAATAGCCCGAGACTCTTAAAAAGACATTAACCAGAGCAAGGTCAATGTTTTTTATATTAACGTGTTTTGTAAATTACTTCAAATAGCTATCAGCTTTATTAAGAGTAGTTCCTTCTTTATCTGAATGTGCAAAACTAAAGCCTTCGTGAAGACTAAAACCAGCAGTTTCACCGGTTTTATTCACTGCAATGTAACCTATCTGCACCCGGTTTAGGTCTTTATTGGTTCTAACCGTTCTCATAACTGCTTCTTTACATGCTTCCATCGGTGATAATCCATTGCGCATTAATTCTACAACCAAAAAGCTACCCAGTGTACGCATTACATACTCACCATGTCCTGTAGCAGCAGCACCACCTACTTCATTATCGCAATATAGCCCTGCTCCAATAATTGGCGAGTCTCCCACCCTGCCGTGCATTTTAAAAGCCATACCTGATGTGGTACAAGCTCCACTCAAATTTCCATGCTTATCCACAGCCAGCATAGAGATTGTATCATGATTCTCAATATTAATTACAGGTTTATATTCCGATTTTACCAACCACTTCTTCCATGCAGCTGTTGATTTTTCAGTCATTAATTCTTCTTTTTTGAACCCTTTTTCCAAAGCAAATTTAAGCGCACCTGCTCCCGATAACATCACATGAGGCGTATCCTCCATCACTTTTCGGGCTACTGAAACCGGATGCTTAATATGCTGCAAAAAGCTAACAGAACCGGCATTTCCTTTTTCATCCATAATACATGCGTCAAGCGTAATATGCCCGTCACGATCCGGGAAACTCCCATAACCTACAGTCATCACATCAGGATCAGCTTCAGGTACACGCACACCTGATTCCACTGCATCAAGTGCAGTTCCCCCATTCAGCAGAATTTTGATAGCTTCTTTATTTGCAGGAACGCCGTGATCCCAGGTTGAAACAGCAACAGGTAAATTTTTCGATTTTAATGAAGCTTGAATAGTACCGGTCAATGTAACACCAGTTGTAACCGCCAAAGAACGGTTAACAAATTGTCGTCGGGTTATCATTTTATAAAGATTTTATAATTTAGGCCGAAAGTTAATGCTAAAAAATGATAAAAGAAGCTTGCGTTGAAAGTTTTTCAGAAGCCATTGAGGCCGAAAAAAGAGGCGCCAACCGGATTGAATTGTGTGATAATTTAGAAGTTGGTGGCACGACCCCTTCTTGCGGAACGATTAAAATGTGTATTGAAAAGCTCAAAATACCATTCTTTCCCATAATCAGGCCGAGAGGGGGCAACTTTGTTTATTCCAATGATGAATTAGAAATAATGAAAACGGATATCGAAGTTTGTAAAAAACTTGGCGTAAAAGGGATTGTTTTGGGAGTTTTAACATCTGACAATAGCGTCAACATTGAACAAACCCAGGAGCTAATAGAACTGGCCCAACCCATGGAGGTAACTTTCCATAAAGCATTTGATGACACACCCGACTTTACGAAAGCCCTTGAAGATATAATCAACTGCGGGGCAAACCGGATACTCACATCCGGGACAAAGGAAACTGCAGAAGAAGGAGCTGAAATATTAAACCAAATTATCGATCAGGCCAACAACCGAATTACCATAGTAGCCGCCGGAAAAATTACAGCAGAAAACTTCGATTATTTAAGTAACAAAATCAAAACAACCGAGTTTCACGGCAAAAAGATTGTGTAAGTTTTAAAATTTACTGGAGAATGTCCAAAAAGTTAGGTCTGTGCCATCCTGAGAGCTGACCCAAAAATATTTGGTCATAATGAGGTAATGACAGTTTTGTTTTTATTATAAGCAACGGGTGTCATCTTTTGGAAAGATGACACCCCTGCATAAATTGTAAGGATCTGTAAGCGGTTGACCTTTAGCCAAGAGACTCTGATCCCAGGCGCTCGGGACAGAATGACAAGTGTGTTTTAGAGACTGTTTTGGACACTCTCTTTTTTTGTAAAAAAGTCAAAAAATTATCTTCTCTGTGTCATTTTCATGATACGCTGCTTAAGCTTACTTTCTCCTTCAACATACAATTCGATGACATAACGCCCGTCTTTTAAATCTTCGAGGTTTAAGTCAAACGTTTTGCTTTTCACATTTTCAAAAGGAAATACTTTTACGGTATCACCATCTGCAAGCACATCAATTTTGCCTTTGGCAGCTTCCTCCAAATGAACCATTAGCTGTGTTGAAGTAGTGATTCTCCTTGGGTGAAGCATAAAGAAACTTTGCTCAACAGTTGTATCAATACGTGGTGTAAGGCTCGTTGTAAAATCAAGCTGCTCCCCTACTCCACAATCGCTTTCAAAACGGTGCAGGATTCTTCCATCCAAATCAGATAAATACATATATCCAAAGCCATATTGCGGCATAAACCAGAACTCCAAACCATTATGTGCAGTATCTTGCAAAGCAATCCGGTAATTTCCTTCAGGCAACATCAATGTGTCGTTGTAAATTGTATTTGAATCAGTTATTGCAGCAGTACGCTCAAATACAACTTCCATTTTTTCATCTAAAACCTGAATAGTATTGTCTTCGGGCTGATTGTTCGACTTATAAGTTAATACCATTTTCTCTGGCATTTCTTTAGGCGAATTAAAATCAACTTGCATTGAATTATCAGCTCCCCACTGATCATCTTCCCCATTAGGTTCACTCAATTCTACAAAAAATACATTCTTACCAAAATCGAAATCAACTTTCCCCGGCAAAACAATCACTTCTTCTTCATAAAAATCTAAATCCCCTGTCCATGAAAAAGACTTCGTTTCAAAACCTTCAGTGCCGTAGTAAATGGTTAATGTTTGAAGTACCTCACGCCCCAGGTTTCTAATTACAATCCGAGGTTCAAAACATGAAGGGTTTAACCGGTTTAATTCAGGGGCATCATTGGGTACCAGAATTTCTTCTAAAGCTACATCAAACTGTTTTTCAGGCTTTTTATACTGAAATAGAATTGCATTAATATTTTCATTGGCCTGAATTCTTTCAGAAGCTGTATAAGGCTCAATTTCAAAATCAATTATGTGCTTTTGCTTCGTGATGGGAAAATCAATCAAATCCGGTTTTTGCAGGTCACCGGGACACCAGTATGCGCGATCGAATATCCAGGTACCACCTTGTGGGTAGAGGTTATTATCACCACATTCTTTCCACATATCGCGATGATCAATCACTTCTCCATCAACCAATATTTCACGCCAGCGACTGCAAAATTCGCTGCAATATTTTGGGGCATCCATTCCATGACCTGTGTGCTGAACCCGGATTCGGCCAAAATCAGCTGTAGTATCTATCTCCAATTCGACAGGAGCGAGTGATTTTTCTATTGGTTTATCAGGATTCCCATAGCTAAATGAGCCATTGTAAACTTCCTCGTATTTAACCATTTCTGCCACAAGATCACCTAAAACAAATTCAAAATTTAGATGTAAGTCCCAGCCTACTTCCGGACTTTCATAGCCAGAATGCAAGTACTCAATTTCAACACTATCCCTTAATATAGAAGCATAATCGGTTACATCAACACGCCATTTCCAGTCCCAGTCTTGTTTAAAATTGCTTCCATAAGGCGTTAGCATTCTGCCCAATTCCAAATTAAGTGAATCTCCCTTTACGCCACCTACCCGTCGAATAGTAATGTGATCGAGATAATCCCAGTGGGCAATTTTAATCGAATCAGGATGACCTAAAGTCAAATCCATAAACACACGGCGGACCTGCGCATCTTTTGCAGGAAAAACGCCCCATGCCGGAAAGAAGTTAACGCCTTTGTGCGGGTTACAAACAATCGTTACATGATTATGGGTTGTAACGGTTTGAGTAATTTTTTCAGGTTTAGTCCGGATACAGCTCATTAATACAATTGAGCAAAAAACAAATGGTAGTAAAGATCTCATTTTCTTGTCAGGTTTTATAATTAGAATCAAAATTCAAATGCCAGTCGGAACAAAGCTTCATCTATTTCTGCACCCACAACACGATGGGCACTGTCCTACTTTATATGAACTTGTAAAGACAAGCCAAAATAAGGCATTTTTTGAGCTATTAAAAAATTACGGGAAAAACAATTATCAGAAAAACAACAGGATGATAAAATCACGAAAAGACGGACAAAAGAAATGGGTTCCATCTGTATAAAATGAACTTTTATTTGTCAGTCGCCCTTAGGAAGATGTTCCCACCGGACCAGGTAAGACTCATCCCCGTTATGAATCATCGAAATCCCCCATGTTAACTTGTTCAGGCCTTTATCTCCAGTTAAATCAGGTCGAAATGCGCCTGGCGCATTTGGCCTTTTATCCCGATCAATTTTTACGGATAAGGGATTGCCGGTAAAATCGATCCCATCTGATGCATATTCAAAAGTGCAACTAATAGAAGCCAGGCACGCTATTCCCTGATTCTGTTTCCATAAAAACACTTCATGGCTTTGATCAAGGATTGGATTACCTTCATATTTGATAAAAGGTCCCGTTGGACTTTCTGACATTGCTACCCCCATTTGGGTATGGGCCGGGCCACTTTGCCCATCAGCATATCGTCTTCCTTTGTAATAAAGCCGGTATTCTTTTTCTTTTTTAAGCAATACTGCATCATCAACCCGGTAACTGTCAAAATGGTCATGATCTGAACTAACAGACAATACCGGATCATCAGAGCATCTTACAAATGGTCCTTCCGGGCTTTTCGATTGAGCAACCCCAATAGCCGTGTAATCATTTACAGCGTTATTCTCAAAAAGGCCTTCTTCATTGGTTGGCGTTGGCATAACACCAGTATAATAAAGATAATATGTATCACCAACTTTAATCATATTGGGCGTAAAAACGGCCTGTCTATCCCATTGCCCTTTTTCCCCTACGCCAAGGACCTCCCCAATTTCAGTCCAGTTATGACCATTATCTTCTGAAAAAGCAGCCCATATTGTCCCCCAGTACCCAGGGCTCCTGCCATAAACTTTGGTATAATAGACATAGTGTTTATCGCCAACTTTTATGATATCACTGTTATCACGTCGTGTGCACCCTTTTTCATATCCAATCCCCGTCACATTTTCAAATTGAAATTCCTTCAACTGGAAGTATGATTTTATCTCATCCAGGTTTTTCATCCCGGGATTTGTCTTACACCCCAGGATACCCCCCAAAAAAACGATTGTAACAAATAGTATACGCATAGCTATTATTTTATTTCTTGTTTTAACCATCTTAATTGCGCCAATGAAACTGATTGGTGATTTATAGTATTGACAGGAAGAGAGGTATTATCAGTCACTCATTTGTTTACGCATCTTACTTTCTTGTTCCGCATTCCAATACCCGCAATCAAGACGAAGAAACACGGAAGTATAAGGAATCGTAAGATTTGTCTTTAAAACCAGAATGTGGAACGTTTCTGCCGCTTCATCAATCGTTGCAATTAAGTCTTCATGCAACTTTTTAGTTATGTTTCTCCCTTTCAACAATTGATTTAATTCATTTCTGTATTCTTCAATCCCTTTTGCCTCAGCCTCAGGTACAAAATCAATTTCTTTATCAAGAAAAACCTCAGCATAAACATGAGGTGCTTCATCAACAGCTTTAAGAACTTCTTTTACCACATCCAACTGATCCCCATTGGTTGCAACTGTTTTTATTGCAGGCTTGCTTTGGAAAGGATAAGCTGCATCAACAACCAATATCCAGTTCCGGTGTCCATGTAACTGAAGTTGTTCTTTAAGTTCATGCCGCCAATTGGAATTATTACTTTGAGAAAAGGATTGAAATACCAGGAAAACAGAGCTAATAAGCAATACACATCTTTTTAAAATCAGAGTCTGCATGTTTTATAATTTTTTTTGTAACTAAAATTATCCCAAATAAACCAATAAAAAGGAGTTCATATCATGAATAAAAGTGTACAAATAATGAAACACCCTTAGTAACTGTTAGGAATTTATCCTTTTATTTTATTATGCGTCTTACCTGCCAGCCGGCAGGCTGGTTTCGGTTATGCTACGTTGAATTTTCCTTAAATAGCGGTGCTATTCGCGTCAAATTCGCCTTGCCTAACCAAAAAATACGCTATAATAATTCTAAAAAACAATTTCCTAACAGTTACT
>JANQII010000139.1 GCA_028282195.1 Prolixibacteraceae bacterium
TTCCCTGACTGCCGTCAGGCAGGCGGCTTCTTGCTAACATATTGATATTTTTTCGAATTTCCTGTCTGCCGAACAGGCAGGCATTCGAACTTCAAAAACCTTCTCCACGTGGTGGGCAAGGTTTCAAAGCGTTTAAAAAGCTTCCCCAGGTCTTGGGCAGGGTTTCAGAGGTGTTAAAAAGCTTCCCCAGGCTATGGGCAAGGTTTCAGAGACATTAAAAAGCTTCGCCAGATCATGGGCGTAGAGATAAAATCTACTGGACACATTTTTATTTATAGGGATTAACCATAGGCAAACATGGTTCAATATCAAGAATTAAGTCTGAGAATCTGAAAAAACAGCACCAAATTATCCAGGATACTATTTTTTAAGAATCCTGTTTGCTAAAATTGCGAGCAGTGCACCAATAACTGGAGCAGTGATATAAATCCACAAATGAGTAAGCTTACCTGAAAAGACTGCCGGGGCAATAGATCGTACCGGGTTCATTGATGCGCCGGTAATAGGACCTGCAACCAGAGCTTCCAATAAAACAGTTGCGCCAATAGCAATGCCGGCCAAAACACCTATTTCTTTAGACCCGGTGGATACGTTTATAATAACAATCATTAGAAAAAAGGTAAGAATAACTTCAAGTATAAATGACTGTAAAGCTGTATCAGAGGGAATAGTACTGCCTAAAGTCGGGTGAAAAGGGAAGACAAACCAAAGGGTAGCACTGGCCAGTAATCCACCGGTAAGCTGAGAAATGATATAGGGTAGTACTTCTTTTCCGGGAAAGCTTTTTGAGTACCAGAAAGCAATAGTTACCGCTGGGTTGATATGGGCACCGGAAATCTGACCAAACGCATATATCATTGCCATAACAACTAATCCGAAAGCAATAGCAACTCCAAGGTGGGTAATTACCCCACCGGCTTGATCATTGATGACAATTGCCCCGGTTCCAAAAAATACGAGGCCATAGGTGCCGATTAGTTCGGATAAGTATTTCTTCATAGTAGTTGTTTGCAGTTAAACCCTGAATATGTATTAGAAAATCCCTGCTTGCAGCAGGCAAGTATTGCATATCTACTATGCTTTCAACTCTCATCACGAAGTTTAATACATAATCCGGGTTAAAGACAAAAAAATCCGGTCGCAAAGATCGGATTCTTATATTACTTAAATGTTATTAATTGATTACATATTTGCATCTTTCAATATCACATCATGTGCTCCACCTTCAACAATACTGGTAGCAGAAACAATGGTTATTTTGCCTTCTTCTTTTAGCTGTTTAATTGAAGTAACACCGCAGCTGCACATGGTTGATCTCATTTTTCCAAGCGTTATGTCAAGGTTGTCTTTCAGCTTACCTGCATAAGGAACATAGCTGTCCACACCTTCTTCGAACTTCAGGTTTTCACTGCCACCCATATCGTAACGTTGCCAGTTACGGGCGCGGTTTGAACCTTCACCCCAATATTCTTTCACATAGCGATTGTTGATCATCAGCTTACGTGTTGGACTTTCATCAAAACGGGCAAAATAACGGCCCATCATCAGGAAGTCAGCTCCCATAGCGAGGGCAAGTACCATGTGGTAGTCCTGTACAATGCCACCATCAGAACAAATAGGAATGTAAGTTCCGGTTTGTTCGAAGTATTCATCGCGGGCAGCAGCCACATCAATAATTGAAGTAGCTTGTCCGCGGCCAATACCTTTTTGTTCGCGGGTAATACAAATTGAGCCGCCACCAATTCCAACTTTTATGAAATCAGCTCCTGCTTTTGCCAAATAAAGAAAACCTTCTTTGTCAACCACATTACCGGCACCAACTTTTACTTCGCCATTGTATTCTTTTTTAATCCATTGTAATGTATCTTTTTGCCATTCAGAATAACCATCTGAAGAGTCGATACACAATACATCAGCACCAGCTTCAATCAGGGCAGGAACACGGTCTTTGTAATCGCGGCTGTTAATACCGGCACCAACAATTAATTTTTTATTGGCATCCGACAATTCATTTGGATGCTCTTTGTGGCTTTCGTAATCTTTGCGGAATACAAAAAAGTGAAGCTTTTGATTTTCATCAATAATTGGGAGGCTGTTCAGCTTGTTGTCCCAAATAATATCATTTGCCTCATTTAGTGTAATGCCTAGCTTCCCATAAACCAGCTTACTAAACGGGGTCATAAATTCTTTAATTTTTTTATCCAGCGGATCGCGGCTTGGACGATAATCACGGCCGGTAACAATTCCCAATAGTTTACCGTTTGAGCTTCCATCTTCAGTAACACCAATAGTTGCATGTCCGGTTTGGTTTTTTAAATCTATAACATCGGCAAGCGTGTGTTCCGGGGTAAGGTTGGAATCACTGACAACAAAACCAGCTTTAAATTTCTTTACTTTTCTTACCATTTCAGATTGATCCACAATTGATTGAGAACCAAAAATGAATGATAATCCACCATTCCTTGCCAGTGCAATCCCCATTTCGCTACCAGAAACAGATTGCATAATTGCTGATACAAAAGGAATGTTTAGCTCTAGTGATGGCTCTTCTCCCTTTTTGAAACTTACCAAAGGGGCTTTCAGGGATACATTCTGCGGGAAGCAGGTTTTATCAGTCAGGCCGGGGATTAGCAGATATTCGCTAAAGGTCCTGGAAACTTCGGTTGAGATTTTTGCCATGATTTACCAGCTTTAAATTAAAAAATTGCGCAAAGCTACAATTAATTTACAAAGTAACGACTATTTTATACCAAAAATTAGCTATTCCAAATTTCCCACGAACGAATGGCTTGTAAATGCAACATCTCCAGCCCGTTTTTTACAGCAGCCCCCTGTTCTTTTCCTTTTTTCATAAAAAGGGTTTCTTCAGGATTATATACTAAATCATAAAGCACATGCTTATCTGTTATATGTTCGTACGGAATGCCTGGACAAGTATCAACATTCGGGAAAGTTCCCAGTGGTGTTGCGTTAATGATAATCAGATGACTTTTGATTAATTCTTCATCAATTTCCCCGTATCGAATTTCTTTTTCAAAAAGTTCTTCTTCGATAGAAGCCGAAATGTATTCAATTCCTAGTTTTTCCAGAATGAATTTGATGGCCTTTGAAGCACCTCCTGTTCCTAAAATCAATGCTTTTTCGTGATTTTTATTCAGCATTGGTTTTAGGGAGTTTTCAAAACCATAAACGTCGGAGTTGTATCCTTTCAGCTTAATTTGATCGCCATCTTTTATAATCTTTACTGTATTAACCGCGCCAACTTTTTCTGCTTCTTCATCCATATCATCCATAAAAGGCATAATCTCTTGCTTATAAGGAATGGTACAGTTTAAACCCCCAATGTTTTCATTTTTTTCAAATATTGAAGGGAATTCATCAATTGTATCCAGCTCGAAGTTTACGTATTCGTGGTCGTTTAAAGCTTCTTTCTCAAACTTTTCAGTAAAAAAACCTTTTGAGAACGAGTAGCCCAGTCGATATCCAATTAGTCCAAATGTTTTCATTTTAATTCTTTTTCAGTTTTTTAGATAACCCTTCCATCAAGAAGATCAATACAAAGCCGAAAACAGCCAATACTATTGCATAAACAAGCTGAGGGTTATTTCCTGTTATTTCCGCATACTTCCAAGGTAAAACGTTTTGCTCTATCAAAGGTTTGATTTCCCCATGACGGTCCGTGAACGTTTCAACAACTTCTTTCCAGGGCCAAACTTTATTTAACGACCCGATCATAAAGCCTGATAACAAAGCAATGGTTAAATTATAGTATTTTTTCAATAGCCAGGAAAGAATATTTGAGAAAACAACAATACCAATTGCAGCACCAACCAGAAATACAGCTATTACCGGAAGGTTAAAATCAGAAATTGCTCCTAAAATGAATTTGTACATGCCTAAAAGAACCAAAATGAAACTTCCGGAGATGCCTGGTAAAATCATTGCGCAGATAGCAATTGAGCCCGACAGGAATACAAACCCGTAGCTGGTATTTGCCTCAGCCGGGGTGATTACGGTTATTACATATGCAATACCAACACCTGCTATTAATGATATGACTGTTCCAATTTTCCACTCTCTGATATCGCGGGCCACATATATTGCCGAAGCAACAATTAAACCAAAGAAGAATGACCAAATCAGAATAGGGTGGTGGTCAAGTAAAAATTTTAAACCTTTGGCTAAGGATAAAACACTAATTCCAATTCCAATAACAAGTGCAAGCAGAAAATTACCATTAACCGATTTCCAAAAATCGTTTAGCTTGAAGGATAACAATAATTTTATAGAACTTAAATTAATTGATTTTATGGAGTTGATAAGTTCCTGATAAATTCCGGTAATGAAAGCGATTGTACCACCTGATACACCTGGAACCACGTCGGCAGCCCCCATGCCCATTCCTTTCAAACTTAAAATTAGATAATCTTTTAACGTACGTTTCATCCGTTGTTTTTTTAGAGTTCACACAAAAATAGGTAGCTTTTAGGAATATGAAAGCCTTGGTTGTTATATTTTAATAAATGAATAACGAAATGAACTATTTGTTAATGCTCATAAGTTTTCTAGTTATGTTGAATGAAAACCGAATTCAGGAAAAAGAGAATGATGCTATTATAGCTGTAACGATTCAGCCTGATGAAAATTTTCCAAATAATCCTGATCTGCCTGTTTTGATTTACAAACATATTTTTGATTTTTCGGAAGAAGACAGCCCCGTTGTTGTAGAACGAATATTGCATGGAAATAATTGGGGAAATTCATGGCGAAATGGAATTTATTCTTTTCATCATTATCATGCTAATGCTCATGAAGCTTTAGGTGTGTACAGGGGATGGGCTGAAGTTCAACTTGGGGGACCGAATGGAAATTTCTTCAGAATTGAGAAAGGTGATTTGGTTGTTTTACCTGCCGGAGTATCTCATAAACGAATTGATTCCGGTGATGGATTTGCTGTGGTAGGAGCTTATCCTGAAGGACAATTCCCTGACATGTTTTACGGAAAAGATGGTGAAAGACCCGAAACTGATCGAATAATTGAAAATGTGGCTTTGCCAGGCTATGATCCGATTTTTGGTAAGAAAGGTGTTCTTTTTGAACATTGGAAATAACAATCAGAACAACTCAATTATTTTCTCAGCATTCTTTTGGTTTGATAATTTACTGCCCAGAATAAGTTTCCTTCTTTCAATTTCTTCATAGGTAAATTCTTCTTCAAATTTCTCCTGAATCAATCGAATCATATCCCGCACACTATTGGCAATATTGCATAAGCCCTCCATCCCTGTATTTTCAACCATTGGCGAGTTGGTTATGCAGTGTCTTCCAACATAAAGCGAGTTGATCAGCTTCAGCTTTAAACCAGTAGGTTGGAAAGATGGAATCAGGTTAATTTGTGCATCACTGATCAGGGAGTCCATAACTTCTTTGTCAGGATTGGCTATTAAAGTAATATGTGGTGTAACCATGCATTTGTCAATAAGCCATTTGGGCGGATTTTTACCGGCAATCATAAAATTAAGGGTGATTTCGGTAAAGACTTTTTCCATCAGGTACTTGATAGCTTTTTGATTTTCAGCCACACCTAAGTTCCCATGAAACAGAATATAATCCCCTTTGCCAGCTTTAACCCTAACTTCATCAAATGGGTGAAAAGCAGAAACTAAAGTTGAATTATTATATCGGTTGTTGAAATATCGATTATCATTTGGCGAGATTGAAATGATGTGATCAATATTTTTAAGGCGTTTCTCAAAACACTGCAGTTTGATTGCTTCCTGCTCGTAAAAGATTTTTTTGCGAGGGTTCTTTTCCGATCTCGCCAGGTGTCTGTAATAGTCATGTTCAACATTGTGTGTACGCACAATTTTAGTGTAGGCACCAATATGTGGCGAATTTAGATAGTAGCAAGAATGAAGTCCTTCAAATAGTATTGGGGCTATAACATCTGTCAGGTTTTTTAAAAGTTTATTGTCCTTCCTGGTCCTAACGATGTAAGGTAGTTTTGAGAAAATAGTAATGAAACTTCTCTTTCGGGGATAATAATGAACTTCATAACATAGCTCTTCCAGTTCTTTAGCCTCATCTCTGCCGTATTGAAAACAGTGTAATATGATTTTGACACCAGCTTCAGATAACGATTTGATTTTATAGTAAACATCAATGATGCCACCATAGTCGGGTGGATAAGGAACATTAAAACTAATGATATGCAATTTTTTCCCCATAGCTAAACGGCAAAAATAAAAAAAAACCGCAAGTAAGTTACCTGCGGCTTATTGTTATATAAAATCTATCTGAAATTTTTATAGTTCACGGATTTTTATGTTT
The DNA here is from genome assembly GCA_028282195.1 of Prolixibacteraceae bacterium. Taxonomy (GTDB): domain Bacteria; phylum Bacteroidota; class Bacteroidia; order Bacteroidales; family Prolixibacteraceae; genus Sunxiuqinia. The sequence goes on from JANQII010000139.1 coordinate 6,331, forward strand.
CGGAACCATACGGTGTACCCATGGTCTTGCAGGCCAATATATCCTTCTTTGGATATACCTTCAGTAAAACCAGGGAAATTTTTGAATTTGCTGTTTGCAATTAATTCATCCCACTGTTTGCTCCACAAAGTATATGAAAGAACTTCAACACCATTTACCGTGTGGGTTACTTTTCCGTCAATAACTTTTATTTTAACAGTATTCCAGCTACCTGCAGGCTTTACCGTTTTTGGGTCTGCCGCGATCATGTCATAAAGAGAACCGGCCAGGTGGCTCTTTATTTTATTGTCTGTTGCATTTTCATTATCAAGTACCTGCATCTCAGGAGCTGCATAATAAATTGGCTTTCCCGGTACTTCACGAATATTGAAGAAAATTCCGGAATTTGCTCCTTTACTTGCTTTCCAGTCAATTGACAACTCAAAGTTTTTGAATTTCTTTTTGCCAAAAAGAATGTCTCCTCCTGCTCCGTGACCTTGTTTTTTCCCTTCACCAAGAAATACTTTCATGGCATCATCTTCAATAGCCCAGTTGGCAGCCATTTGGGTGTCGTTGCATTTTCTCCAACCTTTAAAGTTTTTACCATTGAACAAGAGCTCCCAGCCCTCTTTCTTCTCTTGTTTTGTCAACTTATTTACTTTTTGTGAAAATGATGGAACTGAAATTAAAACTCCAATTACTAAGGATAATGATAAAATAATACTTTTTCTCATGGTTAATTTTTAATATGTGTTTAGGTAATTAAAATCACACAAATCTAAGAAAAAATGTTATTCATAAATCAGGGTTTAAAAAAGGAATGTATAAAAAACCATCGGTGAGTATAGGAATAGTAGCCGATTGCGTGACACTTTCCTGTCAAGTTACAAGAAAGTTGAAGCGGGTTAAATCCCCTAATTACGCCATTATCCCGGCTATTATTTTTATATAATTATCTGCTGGGCTTTATTACATTTCAGCTTCATAAAAATCATTTTTATTCTCCATCTTATATATCAGTTTTCCATTTTCTCTGACATATTTCAATGGTATCTTGGGGTTATTAATATCCTTATCTCCATCTGCTTTCCATTTCTTTTCCCATTTATCGTAATATGGCTCTAAGTCTTCTGGTGTCAGTTTATATATTTCAATTAATTCTATACCCTCATAAACCGCAAATATCCAATCAACTTTTCTGTATTTTGCAATAATTGTAGGATTTATATGATGATGAGTTGAAAAGGTCTTAGTCAGTTTAATATTAACAGATTTCAACTCATATTCATTTCCTTCACGATCTACTGCATCATTTCCTTCACGTCCAGGAATATCTTTTAGCCCCGTAATTAATAACACTTGAAGTAACTTACCTCCATTATCTTGAAATACATCGTTAATACCATTCGATTCTTCTGCTAATTTTTGATATTTTCTTATGTATGGAAATAATTCGTTTAGTTTTTCAATATTGGTTTTTGCCTCTTTAGGTCTTAATAAGTCATTGATGTTAAGATTCAAAGCAGAAGCTATTTTAATTAACATTCCAAGCGTGATATTGTGTTTTGAATTTTCAATATATCCAATGTACGTTCTGTCAATTTCGGCTTTAAAAGCTAGTTCTTCTTGCGTAATTCCTAGTTCTTTTCGTGCGGTAACTACATTTTCAGCTATTATAGCTAAAGTATTTTGAAGCTTATCACTCATTCTATAAGGCATTTAATTATTCTTAATTAAACAAAAGTGATAATTTAGACAATTTCAAACCACCGAATATATTCGGAGTTTATGATTTATTACCGAAGATATTCGGATTTTTATTTATATTTGTCAGATAAAATTTGCTTGATATGCTTGATAGAGAAGACTACATATATAAAACTAATTTAGGAAAGGCTTTCTGTGGTGATTCCTTAGATTTAATCCCTCAATTAGAGAATAATAGTATTGATTTAGTAATGACCAGTCCACCTTTTGCTCTTTTAAGAAAAAAGGAATATGGAAATAAAGAGCAGCATGAATATGTTGAATGGCTTGCAAAATTTGGGGAATTAGTTTTTCCGAAATTAAAGGAAGATGGAAGTCTTGTTATAGATTTAGGTGGAGCATATCAAAAAGGAGCACCAATTAGAAGCTTGTACAACTTTAGGGTATTAATTCATTTCTGTGATATTTTGGGTTATCATCTTGCAGAAGAATTCTATTGGTTTAATCCGTCTAAATTACCAAGCCCAATTGAGTGGGTTAATAAAAGAAAAATTAGAACGAAAGATTCTGTAAATACTGTTTGGTGGTTTTCAAAATCTGATTTTCCAAAAGCTGATGTTAAAAATGTCCTTGTGCCATACAGTGACAGAATGAAAAAGCTTATTAATAATCCTGATAAATATTATAAAGCTAAAAAGAGACCTTCCGGTCATGATATTGGAAATAGTTTTGGAAACGATAATGGAGGTGCAATCCCTTCAAACTTGTTGCAAATTTCAAACTCCGAATCAAACTCAAAATATATGACCCTTGCCAAACAACTTGGCTTAAAAACACACCCTGCAAGATTTCCTGTGAAATTACCTGAATTTTTTGTGAATTTCTTAACTAATGAAGGAGATGTAGTTTTAGATATTTTTGCTGGATCCAATACCACAGGTGAAGCTTGCGAAAATCTTGGTAGAAGATGGCTTGCATTTGAAAATGACTTAAATTATTTATCGGTATCAATTTTTAGATTTTTGCCTAAAGAAATTAGCACAGAAGAATTAGAACAATCCTACAAGTCAATTCAAAATAATATTCAGTTAGATATTGAAACAAAAATTGATTTATTCAGTCAGGCATTTAAGGTAGAACAAGATGAGATTGAATACAAAGAAGCTAAATAGAAGCTATGTTTTTTCCCAGCCTTGTAGGTAACTATCTGGAGAAGAACGAAAAAACAACGATCTGCAAAGCAATAATGATCAATGTCTTAAAGTTCAAATGCAGGCTTTTAAAAAAGGCTGTCTCAAAAGATGAGTTGAAAAATTTATAACTTACAAATTGATAGCAAACTTTGTTTCCGGTTTCCAGTATCCAGTATCGGGTATCCAACATCCAATTTGACCGTTAATTAAAATTTTTTGGGACTCTTGAGATAAGCTCTTTTAATATAGTGTACCCTCAAAAAAATATAGTTTTTACCAATGCTCTTTTAGTCAGTTAGTTTTACGCCACCATATCTGCTCCTGATTTTTACTGTTGCTGTTGGTGAATCCCCAACAGTGCCATTCATCTTTAAATGCTTTCCATCTTTTTCCCTGTTTCCTGCGAAACTGCCATCAGGTAATTTAATTTTACAATAGTTGCACTCAGCATCCAGTTCGTAAGAAAGATTTTCCATCCCAATGTTGATCCCTCCGTAACTATTGGTGATTTCAATACGTTCAAGTTCTTCGCCAACCTCATCAATATTTACCGATCCATACTCAGTTTCAAGAATAAGGCTTTTGGCAAGTTCGTCAACGTTGTAGTTTGTATATTTTGAAATTGCTCTAAGTTTATCCAATTCTTCAATGTCAACTCCATCATATTTCGATTCGAGCTCAAGAGAAGTCAATTCTTCAGCATTGACTACAGAGTATTTTGAGTCTGCCCTTAATTTACCTGCTTCACTTATATATAGCTTAGAGTATTTAATTTCAGCGTTCATGTTATTAAAAGACTCTAAATCGGCTTTGCTGTATGCCAGTTCAAGTTTTATCGGACTTCCTTCAGGCGCTACTAGTTCACCTGTGTGGATACGTCCATATTGAACATCAAAGAATCCTTTTGCATTAAGGCTGTTTACGACAACATTTCCGTATTTATTCGTTACGACCAGATTTCGATCAGCAGGAATATTGATCATATAATCGATGGTAAAATGTTGCTTGGTTTTGAACGTTTTTTTAATGTCTGTTTCCAATGACAGTTCAGAACCACTTTTCCTGATATCAATGTCAATCTGTTCGAACAAGTATTCAGCTTTCTTTTCAGTTGGGGATTCTACAGTAATCAATACATCAACTGTTATTGAATCACCACCAAGGTCATTGATTTTAATTTCTCCGTATTTATTGTTAACCCTTAAGGTTTCAATAGCGGATTTTACAAAACCTTTATGGATATCCCTGGTATATTCACCTGCTTTTGCACCAATAGTAGCAACGGCAAGTAACAGAATTAAAAATTTAAATTTCAATTTCATGTTTGGTCAATTTTTGTTGTTTAACTTCTTCTAATTTTTCAATAATCAGAGTGATTACACTTAATTTCGCCTGATAAAATTCAAGCATCGCGTTCACTACACGTTCATCACCCGGATTGACCTGAAGTTCGTTCTGAAGATCTTTGTAAATCTTGTCAAACTCCTCCATTTCGGTTCTCATCATTTCTTGTTTTTCCATGGAAATATGCCCATCGCCAATTAGTTTTTCCCATATGAGCATGTTATTTTCTATGGAAGAAGTGAAATAGAATTCAACTTCAGAATATTCAGGTGCAATTTGCGACAGGCTCAAAGGTTCTTCTTCGTCTCCGAAGTAAATACGAGCCTGGTTTACAGCTAAAATAACAAGTACGACAGACGCTGCAATTTGGAGGTAAGTCTTCCATCCAAAAGTTTTCTGTTTCGTGTGCATCTTGTCCAGTTTGTTTTCAAACCGATCAAAATGTCCATCTAAAGGCTCTTCTTCAAATGCCTCTCTGTTTTCACGTATTGTTTTTTCTAATAAGTCTGTCATCATTTTCAATTTTAATTGATTGAAAAAACTTCATCTTTCACCAAATAATCACGAAGTTTTAGCTTTGCCCTTAGTAGCTGTGACCTGGATGATGAATTGCTAATTCCCAGAATTTCTGAAATTTCATCATGATCATAACCTTCAAGTAAATAAAGGCTAAGTACAACCCGGTAGCCCTCTGGTAATTGATTGATTGCTTTTTTAATTTTTGCAATATCAATTTCATGGGTGTCCATCATTGGGTTTTCTTCCTCAATTATTCTTTCATTGATTTCTTCGAAAACCACTTTCCTCTTTTTTAAATAATCCAATGAACGATTAACAACGATTTTTTTTAGCCATGCCCCAAAACTAACTTCACCTTTGTAGGTATCTATTTTTTTGAAAGCACTCAGAAAAGCTTCCTGCATTACATCTTCAGCATCTTCAGCATTTCCAACCATTCGCAGGCTTGTACTGTACATCGATTTGTAATACAATTTATATAATTGATATTGCGCCTCCCGTTTGCCGGCCCTGCAACGGTCAATAACATCCTGATGAATATTTTTATAGACTGCTTCCAATCGTTGTTGCTTTTCTGTTTGAAAGACGAATATTAGCAAAAAGATGTTGCATGTAACTAAGAATTCTTTTCAATATACTTGTTTGAAATTGAGTGTAGAAGGTGAATATCCCCTTCTTCCAATTGATTTAAACGCTCTATTATTCTTGGTAGAATAGCGGATTCTTCCTTGAACCCGAGTTCGAGAAGTATATTTTTAGTTTTCTTTTTCAGGTGGTTAAAACTCTTCGTATTTACTTCTTTTTTTGTTTCCTGAAGAGTTTCCAGGTTAATAGTTGACAGTTCATACGCATAAAGCATGATTGCTTGTGCCAGGTTTAAAGATGGGTAGGTAGTTTTTAGGGGAACAGTACTAACAAGGTCGCAAAGACGTAATTCTTCATTTCGCAAGCCAGTGTCTTCCCTGCCAAAAACAACTGCAACTTTATAGACCGTGTTGCCTTTTGCTTTTAATATAGCTGGCATTTCCTTAATTGAAAGGTAGTCCTCTTTTACACTGCGTTGCCTGGCGGTAGTGCCAATAATAAAATCACAATCTGCAATTGCATCATCAAATGTTTTAAAAACCTCAGCACTTTCCAGGATATCATTAGATGCGTGAGCGAGCCATCTTGCAGGATCTGATAAATGGTCGCAAGGATTAATTAGCCTCATGGAAGAGATTCCCATTGTTTTAATAGCCCGTGCTGCTGCTCCAACGTTTTCAGGTGTAGCGGGTTCAACCAGAACAAATACCAACTTCATTTTTCAATCCGTTATTTTATACAGAACTCTAATACAATCGGTATGCTTATTTTGTTCGCTCACTTTTCATTAAAGCATAAGTTGCAAATGTAGCTAACCAGTGGGAACCTGCATATTCACCAGAGTCCATTTTAGAAAAACTGTAATTAAAATGCTCATTAGCTAAGTTGAACATTTTAGTATTATCTAGCGTGTGCCCTATTTCGAATAGGCACCATGCCCTGCTAAAATTTAATCCATCGAGGTGCGCAAGTTTACCATCGCTCCTGTCCGTAACAATAGCTGGTTCCATAAAATCTTCAGGTTTCTGTTCAAAACCGGGGAGAAAACAGGAAAGCCATTTCTGAAACTCATTTTTGGTTAATATTTTTTGCATTAACGAGGCTTCCTGCAGGCAGGGAGATAAGAAATCAAAGCCACCAGGTTCCCAGCTTAACGGGCAGTTGGAATCATCTAAATAGTATTCCCGGGATTTTTCTTCAATTTTTGCAGCAAGTTCAGAATTGTGTTTCACCGCAAAATCATAGGCTAATGACATTCCAAAAGCAGTATTGGGATGTTCTCCAACCCGGATCGGGTAGATTAATTTATCAAGAAACTCAATAAATCGTTGTGAGATTAAATCAACCAGGGGTTTTAAGTTGTCATGTAGTTCTTTTGCCTCAGGAGACTTCCACTCAAGCAAAGCTTCATCAAGCTTTAATAACCAGGCCCAGCCGTAAGTACGCTCAAAGTTTTTGTTGTGTTTATCATGAAAGTATGCTACTTCCTTTAAAATATTTTCTTGTGTAATATTTGTTTTCAGTTTTTTCAGAACCTCACTTTTCTTATCAAAATCCGGGAACATGGAAAGAAGAGTAACCAGTGTCCAGTGTCCGTGAACAGAAGAATGCCAATCAAAACAGCCATAAAAAGTCGGGTGCATTTCTTTTGGGGTCGCTAAATAGGTACTATCACCAAGCACATGTCCGGTTTTGTTAGGGTACTCCCTGTCAATACAATCATAAGCAAAATGATATAAATATTCTGCTTTTTCGATAGTTAGTTTTAACTGTTGATTTTCTATTTTCTGAGCTAGCGTGGGTGTACAAAAACTAAAGAATAGAAAACAAATCAACGATCTTAACGTGATAGGTTTAAGCTTTGTTAAGTAGCTGTTAGATTTCATAAGTGTTTCTTTTGAGCCAAATATAAAAATAAAGCCCCAATGCAGGAACATCAGGGCTTTGTTTGTTATAGAAAATGTTTTTATAACGAATTGTAAAAAGAGATCAAATCAGTAAGATTTTGCTCTTTTTTAGATTTAAACTTCAACTTATTCTTTTTAATGAACGATGATAATTTTTCATTCTGATCATTAATAATTGATAAAACATCGTCAGGTGATTTTACTTCATAAATTTTATTGTCCTCTTTTAAGAGATAAAAATTATTTGGTCCTTTAATAAACCTTGCAGGTTTTGCACTGGAATATGCTTTTTCTGGTTCAGCTTCTTTAATGTTCATGCTTTTCTTTTTCAATAATGAAACCTTTCCTTCTTTCAATACCTCAAAATATCCATATTTAGTCTTCTTTCCAGCATTAAAACTACGATAAATGTATTTTTGATTGCCGATATAGATTTCTTTAAAATCTTCAGGCTTATCGATATAAAATGCGACTTCATTTTTATGCATAAACTCAATACGATCTTCGTATATGTTGTAATTTAGAGGTATATTATTGTAGCTTGTGTTATCATATTGAACTAATTTACCGGTAGAAAAATCTTTATACTCGTATGGTGATCCCTCTACTTCCTTTTCATTGTCCAGGTCATTATTGTCCATTGAAATGTTAATACCTACAACCTGATCATAGAAAACACTTACATCCATGTTAAGCTGAGCATTTGAGAAAAAAGGCGTTAAAAAGAGTATAAGAATAATTGGTTTAAAAAGGATTTTCATGACTTTTGAGTTTGAAGAGTTATTGATTTTGATATATAAATATATGAACTTTTAATTAAAATATATTGTTCCATTTTTTTGATGAAGCATATTCATAAACATCAGAAGCTCGGTTTAACTATTGTGCTGAATGTTACAATTACTATTGGGCAGATTGTGGGTGGAATTATTTCAGGAAGTTTGGCATTGATCTCTGATGCGTTGCATAATCTTAGTGATAGCCTGGCTATTGTTTTGGCTTATGTTGCTGATCGAATTTCACAAAAGAAAAAAACGAGTCAAAGTACGTTTGGATTTAAGCGGGCAGAAATTATTGCTGCCTTTATAAATGGACTAGTACTTGTTAGCGTCTCTATTTATCTGATTGTTGAGGCCATTCAACGGTTTATTGACCCTCGTTCTGTTGATTTTAGGTGGATGATAGGTTTAGGGTTCCTGGGGTTTGCTGCAAATACAATATCTGTTTTTATACTGCATGATGAAAAAGATGGTAGCTTGAACGTAAAAGCGGCGTATCTTCATTTAATAGGCGATGCCTTAGCTTCTTCAGCAGTGATTGTCGGAGGTATGTGTATCTGGTTTTGGGGATGGTATTGGATTGATCCTTTGGTGGCCATCTTAATTAGTTTGTATTTGCTTTATTATACATACGGCATCTTAAAAGAAACCACTTCAATTTTGATGCAATTTGCACCGTTTGATGTTTTACCCGAGCAAGTTGCTTTAAGGTTAGCAAAAATTGATGGTGTAGAGCAAGCTTATCATATCCATATTTGGAGACTTACAGACAGAACAATACACTTCGAGGCGCATATTGTTTTGAAAGAGGACATTAAACTTTCTGAAACAAAAATGTTCAATCAGAAACTCACCCGGGTTTTAAAAGAAGAATTTGGATTTCAGCATTTAACTTTTCAGTTTGAGTATAAATGATTATTTATGTAAATCCCTAAGGAAAGCTATGTTTCGGATTATTGGGGATCACTTCATAATCCGGGTTGGTTTTATTGGATTAATTAAACTACACTGGCTCCCTGGTTACCAGGAAAAAATATTTTCGGTTTTTTTGAAGTGTCCGGCAACTGTTTCCAATATCCCGCAGGGATTAAATAGTTGTAGCACCGGGTTTTGTCCGGCTTTAGACGGGCTTACCCGGTGTTGGGATGTGTGATAGGAAACCAGGCGGACGCAATGGTTTATCTGGAGCATTGGACATTTCATCCGCCGCATGGAAAACGTTTTTTATAACCAATAAATCCCGGGCTATCAGTACCAAAATCCAGTATCGAATATTCAAAATCATACCCTTCAAAAATTAATCCACCGGAAATATCAGGTGATCCATAATTGGTTAAACTTACGTGAGTTTTGGGTTGATCTTAACATTTTGCAAAATAATCATTGCCCCAAGTTACCCCTTAGCGCACTTTCCGATAAAAACTTAGCGCACTCTGCGGTTAAATAATCCGATGAAAACCAATGAAATAAATAAATAT
>JANQII010000198.1 GCA_028282195.1 Prolixibacteraceae bacterium
AAATTACTCAATAATTTCACTACGTTTATCATTGAGTTTTAAATATCTATCGGCATAATACCCGTGTGTAAATTAACACATAAAATGGTATTATTTAACTGCAGAGTGCGCAAAGTTTTTATCGGAAAGTGCGCTAAGGGGTAACTTGGGGCAATGATTATTTTGCAAAATGTTAAGATCAACCCAAAACTCACGTTATTCATATTCAAACCTGAATTTGTACTAAAAAGCATCTGAATTTTTCAATCGTACTTGAAAATTTGTCGTTAAACAATATTTTTTTCAGATACACTTGAATTTTTCGAAATGAGAGCTAATGGTTTAGTAATAAGCAAGTTCCTTCTAGTATAAAAACCCAAACAACCATATGGGAACTTTGTTACCTGCCCCAACCTCAATATCATCAGATACAATCAAATAATTCTCTAAGTGTTTCACTTGTGATTTGGTTTTATTCTTCCCTCCGATTTCCAAAGTATAATCCTTAAAAGCAAAGTCACCGGCTTCAGGAGAGCTTACTTCAAACCCTACATTATACAATTGGTTAAAAACAAATGTTTCACGTATGTTTCCTATATCCGGCTTATTCCTTAATGCAAAAGCAAGATTCGTATTTTCCAGATATATTTTATCGGGTTTTTGTAAAGTTGAAACACCTTTCCCTGCAGAACTCAATGTATTAAGCAATCTGGCATCTTTTAACTGATAGATATACTGATAAATACTATCGCGGCTAATATCCAGCTTTCTGGCCAGGGCAGCTATATTAGGTTTAAAGGGCACAGATTCTGCAATTACTGCCAGTAATTTTTTCACTTTATTGGCTGTGCCTGAATTATAGGCAGCAATATAGGCCAGGTCTGTATCGACAATTGTATTAATAACCTGATTGAGTTTAAGCAAATAGGAGTCTTCTCCTTCAATAAAGATTGGTAAGTAACCCACCTCCGTATATTTTCGGAATACCGGTAAAGGCCTTAGCTTTTCATTTATAGCCTGGCTAAAGCTGCGATGATTTGTATAAATATCATCAATGGTAATTGGATCAAAATTGACATTAGTTGAGAATAGCAGATATTCCCTAAACGACAAGCCTGCCAACAGATAACTTACAACCCTTCTGCTTAGATCTGCTTCTCCCCTGTAAATATCCAAAGCTGAAGATGCAGAAAATATGATTTGCATATCAGGCAAACCATCGTAAATGTTTTTTAATTCAACCGACCAGTTTTTGTACTTATGAACTTCATCAATTATCAGGATTTTTCCTCCCTGCTTATACCAATCACTGGCCGTTTCCAGTAAAGTGTGGTTATAAAACCAAGTGTGATCAGCAGTTATATATAAAGCTGTTTCAGGTAATCCCAGATCATATTTTAAATACTGCAACATTAATGTGGTCTTTCCTGCTCCACGGGGACCTTTAATTGCAATCATTCGCTGGTTCCAGTTTATCTGCTCATGCAGATATCGTCTAAATTCATTTTTTACGTTTCGTAAAATACTATACTGAAATTCAAATAAGGCTTCCATTTCTGTCGTTTTGATTCGACAAATTTAATAATTTTTTGTCGAACAGTATCGACATTTTTTATAATAAAGTGAGAATGAGCTATAAAAGTGATTTTTATAGCTCACAATTCAAGTGGTTTTGGGCTATGCAAACAATTTCATCACTCCTTAAATACACTTTTTTAAAGGACTTTGTCATTTGTAATAAATAAACATGAAGGATTATGAGCTAAAAACACACTGTATCTGGTTGTTTCAAAGCCTCCCTTAATCCTAAATCGTAAACACCGTCTTTTTATAATTCAGGTAACAGACAAAAGGAATCGAAATAAATTGCTCCTAATGAAAATTTCCGATTTCTTATTACATTTATCGGAGTTTTTATATAGAGAAAAACAAATTAAAATATAAATAACCATGGAGCAAAAAGTAACTTTGAAAAGCACCAAAAACCAGATATTGGATGCCTATAATGAACTGCTAAAAAAACTACAAACGCAAAAAACTGAAGAGCCCAAAAAAGAGCAGGAACAACAGCAAAAACTGGAACTGACCAATAAAGCCAAAGAACTGAATGATGAAAACATTGTGAAAGGAATTGCCGATTTGAAAGTTGCGGTGTCGGGCAAACTGGATGAATTGGCCGGACAATTGGTTGACGAGTACAAAAAGTTCGAAGAACTGCAAAAGGCCATCGATATTGAAAAACAAAAGCTGGAAGACCTGTACCAGCTTTCAGCCAGTACCGATTCGCTGGCAGTGATGTTGCTGGCACAAAAAGAACAAAAGGAACAGTTCGAAACTGAAATGGCACAACGAAAACAGGAACTTGCCGACACGATAAAAGCCGATAAAGAAAAGCACGAGACAGAAATGTCCGAAAAACGTGCCCTTTGGAAGAAAGAGCAGACCGAACGTGAAATAGCTGCCAAAGAAGAGGCTGCCCTTACCAAAAAGGAACGTGAACGTAAAGAGGAAGAATACCTGTATAACCTGAAAATTGCCCGTAAAAAGGAGACTGACCTTTACGAAGAGAAAAAGCAAAAACTGGAAAAAGAACTTATTGAGAAAAAGGATGCTTTCGAAAAAGAGTTTGCTGAACGTAAAACCATGATAGAGGAAGCCGAGGCAGAACTGGTGGAGTTACGCGGGAAAAATGAAGCCTTCCCGGGCGAACTGGAAAAAGCTGTTGCCAATGCGGTAAAAGCCACGACAGAGAAACTCGAAACCTCGCATAAGTTTGAAATACAGCTCCGTGAAAAAGAGGTTGAAGGCGAGCAGAAACTGAAGGACCAGACCATTTCTACCCTCAATCTAAAAATAAAAGAAATGGAAACGAACCTGAAAGAAATGTCGGCCAAAACGGTCAAAGCTGAAACCAGTGTGAAGGACATTGCTTTAAAGGCTATTGAAAGTTCATCAGCAAAACCCTTAATTGTAGAGCGGGGAAATGATACCAAACAAGATTAAACCAAAGGCCCGGAATTTAGAGGAGGGACAATCATCGATAAACGCGAAAGTTGCATTGTAGCCTGCAAAGGAAGTGTTACCCTGAAAAACAACATGAGATTGAAAACTGGTGTCGGGTCTGCAAAAAATAAAAAGACTGCCTGTATAGTTAAAACAACTTAAAATATTGATAATATGAATGCTCAGCAGTTGTTGGACAAAATACTCCCAATTCTTCATTCGGTAAAAGACAAGGAAGATAAACTGCGACAAATACTGGATTTTCTGAATGAAGAAATTTATGAAGAACAGGAAGAAGAAATCCTTGAGATCCCTGAAGAATTTGAGAAGCTGCTTAAGCCAATTGCCGGATCGATTGATGCCGGTATGAACTGCTACCTTAATCCAAAGAGCCTGGAAATAGAGGAAGTTCCGGCTTTGCTAGTGAATGACCCCCATGAATACAAAATGTTAACCGGTTTTGGAACAGAAGATGAAGAATTGAAACACCAAAACTGGGACAAGTGTTATGTTTTCGAGCCTTTAAAATCGAATGAATCTTTTCGGATTATGGAAGCGTTTGCCGAAAATATGGAAGACAGGAAATTCCGTGAACAACTTTTTTATGCTTTGAACAACCGAAAACCCTTTGCCAATTTCAAATGGAAAATCGATAATTCCCCCTATCGGCAGGATTGGTTCGATTTTAAACAGAAATGGCTCGAAGGGTATGTTCGGGAAGAGCTTTATTGGTTCCTGGAAAGGCAGGAGGAAAAATAATTCAGGGAATAACTATAAAATATAAACAGATGAAATGACTTTTCAATTTAAAATTCAGATTAAAAATATCACGAAACCTCCGGTATGGCGGAAGGTTACGGTACCAGCCCAATACAGTTTTTGGGATTTTCACATGGTTATCCAGGCTTCTTTTGGATGGGAAAACAGCCACCTTTTTTCATTTTCCCCCAACGGATGGCGTTCCTATCCCGTGATTGAACTACGCAATGATGCCATTAACGATCCTCTTTTTATGCCACAGGGAGAAAGCCTTGATGCGGAAAAAACAATGCTTTCCGTAATTTTTAAAACGGAAGGGCAAACGTTCACTTACATTTACGATTTTGGTGACAATTGGGAACATACGATCATTTTGGAAAAAATACTGCCCGATAAAACATTGTACCCAACATGCATAAACGGAAAAGGGATGTGTCCGCCCGAAGACTGTGGCGGTGCCTGGGGGTATATGCAGTTAAAAGAAGTATTGTCGGACAAAAACCATCCAGACTATGAAGAGTATAAAGAATGGTATTTATACGAAGACCAGGAAGAATGGGATGCCTCACTGTTTGATTTGAAGGAAACCCAAAAATACTTCATGCAGCTTTTTACAAAAAGATAACTCAATCCCTTTAATTTATAAACGTTATTAACCGGTACTTATGGGACCAGCCGAGTTTTTAGAATTTTTAAATCGTTCGGAACAAGAGATCAAAAAGCTGGAAGAAAAAGAAAGGACTTTTCGGGAAAAGCTTTCTGCAGAGTTGGTTCTTCTGGTGTTTAATTATTTTCCTGAATTGAAAAGCCAACAAAAGCGGTTGTTGAATTCGTTACGGGATATTTGCGAACAGTGTGCCAAAATTGCATTGGAATGCCTGGGATCGGCCTTTCACCATGCTAAAAATAACATTCCATATACTGAGAAGAAGGGAATCCGGAAGCCCCGTACAAAGGAAGAGTCAGAAAAGGAACTTCAGGAACTATTACTGCTAATAGATGAAAAAGACCATGCATACTTATCCAAAATACATTGGGAAGAGTTCGAAAACGAGCAACGTCATGATGGTTTTTATTTTAAGGTGCACCATAAAATTAAAGAAGTGCTGGTCGAATTCTACTTCGATGAAATCCAGGAACTCAGTGGTGGCCATCTCCGCTTGTTGGAACACTATACTTATTATTTGGCAGTATGTGAATTTGTAGATGCATTTTATGGGATCAAAGAAAAAGAGGAAGACGATCAATCGTCCCGGGTTGGTTCAAGTTAAATCAATCTTATCAATTTATGCAAATTACAGGCACCCACTTTAACCACTACCTCATTTGCCAACGGTATAAATATGGAACAAACTTCTGATACAGTTTATCAGGCAAAACTCATCCACAAAAACAGTTATAAATAACGTAGCGAACGTTTTAAAGAAGTAGCATTGAGGGAATTAAAATCGATTACTTTGATCCGAAAAACAATGTGGTGCACGAAATAAAAAAATCGGATAAAAAGGAAGAAGCCTACAACCGGCAGGTGAAGTATTACTTGTATATGCTTGAGCAAAATGGAATTAGGGCCACAGGTTTGCTTGAATATCCCAAACTGCGAAAAACACAGGAGGTATTTCTTTCTGTACCAGACCGTGAGTTTATTGAAGAAACTAAAAAAGATATTGGAAATGTTATTCATAGTGAGACTTGTCCCGGGCGGATACCGAAACCCAAATGTAAAAACTGTTCCAATTTCGATTTTTGCTACTCAAATGAAGTCTGAACTATGATTGTTAAGATTATTCGAATACTATGATTTAAAAACAATGGAAAAGCAATATAAATTTCAGAATTTAACACACGAAATAGTAGGGGCTGCAATGGAAGTGCACCACCATTTGGGAAATGGTTTTCAGGAAGTTGTTTATCAAAGTGCACTTGCTATTGAGTTAAGCTTTCGAAATATTGAATTTGAGCGAGAAAAAGAAATGTTTTTGGAATATAAAAGCCACGATATTGGAACACGTCGGGTTGATTTCTTGATTGAAGACAGAATAATGCGCGAAATAAAAGCAGTGGTGCAGCTGGAAGATGTACATCTTGCTCAAGTGATTAATTACCTTGAAGCTTATGGGTTAGAAATAGGATCATTAATAAACTTCGGTAATACTTCCCTGCAATTCAAACGAGTAATGAAACCTAAAGGTAATCATAATCCTTCACAAAATCAGTAAAATCGTAGTTCGAGACAATGAAACGCACCTATTATTTGTTTAAGCCTGTCGCTTGCAACGCCGGGACAACACGCTAAAATTTACACTATACGATGAAGAAGGCAAAGAAGAAAAGCCCCGTTATCTTCCGGTTGAAAATGTTGGGGAACTTTACTGTTTCGGAAATCTGGACGCTAATTCAGCATTGTATAATTTCCTGGGGCAACAGCAAATCCCCATTCATTTCTTTGATTACTACGAAAACTACACCGGATCTTTTATGCCACGCGAAACGCTACTATCCGGAAAAGTTTTATTAGCCCAGGTCGATTTTTATAAAAAGAAAAAGAAACGTTTGTTAATTGCCCAACGCATTTGGGAAGAAGCCAGTTTTAATATGGTAAAAAACCTTCGTTATGACGACAAACGAGGGAAACACCTCATCGACATTATTGAAATTATTGAAGGATTTGCGGAGAATATTGCTGGCACTTCAGAAATAGATGAATTGATGGGAATTGAAGGCAACATTCGTAAAAACTATTACGAAGCATTTTATCTTATCCTCAACAATTTTGAGATCACAGGTCGTTCGTACCGTCCTCCGCAAAACGAAGTGAATGCCTTAATCTCGTTTGGAAACATGATGTGTTACAGCCAGTGTTTGAGGGCCATTCATCAAACACAGTTAAATCCGTTAATTTCATTTCTGCATCAACCCGGCGTAAGGCGTTTTTCGTTGTCGCTTGATATTGCTGAAATATTTAAACCGATCCTGATAGATCGTGTAATTTTTAAAGTGATTAACAAACACGAAATCCAGGCTGGCGATTTTGAGCCCAACCTGAATGCAGTATTGCTCAAACCCAAAAGTAAAAAGAAATTTGTTCAGGCATGGGAAGCACGGCTCACCGAAACATTAAAACATCTTAGTTTAAATAGAAGCGTTAGTTACAAACACCTTGTTAAATTAGAATGCTACAAGCTGGTGAAACATATTTTAGGAATTGATGAATACAAACCCTTTAAAATGTATTGGTAATGTATGTAATTGCTGTTTACGACTGTGGGGAAAAGCGTGTGTCAAAAATGTTAAAGCTTTGCCGCAGGTATTTAAACTGGATACAAAATTCCGTTTTTGAAGTGGAAATTACTGAAGCCCGTTTAGAAGAACTAAAAATCGCGGCTCAAGATATTATGGATGAAGAAGAGGATAGTTTTATCATTTTCAGGACACGTCAGGAAAAGTGGCTCGATAAAGAAATTGTTGGCAAAGAACGCAGTAATTTGAGCAATTTCTTGTAATGTATGGGTTGTCGTTCCCAGTTTTTTAAAACGAAAACTAAAACATGAGAAACCAAATTTCATAAAAAGCGTTCTTTGACATATTGAAAAACAGCAACATATAAAAGGTTGTCGAACTATCGGCATATTATGGATATTGCACACCGACAACATTTGCCAATAAAATACAAACATTCTATTTTTATAAACCGCTTAAAACCAAGCTATTTTTTTAGGTTGTCGAACGGCTCTCAATCGTACCAAGCTGGAATTGAAATAAAGGTGTTGATGTCGCTATTAATAACATTCCAATTTTTCAGGTATACATAAATATTACTTTCTATTACTGACCGGATAACTGATGCCCAACGCCAGGTCTGAGATAAAAGTTATCCTCCGCTCCCAAAGAAAAAGCATATTTATACAACTTTATTTACCAGTGCCGCAAAATAAATATCCACCCTCAAAGAAGGTGGTTTTTAGATTTTAATAAAAGAACGCTTAAAAAAATCAACATTTTAAGCGTTCTTTCAGTTATCTGTGTTTCCTTTAAGTACCCGGAGTGGGAATCGAATCTACCTGTCGGTAGACAGGCCCACACTTGTTATCCTATTTTTTTCAGAAACTCTTTGCCAATGCCAGATTTTAAATACTTTTCTTTTTGCCTTGCTTCAATTCGGGTTTTGAATTCTTCAGTATATATAAGATTAAATGGTTTATATGGTTTCGTGGTTTTCTCATAACCATTATTGTGCCGTCTAAGTCTTTCTTTAAGATTCGAGGTTAATCCCACATAAATATATTTGCGGTTAATACTTGAAATCGCATAAACTTTATACATAGGAATAAGATACAAAAAAAAGCTGAATCTCTTCAGCCTTCGTACCCGGAGTGGGAATCGAACTATCTTTGTAATAAGCTAATATTCAACTAAATAGAAATTTAAATAATGGCTCTGTAACCAAATTGTAACATTTCTTTGTCTTATGATGACTTCCATAAGTCACTACTCTTTTCTAAAAAAAGAATGTCTTCAATTGTCTCACAATGTCATAGAATCAGCTTCAAGCAGCTACTTCAAAAGTACAAAAAATACTGGATATTTAAAGAATGATTTTGCATTAACTATACCCATAAGGTTATTAGAACAAAAATTAGACTATTCCACATTTTCAATCAATTCTATCTTTTCTATCATTGGGATATATATGATACACCTCTCCACCCAAGTACTTCTCCTCAAATTCTTTCGTCAAATCCATTATCTGCTTATTTGTTCTCACCAATTCCCATGTTGCAGAAACCAATTTTGATAAAAATGCAAGTGCTTTCCTTTCTGTAAATATTGATTTTATTGCTTTGGTTGTCTGGTTATAATTAACACCGACTGCCCGAAATTGAGCATAAAATTGTGTTAACCGAATAATATAATCATGTGCGCCCTTATCTATTTTAATCACTTTTATTGGTTTATTAAATAATACAGATGTGATAAAACGAGCTTTAATGCTCATTCCTGATGCTTCAAACATTGCCAAAAATTTGGCATTTTCTTCATCATTTAAGTTAAAAGAATACCGGTGCTTACTCGGATTTTGCATTTTAGGCCTACCGCCTACATTTCTTTTTCTATACATACCTATAATTTTTATCGAATTATTTTAGCATAATGCTATTCAGCAAAAATTCTCACTTAAAATCCCCGACTTCGGAGGGTGATTTTCCCCCAAAGGGGCAAGGGTTTTCAGGTACTGAAAACGTTTTGAGGACCTCAAAACACAACTTGCCGTGTGCCGATGCACACAGAGTTTAGCATTACCATTTGTTAATGTTTCAATTAAGTATTTTTCTTGACTAAATATTATCATGATACAAAACTACAGGAGAAGCACGAAAGGATTATTATGTGCAAGTCAGACAAAAACAGACACTTGAAGCCAAATAATTCCAGATAGTTCTGAGCAAAAAAAATTGTGACCTTACATCTTGGATTAATGATTAAATAATTGTTTGCTTGAACAAGCGTTTAAACGTTTGTTTATTTAAACTTTTAAACACTGTACCATTTATTAAATAGTTTAGCAGAGTGAACAAAGCCAACTTGTAAGTATAAGCCTACAAGTACTAGTATTAACCTTAATCCCACACATAATTATCCCATTCTATGCGGATTCCAGAGGAAAGGGAGTTGAGTTTTCATTACAACATTATCAAAAAATTTGGTACAATATTCATTTCTAGATATGCCGTAAATGCCTATGCGTCTTTCGTCGGGTCGGTCGTTGTTGTTTTGGTGGTACTCGATGGAAATCGCACAACAAACAAGTTTTTTTTGAAAAATACTATCCTTGGTTGGAGATTTTTTAAAAAACCTTTTGGCTCGAACTTGTTTGTTTGTTGGATTCCTAATTACTTTTGCCACCGGAACATCAACGACCGACCAATGAGCAAGACATTGTTATTTTACCGAAATGAATATTGCATTACGTTAACCTAAACTTTAAACACCGAAGTAATTGAGGTCATTATTAGCATAATTTTATAAAGGGATGGAAAAGGCAAGTGTAACAGCCGAATGGAACGAAATGAAATTTGCCAAAAGCAAGATGAATGGAGTGAAGGGAGGTTGTTTCTCTTGCGTGGGTGCTGGAAGTTACTGAATGAAAAGAATGTTCCGACCAACTCGGAAAAATGATTGTAATGAAGTTACTGAATGCACAGGATTATTCCATAAATATTGAATACTATCCTCATAAAATTTTGGTTATCTTGCTATAAATAAATACTAAACAATATGAGCTCCCGAATCGAAAACGAATTTCTCATTTTAAGTAACAATAGAAGGATTCACATCCCCACATTAGAATTACTATTGCAAAATCAAATGCCGCAAATAACTCAGAAAGGAAATAATAACATCATTGTTCTTTCTATTGGCTCTGAAGAGATATTAGTATCTGATATCTATAAAAAGCAAAGTAAACATGCCCCAGAACTAAAAGGTCATTGATTTGAACCACAAAATTACATCTATAAATTCGTTGATTTACTAGATTAAACATTTATTTCTTTATATGAAATTTGATTTTGTAGAACCCATACTTAGATTTTTTTGCGCAATTGGATATTTTTACTACCTTTGTAGTCTCATTACTTAAAAATAAATATTGAAAACAGTATTAAGAAATATTACAACCATACAAACTGGGGTTTTTGCAAAGCCAATCCCAAATGGTAAAATTGTTTATTTGCAAGCAAAGCATTTTGACGAGAACGGCGAGCTTAAAGAAACACTATATCCCGACTTGAATGTGGAGAATAAAATCATAAAACATATATTAAAAAAAGGAGACATCTTATTTGCAGCCAAGGGGACAAAGAATTTTGCTGCATGGTATGAAAATGACAACATTCCTGCAGTAGCTTCTACTTCTTTTTTTGTTATCCGGCTTGTAGATAAAAATATACTGCCTGGGTACTTGACCTGGTTCTTAAATCATCCAAATACCCAAGCCGTTCTAAAAGCTCAGGCAAGAGGTTCCTCCATTGCATCAATATCAAAAGCAGTTTTATCTGAATTGGAAATACCTGTTCCCGACCTAGTAAAACAAGAATTAATTTTAAAAATCTTCAAACTTCGAAATCGGGAAAAGAAACTAAATCAAAAAATTGAAAATTTGAGAGAAACATATGTCCAGGAAGAATTAATCAAGGCAACAAAATAAATACAATGACCATAAAAATTACACAAGAAGATATTAATAACGCAGTCTGGAAAGCCTGCGACACTTTTAGAGGAAGTATTGACCCAAGCGTTTATAAAGATTATGTGCTAACAATGCTTTTTATTAAATACTTAAGCGATGTGCATGATGATAAATTCGAAGCGTATTTAGAAAAATACAATGGTGAACAGGAACGGGCAAAAAGAGCCATGCAGCATGAACGTTTTATTGTTCCTGAACATAGCCACTTCAATTTTTTATTTGAGAGCCGCAACGAAGTCAATATCGGCGAATTAATTAATATTGCATTGGTAGATTTAGAAGAAGCTAATCGTGAAAAATTATATAGCGAAGATGGTGCCGGTATCTTCCAAAATATTGACTTTAACAATAGCAAACTGGGTGAACCCAAGGATAAAAATACAAGGTTAAAAAATCTCTTACTTGATTTTAATAATGAAAAACTTGATTTGCGTCCATCCCATTTAGACGGCAATGACATTATTGGCGGAGCGTATATGTTTTTAATAGAACGTTTCGCAAGTGATGCCGGCAAAAAGGCCGGAGAGTTTTTTACGCCCAAGGAAGTTTCAACCTTAATTGCCAAATTAACCAAATCAGAACCCGGTTCTCGAATTTGTGACCCAACATGCGGTTCTGCCTCTTTGTTGATTAAGGCAGGAGAAGAGGTTGATTCGGATAACTTTTCGCTTTATGGTCAGGAAGCGAATGGCAGTACCTGGGCACTGGCTGTAATGAATATGTTTTTGCATGGTTTCGACGATGCTACAATTCGCTGGGGAGACACCATTCGAAATCCTAAACTAAAGGAAGGCGGTGAACTGATGAAGTTTGACACAGTTGTAGCAAATCCTCCTTTTTCATTGGATAAATGGGGTAAAGTTGAAGATAAGGACGGTGAGAAAACTACAATTTCTTACGACCCTGAGACCGACCAATATAATCGTTTTTGGCGGGGAGTACCACCGAAAAGTAAAGGCGACTGGGCTTTTATCACCCATATGATTGAAACCACGTATGAAGGAACAGGAAAAGTAGGAGTTGTTGTTCCGCATGGTGTATTGTTTCGCGGTGCAAGTGAAGGTAAGATACGTCGCAAAACCATTGAAGAAAATAATTTGGAAGCAGTAATTGGATTACCTGCCAACCTGTTTTTTGGGACGGGTATCCCAGCTGCAATCCTAATCTTTAATAAAGGAAAAGGAAGTGATACTGATGTGTTATTCATTGATTCAAGCAAGCATTTTGATTCTGCTAAAAACCAAAACAAACTAAATGATAACCATATCACCCACATTGTTGAAACCTACCGAAAATTCAATGAAAACAGATTCAAACCTGGTATTATTGAAGACAAATACAGCTATGTAGCAACCTTTGAAGAAATTCAGGAAAATGAATTCAACCTGAACATTCCACGATATGTAGACACCTTTGAAGAAGAAGCTGAGGTAGATATTGCAGCCGTTCAAAAAGAGATTGAAACTTTGGAGTCCGAACTAAAAACGGTGCAGAATGAAATGGATAAATACTTAAAAGAACTAATTGAAGACTAATATGCTTACAACCGAACAAAAAAGACAGTTTAGTGATATTCTTGAAGAATTGGGAAAATCGTTGGACATTACTGAAGCGCAATATGATAACGCAGTAAGAAGCTATCAATATGTTGGTGAATGGCTTTCTGAGGGCGATTCTCCATTACTTCCTCACCGGCCTGAGATTTTACCGCAAGGTTCGTTTCTCCTGCAAACTATGATAAGACCAATTGCTGAGGATGATGAGTTAGATATTGATATTGTATGCAAACTTGAAAAAACGCAAAAGGACTTAACGCAGTATGATTTAAAGCATATGGTTGGAGACCGGCTAAAAGCAAATGGAACATTATTGAAGCTGCTCGAACTTCCTGATGGCAGAAGGTGCTGGACTCTTCAATATGCTGAATCTTCCAAATTTCATTTAGATGTATTGCCCTCTGTCGTGGTCGCTAATTATAGCGCTATTTTGGAAAAAGCATTGGCTGCCAAAGAAATGGCAGATACAGCAAGGTTAGGTGTACGAATAACTGATAAAACCTCTCTAATTTACAGGACTTCAACAAATTTACGAGAATGGATGAAAAGCAATCCATTTGGTTACGCAATCTGGTTTCAGAATCGTTGCAGAACTTCGGTACATGAGGTGCGAATGATGAGTGAAGCAATTCAGCCTGTTCCTAAATTTCAAAAAAATAAAACGCCTTTACAACGTGTGGTTCAAATTTTAAAACGCCATAGAGACATGTGGGCAAACGGGGACGAACACAAGCCAATTTCCATTATAATTACTACGCTGGCTGCAAAAGCTTACAAAAAAGAGACTGAAATCCTCGATGCATTGGTTAATGTAGTAAACTCGATGGAGGATTATATTGAAGAAAGATATGTGCCGGAACTGGGGAAATCAATTAAGTGGATTACCAATCCGGTGAACGAAGAGGAAAACTTTGCAGACAAATGGATAGAAGTTCCACAAAAGCAAATAAACTTTTACAACTGGATGAAACGGGTGAAAGCTGACATAAGCAGCATGACCGAAAAACGGAGCCTACAGCTGATTCAAGAGTCGCTTGAAAAACCATTTGGACAAAGTACGGTAACAGAGGCATTTAGCACTTATGGTGAAAATTATTTAAAAGTGAGAGAAAGTGGTGCTTTGAAGATGGCTGCCGGAACAGGTATGTTAGGCTCTGCCGGAAGAACATCGGTTTCTCAACATACTAATTTTGGCAAAAATGAGTAAACTTCCATTAATACATCAAGCAGGAGCTTTAAAATCATATTTCCCTGGCAGCGAGATTCATCGCAGAGGGAATCATGAACTTACCTGGGTAGGGAGTGTTACTCCGTCACCTTTAAGTGCAACTTATACCTTAAAGTTGCATTACAAAGATTTTAGTGCTAAAGTTTATGTAATAGCCCCAAAGCCATTACAATTTGCTAAAGGAGAGAAACTGCTACCACATGTTTACAGCACTCCTGAACAGCAACTCTGTTTGTATTATCCCGACTATAATGAGTGGGATACGAGTATGTATTATGTGAAAACCCTTATACCATGGGCTTGTGAATGGTTGGTGCATTACGAGTGTTGGGTAGCAACTGGCACATGGCACGGTGGAGGAAAACACCCAGAAGTTGAAAATGATAAAAAAGAAAATTCATCAGAATATTAATGACTAGAATAAACGAAAATAGAGAGGGTTATAAAAAGACAAAAGTTGGTTGGATTCCTAAGGATTGGGAAGAAAGACCTATCTCAGAATCTTTTAATATTTGCAATAATTTGAGACAACCTATTAGTGGAACTGAACGGAAGAAGATTCGTGGTGATTATCCATATTATGGTCCTACTAAAGTTCAGGATTACATAAACGAATATCGCGTTGAAGGAACTTATGCCTTGATTGGAGAAGATGGAGACCACTTTTTAAAGTGGAAAGATTTACCAATGACACTTTTGGTATCTGGTAAGTTTAATGTTAATAATCATGCACATATAATTCAGGGGAAAGAAAATCTTACGGAATGGTTCTTCTATTATTTTAATCACCGTCCACTTACACCGTATTTAACACGTCAAGGAGCTGGCCGATATAAATTAACCAAAGATACACTTGGTAAAATCCCTTGCGCTATTCCACCTCTTATTGAACAGAAAGCAATTTCAAATTGCCTTAGCACTTGGGACAAAGCTATAAACACCACACAAAAACTTATTGAACAAAAACAGAAAAATAAGAAGTGGCTAATGCAAAATTTGCTCACAGGCAAAAAACGTTTGAAGGGCTTTAGTGAGAAGTGGCAAGAATATAAGCTATCATACTTTCTACAGGAGTATAAAGAAAAGCCTAATTCCATGAGTGATTATGAGGTGCTTACCTCTTCAACTAATGGCATAATGAAACAGGTTGATTATTATGGAGACAATAGAATAACAAACAGAAGTAATGCTGATTACAATATAATACCATCAGGTTTTTGCACATACAGGTCTAGAAGTGATGATGGCTTATTTACATTTAATAAAAACATGTTAGGAATGACAGGTTTAATTAGTGGCTATTATCCTGTATTCACATCCAAGAATGGTAATATAGATTTTCTAATTAGTTATTTAAATTATTATAAAAGGAAACTAACAAAATATAGTACAGGTACATCTCAACTAGTACTATCGTTTAATGCACTTAAAAAAGCAAAATTTAATCTTCCAAGCAAAGAAGAACAAACGGTAATTGCCCAAATCCTACAAACTGCCAATAAAGAAATTGAGATGCTACAAAGTAAACTCGATAGACAAAAAGAGCAGAAAAAAGGATTAATGCAACAATTACTTACAGGTGCAAAAAGACTGAATATTAACAACTAAATAATTTAATATGCCAAGAAAAGAAAGACATGTAGTTCCAAATCCTAAAGGAGGCTGGGACTCGAAAAGAGAAAATGCAGAAAGAGCTTCGAAACATTTTGAGAAGAAACAAGATGCAATGGATTGGAGCAGAAACAAAGCTAAACAAGAAGGTTCTGAATTAATACCACATCGAAAAGATGGAGTTATTCAAAATCCGAATAGTTATGGAAATGACCCAAATCCACCCAAAGACAAAAAGCATTGAATTTTGATTTAATTGACTAACAAAAAACAATTTAAACTTATAACAATTACAACAATGGCTAAAAACGCAGATACAATTATTCAGGAAATTTACGACCATTTGGTAAATGGTTGTAATGGTGGAAATTATTCGGATTATTATATCGGAATAACAAAGGACATTGATGAACGATTATTTGGAGCTCATAAAGTCCCGAAAAAAGGACACTGCTATATTTATCGAGAAGCAATAAACGATACTGATGCAAGGACGATTGAAAAATATTATTTGGATAAAGGTATGCATGGTGGTGATGGTGGCGGAGACGAAGAAAGTGTTTATGTTTATGTTTTCAAGATAAGTAATGATACTGTTGAACAAACTTCATAACAATGTCTGAAAAACCTTTTAAAATACTATCCATTGATGGAGGAGGGATTCGCGGGGTGTTTCCTGCCATGTTTTTAGCCAATTACGAAGCAGAACTAAAAGCAAAAGGTGTTGAAAACTGGCAGGTGTATCAAAACTTCGATTTAATTACTGGTACTTCAACAGGTGGTATTCTTGCAATTGCATTAGCATTGGGGATTCCTGCACAAGAGTTGTATGAACTGTACTTAAATGAAGCAAAGAATATCTTTGGTTCAAAAAAAGGACTGCTAAAGCAATTTAAATATGCATCGCACGAAAGAGATGTTTTAGAAAAACTAATCCGAAATAAGCTTAAAGAAGTTAATGCGGAAGGGAAAGACCCCATTTTGAAAGATTGTAAAACAAATATATGCATTCCTATTTTCGATTTGCTACACGGTAAGCCATCTGTTTTAAAAAACGATTATCATCCAAGGTTTACAAGAGATTATCACATCCCTGCATATCAGGCAGCTTTAGCCACTTCTGCTGCTCCAACATATTTTACACCTTACGAAGCAAAATACACCGACTTAAACGGAATAGACAAAACCTTTAAAAACAAGGTTGATGGAGGTGTATTTGCAAACAATCCAGCCTTGCTGGGAATTATTGAAGCACAAGAAGCTTTTAAGCAGAATTTATCGAATTTAAAAGTACTTTCACTGGGAACAGGTCATCAAAAATTTTCCGATGGAGAAAAAAGAAGGAAATGGGGAATACATTACTGGATGCTTAAAAACAATAAACGAAGAATTATCGACCTGTTTATGCAAGGGCAATCGCAGCTTGCAGAGAATTTAATCAGCTTAATGCAAAATGGGATTGATAAGGAACGAGAGGAGAATCCAAGTTTTATTTACGAGAGAATAACGACTGAATTAGATTCAACCTTGAATGTTGAAATGGACGAAACAGACATTCATAAACTTGAAGCTTTGGCAGAAAGAGCGAGTTTTGAATTCAGTAATCATTCAAATAAAATTTTGGAAGTTTTCTCGGAATATAAACCAAGTCATAGCTAAAAATATGCCGGCATTTTTATTACGACTTATTGGATTAGGAATATTAGTTCTTGCTGGGAATGAATTGTTTAAATCAAACAAGAAATTTAAAATCACTTCAAAATCTAATTGTGATGAATCTTTTAGAAGATTCAATCAGTCAATTACCATTCATTCAGACAAAGTTGCAAAATTAAGAAGAGCTCATAATACTATACGGAAAAGGATATCAGAATATTTTTACAATTATACCAATTATCCGATACCGGATTTCTATATCCAAGGTTCCTATAAAACAAAAACTATCATTGAAAATACCGATAGCTTATGCGATGTGGATTTGGGAGTATTCTTTCCTTGCAATCCCGGTGTTCATGTTGAAACTCTCCAAAAGCATATCAAAAAGGCGTTAGATGGTCATACTTCAAAAGGTGTTGAGATTATAACAAATTGTGTCCGATTAAACTATGTAAAGGATTTCCATGTGGATTTGCCGATTTATTATACCGACTCTTTTTGGGGCAAAACTTACTTTGGAAGAAGAGGTCACCGCTGGGAAAGGTCGGAACCAAAAGAATTTGTAAATTGGTTCAAAGAGGTAACTTATAGAAAGCCTCAATTAGTTAGAATAATCCGATACCTGAAAGCCTGGGCGAACAACACAAAAATCAAAACTGGGAAAAAGCTACCTAGCGGATTAGCTCTTACTATATGGGCAATAAAGTTTTACGAAGGTTCAAAACGAGATGATGTAGCCTTTTTTAAAACATGTACAGGTATTTTGAAGTATCTTGATGATTATTACAAAAGCTCATGGAGTGCTGAGATGCCTGTAGAACCTTATGATAATATTTTGGATAGATTGAATAACTTTCAGAAATCATTATTTTATGATGAATTTAAAATAATGGTTTCCATATCGGCAGATGCGGTAAGTTCATTAAAAAAATATGATGCAATTAGATTCTGGAAACAAGTATTTGGTTATAGATTTAAATAAATATCATGACAATAGACGAACTAAAACACCTAAAAGAAAGCGAAGACAAGGTTGAGTTTAAAGAAGCTAAAAAGAACTTCCCTTGGAATGGAGGAAGTCATACCGAGCAGAAAGAAAGAAGAAAATGCTACTTAGGGTATATTGTAGCCATTGCAAACGAAGGTGGAGGGTATTTGGTTTTTGGGATGTCCGATAAAGAGCCACATGAGGTAGTTGGAAGTGATTTTGCAGATGGAAAAGTTGGAGCTTTGGAAGATGCTGTTTATGAAAATTTACAAATTCGTGTACACATTGAAGAGTTATTTGATGACAACAGTTTACGAGTATTAGTTACACAAATACCTTCTCGTCCATTAGGTAAGACTTTAAAGTTTGAAGGTGTTCCGTTAATGCGTGTTGGCGAAAGCCTGCGTAATATGAGTGATGATGAATTGTTTGCTATTTTATCAGAGCAAGAGCCTGATTTTTCTGCAAAAATTTGTGAAGGTTCAACTATTGACGATATAGATAAAGATGCGATAGCAATTTTAAAAGAGAAATATGCCAAAAAACAAAACAATCCCGGCTTTAAGACGCAATCTGACAAGCAGGCTTTAACTGACCTCGACTTGATGGTTGATGGCAAGCTAAACAACGCTGCATTAATTCTTGTTGGAAAAAAAGACCGGATAAACAATACTTTGCCTCAGGCCAAAGTAATTATTGAATATCGGAGAAGCGAAACAGCAATAGAATTTGACAACAGAATAGAAATACAGGAGCCATTATTTGTTGCTATTGATAAAATTTGGGATTATATTAATCAACCAGCCAGTAATCCAACATTCAAGCTAAAGCAAGGTCCTTATATTTACGACATTCCTTTTTTCAAAGAGGATGTTACCAGAGAAGCTATATTAAATGCCATTGTTCACCGGAATTATACAATTACCAGTGAGATTGTCATCAAACAGTATGCAAACAAAATAGTAATTACTAATCCGGGAGGTTTCCCCCGTGGTGTCAATCTTGAAAATTTGCTTACTGTTAACAGTACTCCCCGAAGTAGGTTGCTTGCAGATATATTGTTAAAAACAGGACTAGTAGAACGGTCAGGACAAGGTGTTGACAAGTTATACCTATATAGCCTTCTGGATGCAAAACCTATCCCTGATTATTCAAAAACTGATATGCTCCAGGTTGAACTAAAAATATCTGCAGGTATTCAAGACCCCTCATTTCTAATTTTCGCAAATGAAGAGCAAAACCAACGAGATGATAATAACAAATTGGGTGTTTTTGATTTAATTACTATGGATAAGGTTCGAAGAGGTATTTCAAGTGAGCTGGATGCAGATGTCGTTCAGAAATTACTTGCTCAAAACCTAATTAAAAGAAGTGGTAAAACCTCTAGTGCAATTTACACCCTTGGAGATAAATATTTTGAAATAGCACAAACTGCAGATGAAATAGCAGGTTATCGTCCGATTTACATTAGCATGATTGCAGATGGGTATCAGAAGGAGGACAAGCTTAATATGCGTGATTTTGTCGAAATATTTGCAGATAGATTAACTCGTGACCAAGTGCGATATATGATAGAGAAACTTGTTAAGGATAACGTATTAACACCAGAAGGAACAGGTAAAGGGACCAAATACAAGCTTAATATAGATAATAGTAAGGGAGATTTATTTGAGCTAATAAAAAAAGTATTGCAGGAATGATAAAAGTTAGTTCCCCATATAATGATATAGTTTCCCCAAAAGATAGTGAAAGAATTAAAGATACTGCTGACTATACAGATTCTAATGAAGATATAAGTTTAAATGTAAGTCAAGATAGTTCCCCATATAATGATGCAGTTTCCCCAAAGAATGATAATAGAATTAAAGATACTATTAATAATAAGGCTCTTAGTAAATATAAAAGTATAGCTATTAATCGAAATAGTTCCCCATATAATGATACATTTTCTCCAAAAGAGAATGCTATAATTAATTATTCTGCTACCGATAAGGGTTTTAGTGAGAATAAAAGTATAGCTGACAATAAAGATAGTTCCCCATATAAGGATATAAATTCTCCAAAAAGATAGAAATATGGATACACCAAGCTTCAAAGAAGACCATATAAGCCAAATACCTGCTTTACAGATTTTACAAAACTTAGGCTATCATTACATCACTCAGGAGGAAGCACTACACTTACGAGGAAACAAAACTACAAATGTACTCTTAGAGGATATCCTCCGCAAACAGTTAAAAGAGATAAACAGCATTCAGGTTAGTGCAACAAAAACAAGCATTTTTACTGATGATAATATTGAACGTGGAATTCAGGCATTGAAAGATTTACCCATGAACGAGGGATATATTCATGCTTGTGAAGCAGCATATAATCTAATTACACTCGGAAAAGCTTTGGAACAAAGTATTGATGGAGATAAAAAAAGCTTTACGCTGCAATACATTGATTGGAAAAATCTGGAAAATAACGTGTTTCACGTAAGCGAAGAATTTAGTGTAATGCGTAGCACTAGCAAAGAACATTACCGCCCGGATTTGGTTTTGTTTGTAAACGGAATTCCTCTTTGCATCATTGAATGCAAACGCCCGGATATGAAAGAGCCATTAAAACAGGCTATCAGTCAGCATTTACGTAATCAGCAGGAAGATGGTATTCGCCATTTATATGTTTATTCTCAACTTATCTTAAGTCTCGCTACACAGGAAGCTGCTTATGCTACCAATGCAACCCCGGAAAAATTTTGGTCAAAGTGGCAAGAAAAATTCGATACAGAAATTAAAGAACAACACTATAAAAAGAAACTTTTAGAGTTAAAAAATACTTCCTTAACTCCTGACCAAAAGAACAAATTATTTTCTGACCGCTTTAAATATGTAAGGCAACATTTTGATGCACTTGAAAATGAGAATATATTACCAACCATTCAAGATGAATATTTGTATGGTTTGTGCAGCCCTCAACGATTATTAAACATTATTTTTGGTTTTATACTATTTGATAACGGAGCTAAAAAAGTTGCACGCTATCAACAGTATTTTGCCATTAAAAAATCAATGAAGCGCATCTCTTTTGTTGAAGGAGGAAAACGCAAAGGCGGTGTAATCTGGCATACTCAGGGAAGTGGGAAATCGCTAACAATGGTAATGCTTGCACAAGCCATTGCCATGGAGAAATCAATTCAGAATCCCAAGATAATCCTGGTTACTGACCGTACTGATTTAGACCGGCAAATAACAGATACATTCCGTAAATGTGGCAAGTTTGCAGAGAATGCTACTACAGGGCAGCGACTGGTTGACTTGTTAGAAAGCAAAAGTGATGCTGTAGTTACTACCATCATTAACAAATTTTCTGCAGCCATGAAAAAGATAAAAAAGCCATTGGATAATCACAATATTTTTGTTTTGGTTGATGAAGGGCATAGAACTCAGCATGGTATTTTTAATATCGATATGCAAAAGACTTTACCAAATGCTTGCTTTATTGCAATGACAGGCACTCCCTTATTCAAAAAGGACAAAAGTACAGCCGCTAAGTTTGGAGGAATAATTGATGCTTATACCGTTGACCAAGCTGTTGAGGACAAAGCTGTGGTTCCATTATTATATGAAGGCAGACTGGCAAGGCAAAACGTAAATTCAAGCCCACTAGATACATACTTCGACATGGTTTCTGAGCCACTAACAGAATATCAAAAAGCTGATTTTAAAAAGAAACTTAGTCGAGCAGACCAATTGAATGGTGCCGAACAAAAGATTTATGCCATTGCATGGGATATAAGCTTGCATTTTCGGGATAATTGGCAAAACACCTCTTTAAAAGCTCAGTTGGTTTGCGATAAAAAATTAAATGCCATTCGTTACAAAGAGTTCCTTGATGAAATAGGAATTGTTAGCAACGAAGTTCTAATTTCATCAATTGACGAACGAGAAGGTGAAGACAGTGCTTATGAGAAGTCAAGCGAAAAAGAAAATCGTTTTTGGAAAAGAATGATGGATGAACATGGCAGTTCAAAAACCTATGAAAAAAACATCATCAATCGATTTAAAAATCAAAAAGACCCTGAAATTATTATCGTTGTAGATAAATTATTGACTGGTTTTGATGAACCTAAAAATACCGTATTATACCTTACCCGTAATCTGCAAAGTCATAAATTACTTCAAGCTATAGCCAGAGTAAACAGAATTTATCCGGACAAAGAATTCGGGTACATCATCGATTATTATGGAGTAATTGAAAATCTTGACGATGCTTTGTTATTATATTCTTCTTTTGAAGATTTTGACGCAGATGACCTTGAAGGTACATTGGTTAATATTAATGAAGAGATAAAAAAATTACCACAGAAACATTCTGAGTTGTGGGATGTTTTCAAATTGGTTGCCAATAAGCGAGATGCAGAAGCTTATCAGGTTCTGCTAAAAGATAAGGCCATTCGGGTTATCTTTTATGATAAACTTTCTGCTTTTGCAAAAGGACTAAAACTGGCTTTGTCCTCCATAGAATTTCATAAACAAATAAAGGAAAAAACAATTAATCGCTACAAAGAAGATTTAGCAATGTTTATGAAATTGCGTACTGCTGTGGTAGAAAGATATTCTGACTCGGTTGACTATAAACAATATGAAGGACAAATTCAAAAACTGATTGACACACATATCACTACTGATAAAGTAGAAGTAATAACTGAGTTAATTAATATTTTTGATAAAGACAAATTTCAACAAGAAGTTGAAAATACTACAGGCCAAGCTGCCAAAGCGGACAAGATAGCAAGCCGTACCGCAAAACATATTTCGGAGAAGATGGAAGAAGACCCTGCATTTTATAAAAAGTTTTCGCAAATGCTACAAGAAACCATCGCAGATTACGAAGCCAATAGGATAAATGAAGCACAATATCTAATTAGGGTTAAAGAAATAATGGATAACGTCTTAGCCCATACGGATAGCGATATTCCTGAAGCATTGAGAAATTTAGATGCAGCAAAAGCTTATTATGGGCTAACCATTGGAGCTCTAAGCGAAAAAGTTCATGACAATATCATAAAAACTGAAATTGCCATTCAAACAGCGTTGCAAATTGATGAATTGATAAAACAGGCTGTATTGGAGAATAACACTCCAATTATCGACTGGCAATACAAAACAAATATCACCGGCAAATTATTAATCGATATTGGTGATTATTTGATTGATGAAGTGAGAGATAAATATGACATTGATTTGGCATTTGTAGAAATGGATGAAATTGCCAACAAGTGCATTGAAGTTGCTAAACTCCGTTATAAATAATGGATACATCTATTCAATTCGGCAGTAAACAAATAAATTTCCATATTGTGTATTCCAGTAGGAAAACACTTGGGATTACGGTTGCACCTGACTTAAGTGTACTAGTAAAAGCTCCTATTGACAGCTCAATTGATAAAATCAAGGAAAAACTCCTAAAAAAAGCTCCCTGGATTATTAGACAGCAGAGTTTTTTTCTCTCCTTTCATCCTAAAACTCCCCCACGTAAATATATTGGTGGTGAAACGCATTTGTATTTAGGCAGGCAATACCGTTTAAGCATTGAGTTAAATCAAGTCGAATCTGTGAAACTAAAAGGAAAGTTTATTGAAGTGAAAACTTTGGACAAATCAAAAACCAAAGAGTTAGTAAAAGAGTGGTATTTGATTCATGCCAAATCAAAGCTCACAGAAATAGCCAAGCCATTATTCGAGAAATTTAAAAAATATAAAGTTGAGCCAAGGTCAATTGTATTTAGAGACATGCCAACACGGTGGGGAAGTTGCACCCCAAAAGGAAAAATAATACTAAATCCTGAATTAATAAGAGCCCCCAGAGCTTGCATCGAATATGTAATAATACATGAGTTATGCCATCTGATTTATCATGACCACAAAAAAAAATTCATTGAATTACAAACTAAAGAAATGCCTGACTGGGAAAGATGGAAGTTGAAATTAGAAAGTATCTTAGCATAAAATATTTCCGCGTCCTTCCGGAACTTAAAGCACCAATAAATCATCAATACCCTCTAATTTCTTAGACAATTGCTCCATATCGTTTCCAATCTTACTGTTTGTAATTCGAGCATATATCTGTGTAGTTCGGATATTAGTATGTCCCAACATTCTGCTAACAGTTTCGATAGGTACACCCTTAGTAAGTGTTACTGTAGTTGCAAATGTATGCCGGGCAAGATGAAATGTCAGGTTTTTTTCAATACCACACAAATCAGCAATTTCTTTTAAATATGAATTCATTCTTTGATTGGTTAAAGTTGGCAAAAGCTGTTTACCGAGCTGCATTCCTTTGTATTTATCCAGAATCTTTTTCGGAATATCCAGCAGAAGAACATTTGACTGAACATTCGTTTTCTTACGGTTTTTAATAATCCATAACTTTCCATCAAATGAAGTTTGAATATCGTTCTCTTCTAAATTTTTTACATCGACATAAGCTAATCCTGTAAAACATGAGAAAACAAAAATATCCTTTACTTGCTCCAACCTTTTTATAGAAAACTTCTTCTGCATAATTTTGCTAAGTTCTGCCATGGTCAAATAGCCACGGTCAACCTTCTCTAAACTTATTTTGTAGGTTGAAAATGGGTCTGCTTGTAGCCAACCATTGTTTTTTGCAAGAGTTGTAACACGTTTAAACTGTTGAAGGAATTTAGCAACAGTATTTGTACCACAGTTATATTCTATTCGTAAGTACGATTCAAAGTTATATATGAAGCTATAGTTGATTTCTTTTATTGCTACATCTTTTGTATTGTACTGATGTTTAATAAACTCTTGAAGTCGGTTTTTGGTCAATTTGTATTTATTTACAACTGATTTTGAAATTCCTTTACCAATGCGTTGTTCCAAATCTTCATTGTATTTCTCAAAAACTTCCAGAAGCATTTTCATTTTTACACCAACACCCAGAAATGCATCACGAACTTTATAAACTGTTACAAAAGATTCATGCCTTTTAATTTCTCTATAGTGAAAAGTAAGTGCTGATTTTATATCTCTCAACTCATCATTGATTTCCTGAGTTCGCATTGATTTTCCCGTTGCTAAATTCGCTTTAGCATCCCAGTTGTCAAGGTTGACTGTTAAACGAGAACTAAACTGCGTACGTTGTCCATCAACTGAAACCCTAACCATTATTGCAACTTCACCGTCTTTGTTTACATAGTTTTTTCGCGCATAAAACAATACTTTAAATGTGTCTTTCATTGTACCTAATTTAAGTGGTTAAAATAATCTTATTGCGCCACTTGTTCTAAGTCAATTCGCGACATATCAGAGACTTATGAAGGAATGGTTACAGAAAATTTGTTAAATTTTTCCTGTAACCAAATTGTAACTAAAAATTGCCTTTTATTGGCAATTTTTGGCATAAAACTGTCTCTTGTGGAAACAAAAAAAGCTGTGTAAATCGTTGACTTACACAGCTTTTCATCATTTGACAATGATTTGTCTTTTCTATCTAGTACCCGGAGTGGGAATCGAACCCACACTCTGTTGCCAGAACTGGATTTTGAATCCAGCGCGTCTACCAATTCCGCCATCCGGGCTGAAATTAGCGATGCAAAAATAATGGAAAATTCAAATGCTCAAAAGAAAATGAGTAAAAAAATACTTTTCCATTATTTTTGCCGCTTCAAATTATTGGTTTTCTATGTATGCCAAAGGATCGGAAATTGACGGATCAATTTCCATTGAATTTCCATCTGGTAGGAAAACGCGAACAGTTTGAGCAATTTCATCAAACTCAGCAAGTTTAATTAGCTCACCTTCTTTTTCAAGGAATAATTGTTTGTTTTCTTCATCGATCTTCATCTTGATCTTTTTACCCTGATCAATTCCTGAAATTCCTTCAATAAGAATGGTGTTACGTTTAGCTGTAATTTTGTATGTACCATTTTCATTTTCAACAAGCTTTTCCATTTTTCGCTTGCTGTTTTGTCCCATTGGATTGTCGCCTGTCCAGAATTCCACTGTATTCAGAATAAGTGCATCAACAGTTGCTGCAATCCCATAAACAGGAACAATATTCAACCCTACAAAAACTAAAGAGTTAATCCATTTGTCGCCTATAGTACCATTCCAATCGTGTAAACTGGTAGTTAATTTAAAAGGTCCGTAGCAACTTGATAAAAGTAAAGTAATTGCCAGTGATGCGACAATCATGGTTGATTTAATTCTTTTCATACGTAAAATTTTTAATTGTTGTTTCTATAATTTCAGTACCAGGCTACTTTTTTTGAGCAACCTGCCATCGGGATGAAACTCATCCATCCGAAACACTGGATCGGGACGCGTTTCATGATAATAAATTTAAGACATCTAATGAGAACAACGCACCGTCATTTATAAACGTATGTCGACTAGGATTGTTTTTTATCAATGCGCTTAACCACTTTCCCGTAAATAATTAGTGCAATAGCTGAAATTAAAGAAATGGCCACAAAGTAGTACCAAATGTAATGGGCGTTGGCAGCTGCTACAGACCATGCTTCACGGGTTTCAAACAGTCTTGGGTCGGGACAAAACTTCTCCAGTAATACCCCAGACATAATAAACCCAAAAATTGATGATAAGAATGAATGCAAGTGACTAAACCCAAGATAAAGCCCTTCCTCCCCTTTTGGCGACTGAAGTGAAAAGAATTCCAGGAAACGCGGAGAAATAAATGTCTCAGCAAATCCCTGGAAAGCAATCCCAACAACCATCATAAATGCAACAGGGTGCATACCCAATACATCGGCTTGCAGTAAGTTACCAGATGCCATAAATAGTGCGGAAACAGGCATTATAAACATTCCAACAGTCATACTGAATAAGGCCGTTCGCTTTCTCATCATTTGAGTAACAAAACCAACCGTGAGTGCGACAACCAGTGGGTTAACATTGGCATACCAGGAAGGAGAAGCCCCTTCACCGGCTAATCGTAAAACATATTTAGGCATGGTTGCATACATTTGATGTTGCACCATCCAAAAACCAGTGATAATCAGGATGAGGATGATAAGCCTGAAGTTCAAACATATTCTTACTAAAGCATCAAGAATTTCTTTTATCGATTTTCCTTCACCCGAACGTTCTTTACTTTTATACATGAAGAATACCACTAAAAGCCCTAAAAGAGTCATGGCAGCAGAAAAGTAGCTAATCCAAATCAGGCCTTCATTGCCCATGGCCTCACGTAAAGGTTTTACAATTGTTTTGCCCGAAAAAGCGCCAATATTTACCATCATATAGAAGATGGAATACCCCCTGGCCCGGTTTGATTCAGTAGTTTCTTTAGCTACTGTTCCGGTTATAACCGATTTAATAAATGAACCTCCCAAAATAATCAAAACCATTGCCGGCAGGACTGCATATTTTGCAGAGGACTCAATAAGCCCGGTAAATTCAGTTACATCGCCATACTTCACCAAGCCGGCTGACTCTAAAAACGTGGGAAGAACTCCCATTCCTCCGTATCCAAGCGTTAAAAGAAAGAAGGCCAACATCAATGATTTTCGAAAACCAATTTTGTCAGCATAAGCACCCGCAAATGTTGGAATAAAATACAACAATGCCTGAAAAACCCCGGCAATCGCTGCAGCTTCAATATCTCCAAATCCAATAATTCGTGATAAATACAAGGTGATAGCTATAAACAAACCGTAATATGCGGCTCTCTCGAACAATTCAACGGTATTTGCTACCCAAAATGCTCTTGTGAAATCCCAACTTTCTTTTATTTTCATATCGTCTTTAAAATTAATTGGACACAAAAATAAAAGCTTTAAGGGGTAATAAAAATTTTTAATTACCCATAAGGGTTTTCAGCTATTGAAGCATCTTATATTTTTAATACCTTAGCAGGGACTCATTGTTTTTGCACAAAAACTTATGAAAAAATTGACCGATAAGGAACTCTGTCTTTTAGTAAAAGAAGGTGATGAAAAAGCGTTTGAGACACTCTTTCACAGATATTACCCTTCTCTCTGTTTATTAGCCCGACAATATGTTGATGATGATGAAAAGGCTGAAGAAGTTGTTCAGGATATATTTGTAAAGATATGGAGTAAGCGCAAAGAGCTTTCAATTGAAACTTCGTTTAAACAATACCTTCTGCGATCCGTAAAAAATCAATGTATTAACCAGCTTCAACATTTAAAAATCAGGCAAAAGCATGCTCAAAAGGTTAAAGATGATTCAAAAGAAAACAATGGAACGACCTTTTTTATAGAGTTTGGGTTGGCTGAAAAAATTGAAGCAAGTATAGATTCCCTTCCTGAAAAGCGAAAAGAAATTTTCAAACTAAGCAGGGAAGATGGACTAAAATATCGTGAAATAGCCGAACAACTTGGAATTTCGGTTAAAACGGTTGAAGCTCAAATGGGGCTTGCGTTAAAGCAACTCCGTGAAATGCTAAAAGATTACAAAGATTATCTGGTTGGGTTAATGATGATTATAAAATTTGAGTTGAAAAAATAGGGGTTTTTTTAAAGATCAATGTCTTATAAGCAAATGAAAACACAAAAAAATATCAGCAAAGAAGAATGGAATGCACTCGCTCAGAAATATTTTGGGAATTTGAGTGCCGAAGAAGAAAAAGCTTTGCAAAAAGAATGGAAAGCCTTTGACGCAATTGATCTGGCTGAAATTGAAAAAACAGCAGAACAATTAAACCTTCACTATAAGCTCAAAAATTACAATTCAGAAAAAGCGTTTGAGCAAATAAAACCCAGACTTAAAGTAGAAAAGAAAAGAACGTTTACACCAGGAAAAACCTCAACTCTGTTGCGTATTGCAGCAGTTGTAGTTCTTGCTGTAGTAATTGGGTCGGTTTGGTTTCTTACTCAAGATCAACCTTCAGGGATAACATCGCCTGAGCCTATTGCTCAGGATTACGGTATTTCAAAAGTAGAACTTCCGGATGGTTCATTGGTAACCCTTAACAAGAATTCAAGAATTGATTATCCTGATAAGTTTGCCAATACTAACAGAGAGGTTCGAATTGAAGGTGAAGCTTTTTTTGAAGTGGTTTCAAACCCTGAAAAACCATTTATCATTCATACTGGAAATGCAAATATTAAAGTTCTTGGTACCAGCTTTAACGTAAATGCATACCCTGACAATGGACAAGTGGAGGTTGTTGTATCTACCGGGAAAGTTCAAATCTATTCTGAAAATAACGATGAAACCCCGGGCGAAGAACTGATCCTTGATCCGGGTGACAAGGGTGTTTTTGTAAATGCAAGCAAAGAACTGCTAAAAGTGCATAACGAAGACCCGAATTACATTGCCTGGAAGACGCGCCACTTAATTTTTAGTGAAACGAAGCTTAAAGATGTCATCAAACACTTAAGCAAGTTATATGATATTAAAATAAAGACAGTTGAACCCGGGTTGGATGAACTAAAATACACCGGGCATTTTGAAAATAGTTCCGTTGATTTTATCCTTGAAGTAATTTCGTATACGTTTGATATTGAAGTGAATGAGGAAAATGAATGTTACTATTTAAGAAAGAAGTCATAAATATTTAATGATAGAGACATGAAAACAAGAGCCATGATTAAGAATATTAGACTTTATATAACTATTTTGTTGTTTTCTTTTGCATTGAACCTTAATGCACAAATTAACCCGGACAATATCCTTGACCAAAATATTAGTATTTATGCTGAAGAAGAATCCCTCTCAGATGTAATTCACCGGATTTGTGATTATTTCGATTTGGATTATTCGTATAACTCCAAATTAGTTGAAGGGAAAAACATCAGTTTAAGTATTTCCAATAAGCCAATGCGTTATGTTTTGGAAAAGCTAATGAAAGATTATTACCTAATCTTTGAGATTGAAGATAACTTACTGGTTGTTCGCGACTATGTTCCGCTATCCGAAAGTATAAGTTATGAAGAGCAGATGCGTTTTGAGCCAGGTAAGAACAAATTTGAATTTGAAAATCCAAATGAAAAAAGAGTCACTTTTGAATTTAAATCAGCAAGCAATCTGGTCATTATACCGGTCATAATTAATGAATCCGATACCCTGAATTTTATTCTGGATACAGGAGTCCGTTTCCCAATGATTACCGAGCTGCCTTATGTGAATAAGTTGAATTTGAATTTCATGCAACCTATAGATATCAAAGGCTTAGGTGATGGAGATGCGTTAACAGCCTATAAATCCGGAGGAAACACAATTAAGATTGATGGGCTTGTTGCAAAAAACCAGGAGATTCATATGATTATCGACGACAATTTCCAAATCTCTCAAATTATTGGAATCCCTGTGCATGGTTTAATCGGGTTTAATCTTTTTAAAGATTTTGTTGTAGAAATTGATTACAGCCATTCAAAGCTTACCCTTTCAAAGCCTGAATATTACAGAAGCAGGGTAAAAAACAAAGATATAGTTATGCCACTCCATTTCGAGCACAACAAACCCTATGTAAGAACCACAATTGTTACCGATAAAAATGAAGATGTCCCTGTTAAACTTTTGGTGGATACAGGAGCCAGTGATGCCATTTGGCTTTCTACTCGTTCTGATGACCGGATAAAATTACCTGAAAATCATATTGAAACTTACCTGGGAAGAGGGTTAAGTGGTGATTTGTTTGGTAAAAAAGGACGTATAAGTGGTATTTGGGTTGGGCCAATTGTTCTTTACGAGCCAATTGTGGCTTATCCGGAAAATGATTTAATCGAAAGCCTGATCAATAAAAATGATCGTAACGGAACACTAGGTGCTGAGGTTTTAAGGAGATTCTTTGTTACGATTGATTACCCTAATAAACAGATGAAACTGAGGCCAACAAGTAGGGTGAAAGAAAATTTCAATTACAATATGAGTGGTATCGATATTACCAATCCAATGCCTGGGATTCCAATTTTTACAATCGATAAAATACGTAAGGATTCTCCGGCCTATTTAGCGGGTTTAATGGAAAAAGACCAAATCTTATCGGTTAATAATACACATCATAAATCATTATCATTAAATGATATTAACCTTATATTGCAAAGCAAAGAAAACCGAAAAATAAACATGAAAGTTTTGCGGGATGGACAAGAAATACAAACCACTTTCCATCTTAAAAAGATATTTTAATGATTCGAATGTTCAAAATAGTTTGCTTTTTGGTTTTGTGTCTTTCATTTCAGGGAATTGCGCAAAACGAAAGGCATCCTGCTTTGGATAAAAAAATAAGCCTTAAAGCCGAAAAACAAGAATTGAAGAAAGTACTGGACGAGATTTCTTCAAAAACAGGACTTTATTTCTCATACGACCCAACCGTATTTAATGTAAAAAAAATAGTTAGCGTTGATTATAAAAATCAGAAAACCGAAGAAATCATCAAGGATTTACTTCGTGGGGAATACGTGTTTAAAATCCTGCAAAACCAGGTAATTATTACAAAATTAGTGAGTAAGCTAACAGGAAAGGGAATTAATGCTGTTAAAAATGAGTATCTTAAAATCTCAGGTAGGGTTAAAAATCAAGACGACAAAAAACCAATTCCATATGCAAGTATATCTATTTTCGGAAAAGCAATTGGAACGATAACCAACCGGGAAGGGAATTTTGAACTGAAACTACAATCGAAGCACAAATCGGATACGCTGATCATATCCTGCCTTGGTTATACACAACAGTTTATTGAATTGGATACGCTTCGGACTTTCAAACTCAACCTGGAACTAAAACCTCTTGAAATCAGGCTAAAAGAAATTCAAATTACCGTAGTTGATCCTTATGAAGTGGTCAATAAAATGATCGACAATGTTAGGCATAATTATCCGGATGAATCTTTTTTAATGACTGCCTTCTACAGGGAAGTTCTTCTTCAGGATGAAAAATACATTAATGTTTCTGAAGCCGTTTTGAATATTCTTAAATCATCCTACGAATCAACCTTTCGTGAGGACAGGATCCGTTTCCTGAAAGGTAGAAAAAGCAAGGAAGTTTCACCCTTCAAGTGGGTAGATTTTAAGATGCAGGGAGGCCCTTATTACACCACGAGACTGGACATAATAAAAAACATGGATTCTTTCCTTGATCAGGAATATCGAAACTTATATCAATACGAAACTGAGCAAATCATAGAATATTTGGGACGCCCCGCATATGTTATTCGATTTCAACCACTAGGGAAAATGGATTTCTTAAGCTATGAAGGCCACTTATTTATTGAGAAAGACACTTATGCTTTGTTACATGCTGATTTTGAATTAAGTCGTGAAGGAAAAAAAATAGCCCGGAGATCATTAATTCGAAAAAAACCAAAACAGTTCCATGTCCGTCCAATTGACCTGAAATACCAGGTAAATTACAAAAGGACCGATGGCAAGTGGCATTTAAATACCGCCAAAACTTCCGTTAAATTTAGGGTTCGCAGCAGGCGTGATAAGATTAATTCAGTTTTTCACAGTGTCTCTGATTTATTAATCACAGATCATGAAAAGACCGAGCTGAGACGCTTTGACAGAGAAGAAAGCTTAAGATCGATTGACATTTTTACAGAATTAATTACAGACTACGATCCTGAGTTTTGGGGTCAGTTTAATATCATCCAACCGAATGAGGATTTGAGAAAAGCTCTTCAGGGAATCAACATCAAAAACAAAGTTGACCTTGCACCTTTCCTAATGCCAGGTGAAGACCGTGCAAAAGATGATGATTCAGAAAAAGAAAACTGGCAAAGCAACAAGGAAAAGATCAAAAAAAAGAAAAAAGCTTTTTAAAAAACCTAAACCAACTGAGCCAATAAATCACCAACTTCAAGCTTAAACGCACTTAACCGGGGGCGTAAAGCTTGAAGTCTTGCAGCAAGTTCTTCATAGTCATGACGGGTGTTTTGAAACAATTCTTCGAGTTCTTTTATTAAGTCTTTTGAAATGTCTCCATTCCATTGACTGTGTTGAATTTTTCCCTTTTCAACCTGC
Organism: Prolixibacteraceae bacterium; assembly: GCA_028282195.1. Taxonomy (GTDB): domain Bacteria; phylum Bacteroidota; class Bacteroidia; order Bacteroidales; family Prolixibacteraceae; genus Sunxiuqinia. The sequence continues at coordinate 32,991 of JANQII010000198.1, forward strand.
AGCGAAAAATCAACTGTACCTTCAGGGAAATGAATTGAATTTGTATAAGTGTATTTTGGCGAATAACCATAAATCCAGTCCCATTGGCAATATTTTTCATCACGCAGTTTCTGAATAGCCTCGATGTCTTTCTTATTAAATTCATATACTTTAGGGTTGTCATATGAATTGGTAATATCCTGAAAAAGAAACTTCGCAAACTGCTTAACGCTCATTTCTTTTAAAAGATGCTCAGAAATATTTGTTACTTTACTACGATTTGACTGCACAGCCTTATCCTGAAAACGGGATAAGTCCACTTTTAAAGCTTGCTTTAAATGATCGAGTTTGCTGTTAAAAAGAAGTGTTCCGTGGTGAAGTACCCGTTTCTTAAAAACATGCTCTGCGTTTCCCGAAATCTTTTTACCATTAATTAGAAGATCATTCCTTCCCGAAGTAGTCGCATCTAAGTCTAATTTCTTTAATGCTGTAACTATAGGTTTTGTGAACGTCTTGAAATTTACCTGGTCAATTCGTTCAACATGCTGAATAAAAGTAAAATTCAAATTCCCCGGATCATGAAAAACAGTACCGCCCCCCGATAACCTCCTGGCAACTTTTACCTTGTTTTCCCGAACAAAATGATGGTTAATTTCAGCTAATGCATTTTGATGTTTCCCAACAACAATTGAAGGTTCACTGCCCCAAAGCATAAAAATGTCCTCTTTGAAATTCTTTAAAAGATACTCTTCCGCTGCAAGCGAAAAGTATGGATCAGTGCCTTGGTGGTAAATGCAGATAACACTCATGCCGTAAAATTAGCTAAAACTCCAGAATGATGCCGATTGTTGGAAGGATATTTCCGGAAGTGTTTTCGACCTGTTTCAATACATATTGAGTCCCATTCGCAGTTGTCAGGAAATTCCCATTCCCATCTTCTTCCCGGACAATTATGTCCTGTTCCTGATTTTCAAAATTGTAAAAGTTCTGGATATCAATATAAAACTTAGCCGTAATTTTATTCAGGTAGTAAGTTTTGTCTACTCTTAAATCCAATTGATGAAAGGCATCAAATCGTTCTGTGTTTAATCGTTTATTATCCAGATAAGGCCCATTGTTAAAATTCCAGGCCTCAATAATTGAAGATCGGTTTAAATCATATGGAGTATACGGCAAGCCACCAACAAAACGCCAGCGGGCACCAAGGCGCCAATCCCTTTTCAGCTTTTTTGTGGTTGTAAGAACCAGCAAATGCTTACTATCCCAACTGGAGGCTGTCATATTTCCATTCTTATCTTCGAATTCACTTCTAACCAAAGTATAAGAAAGATTAAAATTGAACTTATTTGCAGAACTAATTCGTGTTTGAAACTCAAGCCCATATGCGCGCCCTTCTGAAATTGAAACGACTTCTTCATTTCCTACTACACCAAAGTCTGCACCCAGATTTGCCAGGCTGATGGAGTCTTCCACTGAAAATGGATAATTGCTGTATTCTTTCAAAAAACCTTCAAGCGACAAAACCACATTGTTTTTAGGCCGATATTCGATCCCTCCGATTAAATGATCTGATTGGATGTATTTTAGGTTGTTTGATTTATTAACCAAAACATCATTCTTTTTAAAACCAAGAGCAGTATAGGTTGGCATTTGGTAATATCGTCCGGTATTAAAATTCAAACTCCACTTATCAGTCAATAAATAAGAAGCCGAAAGGCGTGGTGATATTTGCTCAAACATATCTTGCATGCTGGATGAATAGTTGTTGGCATCCATCCTTAAGCCAAACGAAAGGCTTAGTCTGTCTTCAAGAAAATTATGGCTAACGTGCCCAAACACCCCCCACTTTAGCACATCAAGTTCAGTGTCAAAGTCCAAATCAATAATTTCCTGCTCATAAAACCGTCGTTGCTCTGTAGAGTTTTTGTATTTTGCAAAATCAAGGTTCGCTCCAAAATTTAATTTGAAATCTGATAAGCGTGTTGTGTTTTCAAAACGTAACCTGCTCTCAATTTCTTCTGAGACATAGTCGAGTGTTTTGTTCGCTTCAGAACTGTCATCATTGTCCAAATACTTTATGGCAGAATTATTCAAATGGTTTCTGCTCAATACAAATGTTTGAAAGCTATTCTCCCGAAAATGCTTATAAACGGCACCTACCGTGTAAGTCCACTGTTCATTTTTAGGAATTGAAGCCAGGATACTCTTTTGCTGATCATCCGGGTTTTCAATATTCAGGTTTAGTGCAAAATCATCAATCGCCCCCAGGCCAACAAATGTAAGTTCATTTTTACTGTCAAGTCGGGTTCTGACTTTAAACTGAAAATCATTAAAAGTCGGAAGAAAAGGCAGCTCAAAAAGATCAAACAAAAACTGGAGATAAGAGCGTCGTGCAGAAAAAATAAAGGTGGTTTTTTCCCCGAGTGGGCCATCTAAGGTTCCTGTAACTTCAGATGCCCCAACTGATGTTTGAAACCGAAGCTTCTCATTGTTCCCGTCTACCTGAAAAAATTCAAGTACCCCACTCAATGCATTTCCTCGATTGGCAGGGAAAGCACCGGAATAATAATTGACTTCCCGTAACAAGTCAGCATTAATAATACCCACAGGGCCGCCGGAAGCTCCCTGGGTAGCAAAATGGTTGATGTTTGGCACTTCAATCCCATCCAAAAAGAAACGGCTTTCAGAAGGGCCACCCCCCCGGATAATAATGTCATTTCGAAAAGATGGCGTACTTTGCACACCTGGGAACGACTGAATAACTTTTGAGATATCACGGTTTGCACCGGGGCTGTTTTCAATTTCAGAAATACCAATATTTTTTAATGATAAAGGACTTTCCTCTGTTTTACGAAAAAGAGAGGCCCGAACTTTAATTTCGTCAATTTGCTGGTTCGTTTTCTCCAGTTCAATCTCAATAAAGGCAGACTTTGAGTTGCTCAGTTCAATTTCAGGGCTGATTTTCTTCTTATACCCAATAAAAGAAGCTTCAATCCGAATAAAGCCCGGATTTAAACCGGATAATTGAAAATTGCCATCTTCATTGGTAACTGTGCCCAAAGTAGAGCCTGACACCACAACGTTAACGAAAGGTAACCCTTTGTTGCTTAGTGCATCATAAACCCTTCCTTTTAAAACTGCTTGCTGAGCAAATGACTCAATCATCAAAAATGACAGGATGAAAACATAAATTATTTTTATAAGTAGTCTCATGATTCTTTCTAAATCTATTTACTCAAGTATTATTTTTGCGTAAATTTAAATAACGACGCCAACCTTGTTTAAAGTTTATTTGCATCCATTAAACAAAAATAATGTGTGCTTGTTCAGCGTCACTAGTTTTAATTAATAATTACTTAAAAATTAATATGCGTGTAGTATTGCAGAGGGTTAGCCGGGCGTCGGTAACTATTGAAGGAAAAATAAAATCATCCATTGAGAAAGGAATCCTCATTTTATTGGGAATTGAAGATGCAGATAAACAAGAAGACATCGACTGGCTAATAAAAAAGATTACCCAACTACGCATTTTTAATGACGAAAATGGAGTAATGAACCGTTCTGTAATGGATGTTGACGGAAGTACATTGGTTGTGAGTCAGTTTACGCTGCATGCCAGTACAAAAAAAGGAAACAGGCCATCATACATTAAAGCTTCAAAACCAGATTTTGCCGTACCGATGTATGAAAAATTTGTTGATGCTTTATCCAGGTCTATGAATAAAAAAGTTGAAACCGGGGAATTTGGTGCGATGATGGACGTTGAATTGGTTAATGATGGGCCGGTAACCATCATCATTGATTCTAAAAATAAAGATTTGTAAGATGAATGAAGTAAGCATAGTTCAAGCTCAAAAAATGGTAGACGAATGGATAAAAACCATTGGTGTTCGATATTTCAGCGAATTGACAAACATGGCTATTTTAACTGAAGAGGTTGGCGAACTTGCCCGGGTTATCGCGCGAAAGTATGGTGATCAGTCATTTAAAAAATCGGATGAAAATTCTAATTTAGCCGATGAGATGGCAGATGTTCTCTGGGTTTTGATTTGCCTTGCAAACCAAACAGGGGTTGATTTAAACGAGGCGTTTCAAAAAAATATGGAAAAGAAAACGGAACGGGATAAAACCCGGCATTTACATAACAGGAAACTAAAATAATTGGTAATGGAAGTACAAGATAAATTAGCTGCTTTGGAATTGAAAGTAAGCGAAAATAACACCCGGGAAATGCAGCTATTTGCATTTTCCTGTATTGACCTGACAACCCTTAACGCTACTGATACAATTAGCAGGGTTAAAGCATTTACAGAGAGAGTTAACGATTTTTCCAACGATTTTCCCAATCTTCCCAATGTCGCTTCAATTTGTGTTTTCCCAAATCTGGCACGCACGGTTAAAGAAACGTTGTTGGATGACCGGGTAAACATTACCGCTGTTGCCGGAAGTTTCCCTACCTCAATGAGCTTTATTGAGCTTAAAGTTAAAGAGGCACAAATGGCTGTTGACCAAGGCGCTAATGAAATTGATATTGTCATTCCATTGTGGTCATTTTTAGATGATACTGAGGTAAATTGTTGTGAGGAAATTGCAAGTATAAAAGAAGCTATTGGTGAAGCGCACTTAAAGGTAATTCTTGAAACGGGGGCATTAGCTGATGACGAAATAATTTACAAAGCCTCAATGCTGGCAATGGAATCGGGAGCTGATTTTATAAAAACCTCAACAGGAAAATTAAAACCTGCGGCAACTCCCGAAGCTGCAATTGTCATGTGCGAAGCAATAAGCGATTATTATCAAAGAACCGGCAAAAGGGTTGGCTTTAAACCAGCAGGAGGAATTTCAACAACAGAAGATGCCCTTCTTTATATTACTATTGTCAAAGAGATTTTAGGTGATGGTTGGTTGAACCCAACGCTCTTCAGAATTGGTGCAAGTCGTTTGGCAAATAACCTTTTAGGCGATTTGCTGGGTGAAGATATTAAGTATTTCTAGTGTCGCGTCACGCCTGATCTGACAGCCCAAGTATCGTTCTTTTGATTTTTGACCGCGTTAAAAAATCGTTTATCCGGCAGCTGCCGGACTATGCG
>JANQII010000272.1 GCA_028282195.1 Prolixibacteraceae bacterium
CACTAAAATACCTATTTGCTTGCATTTTCTGAAACAAAACAAAATTTGTTATCAATTGATTATCAACAATGTATTGTGTTTTTCAGGTTTGACTAATTATGCACCCCTTTTATTTGCCATAAATTTCTGAGTATTTTTTCAGCATTGATTTGAAAATCTTTTACCGGAAAAACGGAACCAACAAGTATAAGCTGGGCGCCAACATCCATAATTTGTATTGAAGCATCAATTGCTTTTGAAGACCCACTTGTTTCGAGAATGATATCGAACTTTTCATTATTGAGCTGGTCTTTTACAAACTTTTCAATAGTAGCTTCATTTTTTTTCCATTGCAGAATTTTATCAGCACCGAACTTTTCAGCGATGCCCAGCCGGTATGAACTTGGGTCAACAATGGTAATTTTATTTGCTCCTTTTTCCTGAAGCATTGCTACTGCCAAAACCCCAAGCATTCCCGCCCCAAAAACAAAAACGTTCTTATTTTCTATTGATCCTGAAATCCGAAGTGCTGCTTTGACTGTTGCAAACGAACAATTTAAAGGGCTTAAAAAAGCAGTTGGGATTTCAGGCTTCAATTTAAATAGTGTTGTTCCGCTTTTTAAATGAATGAATTCTGCAAGGCCACCGTTAAATTGATGTCCTTCATGAACTGGAAGATGTCCGTATTTTTGTAGTTGATCGCATTTTTGTGGAAAGCCTTTTTGGCAATGGTTGCATTTTCCGCAAGATACTGCTAAAGCCCATGTGATTAAATCACCTTTTTGAAGTTGAGCCCCATTGTAATCCAATGCTTCTTCATGTGTCGGAAGATCGTAAATCTCTCCAACAATCTCATGACCCAAAACAGATGGTGTTGGACCAGGCCTCCTCCCCAGAAAAGTATGAAGATCGCTTTTGCAAAGGGTGCAGTTTTTAATTTTCACAAGAACTTCACCCTTTTTTAGCTTAGGTAATTTAAATTCTTTTAGAAGCAATGGCTCTCCAATTTTAGAAAACACCATCGCTTTGCCTGATTCGTCCATTTATGAAATGAAGTTTTTAATTTCTCCAATGTCAGCCAGCAGCCCATCGTTCGGTAATTCAGCTAACTGCTCCCGGGTGTGGGTCCCGTTGCACACTCCAAGCGAGTATTTGCAGTTTGCTTTGTAGCCTGAAAGAAGGTCTGAAGGCGTATCGCCTATATTGATCACATTAGATGGGTTTGAGATATTCATTAGCTTCATTGCCTTTTGGATCATGAAAGGCGCTGGTCTGCCAGCTTCAACTTCATCGCTTGCAATAGAGATATCAATTATCGAATCTCCGTAGCCTACATATTCGCTGTTCAGGTTGTTGTCCCATCCTAAGCGGTTAAGGATGATATTGGTGACCTCGCGGTAAAAGCCAGTTGTTAAAGCTATTTTTATCCCTTTGTTTCTTAATGTTTCGAATGTTTCTATACAATTTTCGCTAGGGCAAACTGTCGCTGTTCGATAGTGATCTTCCAAAATCTGTTTGAACATTTCATAAGATTCTGCTACTTTTCCCTGAACTTTTTTGTTAGGTGCTTCGGGAAGTGCTTTAGCCCATAATGTTTCAAAAACTTTCTTTTTTGACCAACCCATCATTGCAATAATATCATCACGCTCGTACAGGAGTTGCGTCTGCTCGGCAGCTTTCACAAAGCACATTTCCACTTCATTTTCATCTTTCACAGTAGTACCGGCCATATCAAAAACGACCATTTCAATTTTATCCATAATTTTTAATTTTTATCTGGCGATAACATATATAATACGAGTATTTTTGCCGTAGAATCCGTGTTGTTTTTAGGAACATGAGGAATTTGTCCATTGAAAAATAAGGAATCACCTTCATGAAGCTCCATCATCTCTTCATCAAGATAATACTCAATTTGACCTTGAATAATATAAAGGTAGGTGTAACCATCAGTAATAACTTTTTCACGTTTAGCGTTCGGTTCTAATTCCAATATATTTAACTGTATTGCTACATTACTAATACTTTCGCTTAATATGGAAAAGTAATTGAACCCAATTGCGTCTTCTTTTTCAAAATGAGTATAATCTTCTTTTCTTTTTAATATATAAGGAGAACTCGATGGGGTGTCAATTCCTTCGAAAAATACCGAATAATCGATACCCAGTACTTTTATAATTTGTAACAAAACAGGCAGGGACGGAATCGTTCTTCCATTCTCAACCTGGGATAGTAAACCTTTACTAATTTCTGCTTGCTTTGCTACATCGACGAGTTTGATTTTTTTGCTTACCCTAATTTCCCTAATCTTTTTTCCAATTGATAAAAGTACGCTATGGTTCATTTCTGTAATGTTTACAAATATTAAACATTTCAAAAATATATAAATTGATAGTTTGCTGCAATAAAAAGTGATATTTTAATATTTTATTTTCATAAGTGCCGATTGATTAGCTCTTTCTTAAATATTGATTAACGATTTATTTACAGACGGTCAGGTTAAAACCATATACTTTTGTAAAAGTATTTTCACTATTTATAAACTTTTTATTTGAATGAATTCAGGTAGTAAAATACAGAAATGGTTAAGCCATCGTCCTGACTGGGTTTTTGTTGTGTTTACCACAATCGCAGCTTTTGCCACCTATTCATGTATGTATGCATTTCGAAAACCCTATACTGTTGCAACCTTTGAAGGACAAGTTTTTATGGGTTTGCATATTAAGATTTGGTTTATTGCTGCACAAATTGCTGGCTATACCGTATCCAAGTTTGCAGGTATTAAAATTGTCTCTGAGATGCCCAGGAGTAAACGGGCGTTCTTTATATTACTTTTGGTGGGAATTGCTGAAATTTCATTGTTATTTTTTGGTTTAGCTCCTTCTCCGTACAAAATTATATTTTTATTTGCTAACGGTTTACCATTAGGTATAATTTGGGGAGTGGTGTTTGCTTACCTTGAAGGAAGAAAGTACACCGAGTTGCTCGGTGCCGGTTTATGCGTCAGTTTCATTTTTGCATCAGGATTTGTTAAATCTGTTGGAAAATGGCTCATGCTTACATTTTCAGTTAGTGAGTATTGGATGCCTTTTTTTACAGGGTTAATCTTTGCAATACCACTAATTATATCGGTTTACTTGCTAAATCAGGTACCTGAACCGACATCAGAGGACAAAGACCTGCGTACAGAAAGAAGGCCAATGAAAAAAAAGGAAAGGACAGATTTCTTTCGGGAATTTGCTCCTGCGATTGTGCTTTTAATACTTGCTTATGCATTACTCACAATTTTTAGGGAAATGCGTGATAATTTTGCAGTAGAAATCTGGAATACATTGGGATTTGAGGACAGTTCAAGCATTTTCACAATTTCAGAAATACCTGTTGGGCTGGGGACCTTGGCTATTTTGGGTTTAGTCACTTTCATCAGAAGTAATATAAAAGCTTTGTATACAATAATTATACTAATTGTTTTGGGTTTTGGCTTAATCGCTTTTAGTGCATTTCTGTTTCAAATGAAGGTATTAAGTGGATTGGTTTGGATGATCTTTACAGGCCTCGGGCTTTATATGGCTTATGTACCCTTTAACGCCTTGTTATTTGAACGGATGATCGCTGCCTTTAAATATGCCAGCAATATAGGTTTTGTAATGTACCTGGCAGATTCATTTGGATATCTTTCAAGTATTGCATCATTTAGCCTGAAAAATTTTATGAACCCTTCACTTAGCTGGTTAGACTTCTTTATTCAAAGTTCCTATTATGTAGCAATAGCAGGTATTCTTTTGATGAGCTTATCTGCACTTTGGTTTTCAAGAAGATATTCCGAATACCTACCTAAACTAAATAATGTCAGATCATGAACTACGAACAATTCCCGGATAACCCATATATCCTGCTTACACCAGGGCCTTTGTCAGCTTCAAAGTCAGTCAAAGCAACTATGCTTCGTGATTGGTGTACCTGGGATGACGATTACAATAATGTCGTCCAGGACATTAGAGGAAAATTAGTAACCCTTGCAACAAAAGAACCAGAAAAATACACATCTGTATTGATGCAGGGAAGCGGTACTTTTTCTGTAGAGTCAGTAATCGGATCAATTGTTCCTGGTTCAGGTAAACTTTTGGTATTGACCAATGGGGCTTATGGTAAGCGCATTGCAGAAATCGCAGCTTATTTGAAGATAAACTATTCAATGCTCGATTTTGGGGAATTAAATCAGGCCAATACTGAAGAATTAGAAGAAACTTTAAAAACGGATGCAGATATAACTCACATCGCGGTTGTTCATTGTGAAACAACTACAGGAATGTTGAATCCGATAAAAGAAATCGGGGAAGTGGTGTACAGGTATGGTAAAGTCTATTTTGTGGATGCCATGAGCAGTTTTGGGGGAATTCCGATCGATATGGATGATTGTAAAATTGATATTCTTGTTAGCAGTGCAAATAAATGTGTACAAGGGGTACCCGGATTTGGTTTCACGATATGTAAGAGATCTTTAATTGAGAAGGCCAAAGGAATTGCTCGCTCACTCTCACTTGATCTTTATAGCCAATGGAAAACCATGGAAGAACAAAACGGGAAGTGGCGATTTACTTCCCCAACCCACACAGTTCGCGCTTTTCAACAAGCATTGGTTGAGCTTACTAAAGAAGGTGGAATAGCTGCCCGGTACAAACGATACCGTACAAATCAGTTAAAGTTGGTACAGGGGATGAAAAGGATTGGCTTTGCCCCACTTCTTCGTGAAAATCTTCATTCGCCAATTATAACAACATTTATTTCGCCTGAATCTTCAGATTACGATTTTAAACGTTTTTATAATGCATTAAAAGAAAAAGGATTTGTAATCTACCCCGGAAAGGTAACAGATTATCAATGTTTCAGAATAGGGAATATTGGGGAGGTTTACCCTAAGGATATAGACAGGCTTCTTCAGTCAATTGAAGAGTATTGCAACAGCTATAATATAGTACAAATGAATAATTACTGATATATTTTGGTTTTGGAATAGGTACAGGAATAATGATTTTTTCCTCTAAAGGTTATGGATCCCGGGGTGCGTGTTAAGCCCCGGGATATAACTCTGACAAAGTTCATTAAGATAGATTTAATAATTGATTACAAAACCGGTAGATGTCCTAACTATTAATTAACAACTTTAAAAAACGCTAACCATTTAAATGCTTTAAGTTTGGGTTGAAATATTATTAGAATGAAAAGAAGGAATTTTATAAAAGCTGGTGCCTTATCAGCGACTGGAATAGCAGCTTCCTGTACAACGAACACAGGAACTGTACAAGCTAAAAAAGCTTTACGTGCTGTGCATATTACTGATATGCATATTTACCCTGATGCTGTAGTTGAAAAAGGAATTAAAAATCTGATTTCGGAAATTAATCAATTGCAGGAAAAACCAGATATAATTATCAATACTGGTGATAATATCATGGATGCCCTGAAACGTTCAAAAGAAGAAGTTGCTGCTCAATGGGATGTTTGGCATAAGTATTTCCGTTCACAAATCAACTTTGAGCTTTACAATTGCATTGGAAATCATGATGTTTGGGGGTGGGGTTTGAATGATGAGAAAGTAAAAAATGACAAGCTTTACGGAAAAGCGTGGGCAAAAGAAAATCTTGAACTTGAAAATAACTACTATAGCATTAATAAAAATGGATGGAAATTGATTTTTCTGGATAGTTCTTTTTTTGCCGAGAACAGGCATGCATATACCGCAAAGTTGGACGAAAAGCAGTTTGTATGGTTAGAAAATGAACTTGCAAACACATCTAAAGAAGTAAACGTTTGTATTGTTTCCCATATCCCAATTTTATCGCCGGCAGTATTTTTTGATGGAGATAATGAAAAAAGCGGAAACTGGGAAATCCCTGGATCCTGGATGCATATTGATGCCCGAAAAATCAAAGATATGTTTCTTAAAACCCCAAATGTTAAAACAGCAATTAGCGGGCATGTCCATTTGGTTGATCATGCCAACTATTTAAATGTTGACTATTACTGCAATGGAGCTGCTAGTGGTGGCTGGTGGAAAGGTGACTACCAGGAATTTGCCCCTTTATATGCCATCATCGATTTTTATGAAGACGGATCGGTTGACACTCAACTTATTAATTACAATTGGAAATAATTTAGTCATGAAACAGATCATCTTATTTATTTTCTTTTCAATCTTTCTTGGGACAGTTACTGCTCAGGGGGATATTCTCAAAAATCTGGATGGAGTAGGAAAAAAAGTAAAGCCTGCCCAAAATGCACCATCAGTTGAATATCAATTTGAGTTCACTGATTATGGAACTGAGGAAGAATTAAAAAATATTTCTTCTGAAGATATAAGTAAGCATTACCTGGGAGAAGATATTGCAAAGAAATTTCATTTAATTCAAACGCTTTATACTTATCAAACAGCAATTGGTCCTGGTAATCCGGGAACAAGAACAGTTATCCAAAAGCCTCTTATATACAGTGCGCTTTATAAGTTAGATAAATACTTTAAGAAAAGCCTTAAGAAAGGTATTTATTCTGAAGAAAGAGCAAGTGAAATTTTGAACCATTCGCTGAACATTGCAATTGCTGCTTTTTCTCAAAATTCCGAAGAGTTTGAATCAGTTCTTAAAAACACAAAAAACCCAGAAGAACTAACGAAAGTATTCGTTAGTTCCAAGCTTATAAGGCTTTAATAGTCTGGTGTTTAATTCTCGACAGGCAGTTTGAGTGAATTGTCTGAATAGGAATAGTATGCTCTAAAAAGAATATAAAACAAGTAAAATCAAATTCGCTAAATCATGAAAAAAAGTTTGTTTTTCATCCTTTTTCTGTTTTTGGGGGTTAACGCGGTGTTAGCCCAACAACTATGACCGGTAAAGTTTCTGGAACAGATGGACTCGGCTTGCCGGGTGTAAATGTCATCGTTAAAGGTACAACCCAGGGAACCATCACGGATTTTGATGGTCTGTACAACCTGAAAGTTGCATCAAACGATTCTGTTACATTTTCTTTCATCGGTTTTGAAAGTACAACTGTGGCAGTAAATGGCAAATCAACGATTGATGTTACCCTTTATGAAGTAACTACAAAAGTTGATGAGGTTGTAGTAACAGCTCTCGGTCTGAAAAGGGAAAATAAAGCCCTTGGTTATTCCATTCAGCAGCAAGACGGGACCGAACTTACTGAAGCACGGGACGGAAACATTGTGAACTCTTTAGCTGGTAAAGTTGCTGGTGTGAACATTACACAAAGTGCTAACGGACCCGGAGGTTCTTCGCGTATTGTTATTCGGGGAGAGTCTTCATTATCAGGAACAAACCAACCTTTGTTTGTGGTGGATGGAATTCCTATTCGCAACAATACGGACAACCGAAGTAATTCTGGTATTGCTGATAACATGAAAATTGACTTTGGTAATGGTGCTGCTGAAATAAACCCGGAAGACATTGCATCAGTTACCATTTTGAAAGGTGCTGCCGCAGCTGCACTTTATGGATCACGCGCAGGTAATGGTGTAATTTTGATTACAACTAAAAGTGGAAAAAGTAAAAAAGGAATTGGTGTTTCTTTCAATACAACAACAACTTTCGAAACAATTCTTGCCGCACCTCAATATCAAACTAAGTATGGACAAGGTAAAAACTTTGAATTTGGATTCACTGATGGTTATGGTCGTGGATTGTATGATGGTGTTGATGAAAGCTGGGGGCCACTTTTAGATGGACGTTTAATTCCACAATACAGTTCCCCTGCAGGAGATGGTCTTCGGGGAGGTGATATTCATGGAACGAACCGTATTTTAGGTATTCAGGGTGTTGATTTGGATCGTCGTGGAACAATTACACCTACTCCCTGGGAAAGCCATGGAAGTATCATTGATCAATTCTTCGAAACGGGATTAACTTCTACGAACAGTTTGGCTTTCTATGGTTCAAATGATGAAGGCAATTTCCGTCTGTCATTAACAAATTTCCATAACGACTATATTGCTCCAAATATGGGAATTGACAGAAACACTGTAACGTTTAACGGAGGTTACAAGCTTTCCAAAAAATTATCAGTTTCTGCTTCTGCAAGCTACGTAAACTCGTTTAGTGATAACCGTCCTGTAAACGGGTACGGTACTGAAAGCTTGATGTACCTTTGGACATGGTGGGGACAGCAGATTAATGTTGAAAACCTAAAAGAATACTGGCAAAGAGGTAACGAAGGTTTCCAGCAGTTTAACTACAACTACAACTACCACGACAACCCCTATTTCAACGTTTATGAAAACACAAATGGCCTTGATAAAAACAGGCTGATCGGAAACTTCGTTATCAATTATCAAATTGCCAATAACCTGAACTTCATGTTGCGTACAGGTATGGATTATTACAATGAATTACGTACATGGAGAAGGGCTTTCAGTACACAGCGTTTCCCCAAAGGGCAGTATCGTGAAGACAATGTGATTTTCCGTGAGGTAAATACAGACTTTTTGTTGACATATACCAAAGCATTTGATGATCTTCAGTTGAGCGCTTCTGTTGGTGGAAATATTATGAACCAAAAAGACCACTACAGTGCGCTAAGTGCCAATCAATTGGTGATTCCAAATGTATACAACTTTTCAAATACAGATGCTCCTTTAGCTTCAGATATGCGTCGTTATGAAAAAGAAATTCGTAGTATTTATGCTACTGCTTCTCTTTCATATAAAGAAAAACTTTTCCTTGATTTAACAGGAAGGAACGACTGGTCAAGTACATTGCCGGATTCGGAAAACTCATACTTTTATCCTTCTGTAACCTTAAGTGCGATTGTTTCTGAAATGACAGAACTTCCTTCATTTATTTCATTTGCAAAAGTTCGTGCTGGTTATGCACAAGTAGGTAATGATACTGATCCTTACAACCTGACTAACGTTTATTCATTTGACACACCATGGGGTGACAACCTGATTGCTCACGAGTCTTCATCAATCGCAAATGCTGATTTGAAGCCAGAGTTGGCAACTTCATACGAAATTGGTGCAGATATTTATTTCCTGAAAAATCGCCTTGGGGTTGATTTCACATATTACAGCAACCTGAATAAAAACCAGATTATTGCAACTGATTTACCAACAACAACTGGTTACCGTCAGAAATGGATTAATGCTGGTGAGATTTCAAGTAAAGGTATTGAATTGTTAGTGACTGGTGAAATCATCAAAAACAATAATTTTAAGTGGACATCTTCCGTTAATTTCTCAACAAATAAAACTGTTGTAGAAGAGCTGGTAGAAGGAATTAGCACTTACTCGATAGCTGGAAACCGCGTAACAATTATTGCAGAAGAAGGTGAAGAAATGGGTAGCATATACGGAACGGGTCACCAAAAACACACGGATGGTCGCTTAATTCTGAAAGATGGTCTTCCGGTGCAAGATGGACGTTTAAAAAAGATTGGTAATTACAATCCTGACTTTAAAGTTGGATTCATTAATGAATTTAAATACAAAAACTTTACTTTCAGCGCTCTTATAGACTGGAGTCAAGGTGGTGACCTTTTTTCATCAACCCGTTTGATTGCAGCTACGGCTGGTAATATTGAGGAAACGCTTTGGGGACGTGACCAGGAAAATGGTGGTGCCCACCCTGGAATTAAAGACAGTGGTTTACCACGTACAATTACATTAAGTGATGGATCGACGACAACTGTTTACGATGGCGTTATTGCCGATGGTTACATGGAAGATGCAAACGGTAACCTTGTTGAAAATGATGTGGTTGTTGCAGCATCTTCGTATCACAATAAGCGTTATAAGCGCCAAAATGAAGAAGAAGGTATGTACGATGCTACTTACCTGAAGCTTCGTGAGGTAAAATTAGCTTATACAATTCCTTCAAAAGTATTGCAAAATACACCCATTGAAAGTGCTAAAGTTTCATTGATCGGTCGTAATCTTTTCTTGTCTACAGAATTCCCTCACGGTGATCCTGAAACATTTGGAATGAGCGGAAACTATCTTATCCCAGGCGTAGAGGATTATAACATGCCCTCATTGAGAAGCATTGGTGTAAACCTAAATGTTACTTTCTAACAACGATTAACTCTAGAATTTTAAAATTTAGTACAGATGAAACTTAAAAATATTCTTTTAACAATTTTGTTAGTCGCTGTCTTCTTTTCATGCGACGATTTCGAGGATATGAACCAGAACCCCAATGCACCTGAAAGCATCAATTATAATCCGGAACTTTTACTTACAGGTGTTTGTAAAGACATGGTAAATACCATGGTGAATGATGGTTGGGGAGAAGGCAATATCATGGCTCAATACGCTGCAAAGATCGTATTTACAGCATTCGATCAGTTTGAATGGGGCACAAATGGTGGTACATGGAGAACTATTTATACTTCAGCGCGTGAAGCTCAAAACTTGTTGGCTATTGCTGAAGAAACAGGTAACGATAGCTATAAAGCTGTTTCCCTGATTTTGAAATCATGGATGTTCCAGATACTGACTGATGTGTGGGGAGATGTTCCATATACCGAAGCATTAAAAGCAAAAACAGGGGAAATATTTACTCCGGTTTATGACTCACAGGAGACTATTTATGCGGGTATTATTGCCGATCTTGAAACAGCAAACAGCTTACTTTCAGAAAGTAGTTTGAATGCAGTAAAAGGTGACATTATTTTTAATGGTGATCTTGACTCGTGGAGAAGATTTGCAAACTCTCTTCGTTTGCGTGCATTACTTCGTTTGTCAAATGTTAGTAGTTCAATCAATGTTGCTTCTAAAATTGCTGAAATTGTAAGTAACCCAACTCAACATCCTGTAATTACTTCAAACGATGAAAATGCAGTATTAAATTATACAACTTCTTTTCCAAATGTTCATCCAAAATCACAGCAATCCGGTCATCGTGTAGGTTCATTTGATGAGTATCGCATGAGCGAAACAATTGAGAAAGTATTGGAAGCTCACAATGACCCGCGTCAGGCAGCTTGGTTTGCTCCTACCGAAAGCTCGGTTGAAGCAGGAACTCCTGATTATGCAGGTATGATTAATGGAATGGTTGATGGTAATGCTTATGAGTATAAAGGAGGTCCTTCAAATGTTTCTAAAGTAAATCCGGAAAAATTTTATTTCTATCCAAATTCAGCTCAGGGATTGTTATTAACTGCTGCTGAAGTTCAATTTATTATTGCAGAAGCAGCTGTTCGATATCCTTCAGTAGCTGCAGTTGCAGATGCCAAAACATATTACGAAGAAGGGATCAAATTGAACTTTGATTACTGGGGGGTAGATATGCCAGCAGATTTCTTAACAAGAACTTCTGCTGATGCAGGTTATTCTGTACCTGTCGCTTTTGATGGTGAAATCGAAACTATTATTACTCAAAAGTGGCTGGCTTTGTTTTATACAGATTATCAAGGTTTTTGTGAATTTAAAAGAACAGGTTTCCCTGGTGTTATTAAGCCGGGACCTGATGCCCAAAGTGATGTTTACCCAAGCCGTTTCTTGTATCCGGATGAAGAGCAGTCACTTAATTTGGCGAATCACGATGCTGCTGCCAAATCGCAGGCTGGCAGTGTTGAAAGCTATACGTTCTGGACCCCTGTTTGGTGGGAAAATAAATAAACAAGATCAATTACTTTTTTATCCGGCAGGTTTGGGCCTGTCGGATATTTAAATAAAAACGACTGAACCAATGAATAATAAAATTATCATTTTAATCCTGGGGCTTTTAATTGGATCAGCAGCTTTTTCCCAGGAACTGGACGTAATCGTTCAAAAAGAGCTACATTATAAATATCAGCTGGAAGAAAAATTTGAAGATTTTCAGACTGAAATTATCAATTTACCGAATGAGGTAAAAAGTCTTTCTTTCGAAACATGGATTGTAAATCATGTAAATCAGCCTATTGGCTTTTGTGTATTGAATGAAAAAGCAGATACACTCTTTAAGTACTTTGATAAATCAGTACAATTGGGATCAACAAGAAACACGATCAAAAAAGGTTTTAAAAAATATTGGCACCATTTTGTAGTGAATCTTGGAAATGAAAAAACAAGTGTATATCAGAATGGTGAACTGATTCTTGAAAAAGGCTCTAGCCCTAAGTTAATTTCAGAGCAATTGGTGATCTTAGGGATGCTGAAAAATGAGCCCTTTATGCAGCTTAATGATCTGATTAAAAGTTATTCCGTTTATAGGTCTACACTTTCTAAAGATCAAGTTAAAGTTAGATATGGCATGTTTGCAAAAGCGCTTGAAACAGGCAACTTGCCTGGAACGGAAATCAAATTGAATGTTTTGCCTTTTGTTTCTACCCCTACAGCTGAAACGGCAAATATTAACTGGGAAACGAATAAAAAATCCACGGCATTAATTAAATATGGGGAAGCTTACCCTTTGAAAAATAAATTAGAAATTACTCTAGCCAACAGGCATCATAATATTCAACTTACTAATTTAGCATCGAACACAAACTATTTTGCAGAAGTTGAGATTTTTAACGGGGATAAATCAATTTCTACAGAAAAGCTTTCTTTTAAAACAGCACCTGCTGGAATAGAAACTTTCCGGTTTGGTGTTATTGGGGATACTGAGTCACGTCCATTTATTAACGCTCAAATAGCGAACCATGTATGGGGGAACCGCCCTGATTTTTTTGTTCTGCTTGGCGATATTACCGATGGAGGCAAAAAGCCATTTAAAGAGCAATGGACAATGGAATTTTTTGCTGGAACAAACTCCCTTATGCAACGGGTCCCAATAGTTCCTTTGGCTGGAAACGGGGATGGTGACTTGTACTGGTTTAATCAATATTTTAATCCACCTTTAAAAGAAGGCTTTTACAAGTATAGTTGGGCAAATGCAGATTTTTTTATCTTGCATAGTTATAAAAAAGCAGAACTTACTCCCGGAGGGAAACAATATACCTGGCTGGAAAATGAACTAAAAAAGTCAGGGGCAGATTGGAAATTCGTTTTATTGCATTATGCTCCGTATTCTTCGGATGAGGATGATTATGGCAATGGATGGGAAGGACCAACTGATAATGGTGATCCCAAGGTTCGTAAGTTAATTCCTCTTTTTGAGCAATATATGGTGGATATGGTTTTTTATGGTCATTTGCATTGTTATGAACGTAGCTGGCCAGTCTATAAAAGTAAGGTAGATATGAATGGTATAACTTACATTGTCTCTGGAGGAGGTGGTGGAAACCTTGAAAACTTTGCACCACACAAAACGTTCTTTTCAGCAAAAACTTACCGGGGACACCACTACGTAATTGTCAATATTTTTGATAATGTTTTTCGCCTTGATACCTATGATCTCGAAGGTAAATTAATTGACACGTTTGAGAAAAATAAATAATCATATAAAACATACACCATGAAGAAAATAGTTTTCATTTCAATAATAATAAGTTTAACACTTTCTAATTTGGCACAGGATTTAAACAATGTCCAGCTTCCCCACATGCGAAAACAATTGGTCAGGAAAGCAATTAATATTCCTGACATCCTGGGTTATAAAACACTGAAGTGTGATTTTCATATGCACACTGTTTTCTCAGACGGAATTGTTTGGCCTACCTTTCGGGTTGATGAAGCATGGGAAGAAGGTTTGGATGCCATAGCAATTACTGATCATATTGAAAACCAACCTTCAAAAAAATATGTAGGAGGCGACCATAATGCATCGTATGAAATTGCACTACCCCGTGCAAACGAGAAAGATATTATCCTGATTCGTGCAGGGGAAATTACTCGGGAAATGCCTCCCGGACATTTAAATGGTTTGTTTTTGAAGGATGTTAATCCATTAGATACACCTCATGTGAAAGATGCGATAAAAGCTGCTACTGATCAGGGTGGGTTTATTCTTTGGAACCATCCGGGGTGGAAAGCACAACAACCTGATACCTGTTTGTGGATGGAAATGCACCAGGAATTATTTGATGCAGGAATGATTCATGGGATTGAAGTCTTCAACGAAAAAGAGTGGTACCCAATTGCATTGGATTGGTGCTTAGATAAAGAAATTGCTGTAATTGGCAATTCTGATATCCACGATGTTAATGCACATTATTATGATGTTGAAAACGGGCATCGCCCAATGACTTTAGTTTTTGCGACAGATCGCTCAGAACAAGCGATTAAAGAGGCAATGTTTGCAAAACGTACAGTGGCATGGTTTGATGATAAACTTGCCGGTAAAGAGGAATTCCTGAAAGAAATCTTTAGAAAGTCAGTGTCATTTAAAGATACAGGAAAGGAAAGAAAGGGGAAGAAACTCATTCTTGCGAAAAACATTTCTGATATTCCATTCATACTGTCAAATGGCGATCAGGGTTTTACCATTCCTAAGCAATCAGAAATAATCGTTCATTTAAAGGGCAAACATTCGAGCTACATGGTGTTGAATTTATACACTGGTTCCGATAAAAACCCAACTATTAACATCAAATAATTTAAGATATATTTATGAAAGAAGATAAATTACTACTTGAGGGGGATATTAATATCTCTGAAGCGAGGGAGGAATGGTATAATTCAATTGAGTGTGAAGAAACAAAACAATTATTGGAAGAAGATTCAACCTATTTTCTTCATCAGGCCATGTCAACTCCCTGTCTTGAAGTTTTGGAATCTTGTTCCAATGCAAAAATTATAACTAAATCGGGTAAAGAAATATATGACTTTCATGGCAATAGTGTTCATCAGATTGGGTTTAGGAATCAGTATGTAATTGAGCAGCTTAAAAAACAATTGGATATATTACCCTTTTCGACCCGTAGATATACAAACGAACCTGCGATAAAACTAGCCAATAAACTTACCTCATTGCTACCTGACCCACTAAATCGTGTGCTTTTTGCACCTGGAGGAACTTCAGCAATTGGGATGGCACTTAAACTAGCAAGGGCCGTTACCGGTAAACACAAGATTGTTTCGCTTTGGGATTCTTTTCATGGTGCATCTCTTGATTCTATCTCGGCAGGAGGTGAAGCTATTTTTCGGCAAGGCATGGGGCCTTTAATGCCTGGAGTTTTGAGAATCCCACCTCCAACATCTTATCGTGGAATTTTTGGAGGAGAAGAGCGCGATCAGCTAAAGTATGCTGACTACCTGGAGTACGTGATTGAGAAAGAAGGCGAAGTTGGGGCTTTTCTGATGGAAACGATTCGGAATACGGATGTCCAAATTCCTCCATTGACTTATTGGAAAAGGGTCCGTGAAATCTGTGATAAACACAATGTTTTACTAATCTTAGATGAAATACCTATTGCCCTGGGACGAACAGGAAAAATGTTTTCTTTTGAGCATTTTGGAATTCAGCCGGATATATTATGTCTTGGCAAAGGCCTTGGTGGTGGAATAATTCCCTTTGCAGCAATGATTTGTCGTGAAGATTTTAATACCGTTTCAGAAGTTTCACTAGGGCATTACACGCACGAAAAAAGCCCTTTAGGATGTACTGCAGCGTCTGCAACTATCGATTTTATACAACATGAAAACCTTTTGGATAAGGTGAAAAAAGATGAGCAGTTTATGAGGGAGGAACTTCATAAATTCAAGGATGAATTTGAGCTTGTTGGAGATGTTCGTGGAATTGGGTTAATGTGGGCAGTAGAGTTGGTTGCTGATAGGGAAACCAAAGAGAAGGCGAGTGTTGAAGCTGAAAAATTGATGTATGAATGTCTGAAAAAAGGATTGAGCTTTAAAGTTTCAAAAGGAAATGTGATTTTACTTTCGCCTGCACTCACTATAAAAAGAGACGAGTTAGAAGAAGCTTTGGGGATTCTGAGAAATGCTTTTATTGCTTTAAGAAATAAACAACTATAGTTTGAATATAAATAGATAAAGTAAAAGGGACTGTTCAAAAACTAAAACACACTTGTCACCCTGTCCCGGACACTTGGGATCAGAATCTTTTAGTTAAAAGTTAGCTACTTACAAATTCTGAAATAAGTTGCCAATGACAATTTGTACAGAGGGTGTCATCTTTCCAAAAGATGACACCCATTGCTTACTAATTATATAAGGTGAACACTCAGGATGACGTAGACCTGGCTTTTGGGATAGCCCTTTTTAGTTTGTTTGTATCTTTTCAATGATTTGGTCATCGGTCATTCGAACCACAAAATAATTATCAAAGCC
>JANQII010000277.1 GCA_028282195.1 Prolixibacteraceae bacterium
TTCTTGCTTTCCCCTAAATTCATATTTGTGTATAAAGCATAGCTTCGAGAAGAGAGGGAGAACCTGCCTACCGTCAGGCAGGGAGGGAGAGTCAAAAAAACAATTGTTCCATTCAATGGCATACTATTATCATTTAACTTTTGACAACTTCTATAATAAAAAAATATCAAAATCCCTGACGTATGTTTTTATTTTCACATGTCTTATAAAAAATTTGTTTTGCTATTTGTAAAAAGTATACTTTTCTGGTAGCCTGGATAAGTGATTTTTTACCTTTAAGTAATGGTATATAACATATAGTTAGTTTGAGATATGCATAAAAAATTAGCTAGTTTTATTGACTTCATAAGGGATTAAAGTTAGATGGAGGGGATATCGCTGGCAGAGAAAATTTTGTTTGAGCAGTACTTTAAGGACTATCATCTTATGTTGGTTTTGTATGCTCTTAAGTTTGTAGATCATGAAGATGAAGCCTACGATATGGTTCAGGATGCTTACCTGAACCTCTGGCGTAATTTTTCTAATCTGTCAAATCAAAAAGCGGCAAAAAGTTATTTGTTTACAAGTGTTCGAAATAACTGCCTGAATCACCTTTCAAAAAGTTCAATAAGGAAAAAATATGCCGAAGAAACCCTAAAAAATAAGAAAGATGAAATTGAGTTTCATAAAACTGCATACTCTCATCTTCTTGATAAGGAAATTCAGGAAAAACTCACCAGTGCAATCAATAAACTCCCGGAAAAATATCAGGTTCCTTTTCGTATGAGTCGTTTTGAAAACCTGAAAAACAAAGAAATTGCAGACAAACTGGGACTTCCCTTAAGAACTGTTGAGACTCGCATTTACAGAGCATTAACTCAAATAAAAGAGTACCTGAAAGATTATTTGATGCTTTTGTTTATTCACAAAAAGAACTTTTAAAAAGAATTTTTTAAAGAAAAGTGAAGTAATAAAAGTAATTCGTCTGTCTTAACTAAGAATACAAAATAAAATGGAAGTAAAGGACAAATATAAAAGGTTAATGATTGGCCAACTTCAGGGGGATTTGGACCAGGAGGAGCAAAAAGAATTGTTTGCCTGGGTGTATGGTGATTCTCGTCATAAAAATCTTTTTTATGAATTAAAAGATATTTGGGATTCTTCCAGAACAGTAGGGGATAATTATGAGGATAGGCAACAGGATGAATGGGCAAAGCTTTGGAATGAGATCGAGAAATTAGAAAAAAGCAGCAAACAGAAGACATCATTTATATACAATAAAAGTATTCGTGAATTCATTAAAGTTGCAGCAATCCTGATTGTTGCATTTGGCCTTAGCTGGTTTGTAATCGGTAAGGTTCAGAAAACGAATTACAACACAATTAATGTTCCTTATGGTGCAAAAACCAACATAACGCTTGCTGATGGAACACAAGTTTGGTTAAACTCTGGCACCGTATTAAAATATCCCTCAGTTGTAAAAAATAAAGATGTAGAGGTTTATTTAGAAGGTGAAGCTTTTTTTGATGTGGTCCACGTTAAGAAAAGAAAATTCAATGTAAAAACATCTACCATTAATATTCAGGTTTTAGGTACGCGGTTTAATGTGAAATCATATGAAGATGAAGGTGTTGTGGAGACTACTCTTGAGCGAGGGAAAATCTCAATTGACGGAAAGGTTGGGAATAAAGTCATTGAAAATCCAATTATCCTTAAACCTAACCAGCAAGCTCTTTTAGTAAAGGGAAATTCAAGCCTGAATGTAATGGATATCAACAAAAACGAAATTGATAAGCAGGGGAAAAATCAAATGACAACTGAAGCAGGATCTTCCAAACATAAAGGTGTGCCAAGTTTGACCATTGCTAAAAAAGTTGAGACAGAATTATATACTTCATGGAAAGACAACAAGCTTGTTTTTAAAAGTGAAACCTTTGATGAGCTTACCCAAAAAATGGAGCGTTGGTATGATGTGAAAATCTTTATTCATGACGAAAAACTTAAAACATCAAAATATACCGGGACATTTGAAGAAGAAAACGTAGAGCAGGCATTGCAGGCTTTAAGTATGTCGCTTCCGTTTAATTATGACATTGATAAAAACAGAATAGATATATATAAGACCAAAACAGAACTTAAAAAAAATGATATGCCTATGAAATAGACATTTATTAAACGAAAAATCGGAAAATGCACCAACATTTCCCGATTTATTCTTCCCGCCCCAAGGGCGAAAAATTTAGTATTAGAATCTAAACATTTCAAAACTATGAAAAAAAACTATGAAAACCGGATCTTTTCATTGAAAAAAGATCTGTTTAAAATTTTGATTGCTATGAAGTTTGCAATTCTGTTCATACTTTTGACGACGACACAGCTATTTGCAACGGTTTATTCGCAAAATACAAAGCTCTCGTTAAATCTAAACAATGCTACTATTATCGATATATTTGAAAATATCGAAAATAACAGCGAGTACAAATTCCTTTATCACGATGACCTGGTTAAAAATGAAGTTCAGGCCAATGTGAGTTTCAAGAATCAGCGTATCGAAGAAATTCTTGATGACGTATTGAAAGGTACATCAAGTACGTATACTATTCTTGAGAATAATCTTATTGTTATTTCACCCATAGACGGAAAGATTGTCCAGAATGGGGAAGTAAAAGGCAATGTAACATCAAATTCCGGAGAGACCCTCATTGGTGTAAACGTTTATGTAAAAGGAACAACAATAGGGACAATTACTGATTTCAATGGTAATTTTGTACTGGATGTTCCATCAACTGATGCAACACTTGTTTTTTCATTCATTGGTTATAATACCAAAGAAGTTGCACTGGAAGGCCAGCTCACGGTTAATGTGACTTTGAACGAAGATGTTGTTGGGCTTGATGAAGTGGTAGTTGTTGGTTATGGTTCCGTGAAAAAAAGTGACCTGACCGGCGCATTATCACAAGTAAAATCCGAAGAGATTTCAGCATATCCGGCTTTAGGTGTTTCCCAGGCACTTCAGGGGCGTGCAGCAGGCGTTCAAATTTCATCGAATAATGGAGAGCCTGGAGCAGGGGTAAAAATTCGTATACGCGGCGGGACTTCAATTAATTCATCTTCTGATCCACTCTATGTTGTTGATGGATTCCCTGGCGGAACATTACCTCCCCCTGAAGATATAGAAACGATTGAAATATTGAAGGATGCTTCAGCAACAGCAATTTACGGTTCTCGTGGTGCAAACGGTGTTATAATGGTAACAACCAAACGTGGTAAAGCAGGCAAGACAAGAATTGAGGTCAGTTCATCTTATTCGTTTCAAAAAGAAATTGACCGTTTTGATTTGCTGAATGCGCAACAAATGGCTGAATATGTTAATGAGTCAAGGATTAACAGTGGTGTTGACCCTTCGAATGTACCTTATCCCAACCCATCTTCATATGGCGTTGGAACAGATTGGCAGGACGAAGTTTTTCAAACGGGTGGAATTCAAAATTATCAGTTGTCATTTTCAGGGGGCAATGATCATGTTCGTTATTATGTCTCAGGTGTAATTTATGATCAAAAAGGGCTGGTTATTAATTCAGATTATGAAAGGTATTCAATTACGAGTAATATTGATATTTCGCCTTCTGATCGTTTTAAGTTTGGTGCAAATATTTTTGCAAGCCGCGAAGAAAAGAAGGGGGTAAGAACACAGGAAGGTAGCAGTGGAACAAATAATGCGGGTGTAGTATCTTCCGCTTTTAGATTTGAGCCAACACAAAGTGTTTATGATGAAAATGGTAATTACACGCTTGCTACATTAAATGATCCGCACGATAACCCGGTTGCAGTTGCAAGGGAACTTGTCAACGAAGATGTAGCAGACAGGATACAAGCTAATTTTTACGGTGAATATGTGCTGCTTCCTGAATTGAAATTGAGAGCTACTTTAGGAGCAAATATTTTAAATAGCCGAAACGGGGATTATACGCCTACAACTTTGAATGCAGCAAAGAACCGTGGAGGACTTGGAAGTATTTATGGAGATAAAAATACCAACCTGATTAGTGAAAATTATCTGACTTATGACAAAACCTTCGGAAATCATTTAATCTCTTTTATGGGAGGATATTCCTATCAATCATTTGAAAATTCGAACTGGACTGCCCGCGCAGCCGGATTTATAACAGATGCCGGTTTATATTGGAACCTCGGGCAGGGGTCAGAGCTTCAGGCTCCTTCTTCGGAAATTACCAAATCTGAGCTTTCATCATTCTATGGCCGATTAAACTATAAATTGCTGGAACGTTATATTCTTACGTTTACGGCAAGATATGACGGCTCTTCACGTTTTGCAAAAAATAATAAATGGGCATTCTTTCCATCAGGGGCTATAGCCTGGAATATTGCCAATGAACCATTTATGAAAGATGTGCATCAGTTTGATCAGCTTAAGTTTAGGGCAAGTTACGGGGTTACAGGTAATCAGGCAATTAGTCCTTATCAGTCACTGGCTAAATTTGGTAGTGTGTTGACAATTGTTGACGGGGCTATTGTTAATGCAGTTCGACCAACTACAGTTGCCAATGAAAACCTAACCTGGGAAAGTACAGAACAAACCAACATTGGCCTGGATATCGGTTTGTTAGATATGAGGTTGCTGATTAATGCAGACTATTACATGATGACTACATCTGATCTCTTATTTAGCCAGCCACTTCCTCAATATTCCGGATATAGTTCATTACTAAGTAATATTGGAAAAGTTGAAAATAAAGGGTTTGAACTATCAATTACTTCGGTAAATATTGATTCCGAATTGAAATGGGAAACCAGTTTTAACATCTCAACCAATAAA
Source organism: Prolixibacteraceae bacterium (assembly GCA_028282195.1). GTDB lineage: Bacteria > Bacteroidota > Bacteroidia > Bacteroidales > Prolixibacteraceae > Sunxiuqinia. The sequence continues at coordinate 4,817 of JANQII010000277.1, forward strand.
AATAAAATTCTCGAACTTCCGGATGGAAAAGATATCTTTTATAATGCCGGCCCGGGACATATGGTTGGATTAGGGAATACCGGTGTCCTTCGTGAAGGTCAACCCGTTGGGTCATTCTATGGATACACATATGAAGGAGTATTACAAACAGATGGGGAAGCTTTGCCGGGAAATCCCGAGCAAGTAGCCGGAGGCGAAAAATTCAAAGATATTTCTGGATTTGATGACGAAGGTAATCAGGATTATATTCCGGATGGAGAGATCAGTAGCGCGGACAGGGGTATCATAGGAAACCCGCACCCTGACTTTATCTGGGGGTTGGATAATAGTTTTAGCTACAAAGGATTTGACCTAAATATTTTTTTCCAGGGATCACAAGGGAATGATTTGTATAGTTTTTCAATGATGGAATTAGACTTGATGTCCGGGCAAAATAATGCCACCACAGATGCATTAAACAGGTGGACCCCTTCGAACACAAACACAGATATTCCTGGTGCAAGATCAAGAGCAAGGATTTCATCGACCCGATGGGTGTATGATGGAAGTTACATTCGATTGAAAAATTTATCGTTTGGTTATAATTTCAGTAAAAGTGTGCTGAACAGATATGGGATTGGAAGTTTAAGGGTGTATGTAAGTGCACAGAACCTATTGACGTTTACGGACTATCCTGGATTAGATCCTGAAGTAAACTGGAAAACAGGAGGTAATACGAATTCCAACAGGAATTTAGGCCTGGACTATGGAAGCTATCCTAATGCAAAATCAGTTACAATTGGTTTTAAACTGGGTTTCTAAACATCTAAATTGTAAATTGTTAAATTGAAAGAAATGAAAAGATTAAAACTATATACATTATTCCTGCTTCTTATCGTTACTGGCTTTAGCTGTACCGATTTGGAAGAAGAACCTATAGGCTTACTGGCTCCTGAAGCTATGTTTAAAACACCTAAAGATGTTGAAACAGCTGTAATGGGGGCATATGGACGTATGGCTTCGGAATTATTTTATGGACGCAAACTTACATTGACCTTGCAGCTTTGGGGAGATATGTGTGATATTGGCGATAGGGGCACGCCTTCCCGCAGGCAGCATATTAATGATTTTGCAGCAGATGCCAACAATGGTATGATTACAAATTTCTGGCCAAGGTCTTATGAGATTATTAGTGCTGTTAATGCTGCATTAGCCGGAGCCGATTTAATTGAAGGTTCTGAAGAGGAATTAAATGAATTGAGAGGAGAAGCCCGGTTCATCCGTGCTTTTGTTTATTATCATTTGGTTCGCATATTTGGTGATGTGCCCTATATCGATTTTTTTGTGAATGATCCTGCATCAGTGAAGGAAATTTCAAAAACTTCGGTATCAGAAATCTATACAAAAATTAAGGAAGACTTTGCATTTGCAAAACAGAATTTGCCAGACAAGCAGCCCAACGGAACGCGGGTTCGCCCGTCTAAAGCTACAGCTGCGGCTTATCTCGCATCAGTAGCACTTACATTGGGAGATCATTCTACTGCGGCAACAGAGGCTAAATGGGTAATCTCCAACAATGCAACTTTTGATGTTGAACTGATTGCCGATTATCAGGATTTGTTTGATGCAACAAAAGCAAATGGATTGAAAGAGCATTTACTGGCTGTAGATTTTGCAGCTGGATTACAGGGATATGGGAACGAGGGAACTGACTGGCTGGCACCTATCACAGGTATCCGTGGTTCTGACGATAGAGGATGGAGTGTCAGCGTACCTTCATTGGCTGTTTATCATTCATGGGATGACAGGGATTATCGAAAACAAGTTGCATTTGATGATACTACGCTGGTTGATGGAGTTCCAATCCCTTACACTGACTATCAGCGTGTACAACGTCCACACATTGCCAAGTTTATGCGTTTTTATGGGAATAGCCGTGGAGACGGAGGTCTGTCTGATAATAATTACCCTGCAATGCGTTATGCCGAAGTTCTTCTGATTGCAGCAGAAGCTATAAATGAAACCAGTGGCCCAACAGACGAAGCTATTGGTTATGTAAATCTTATTCGTGCACGTGCCAGGAATTGGGCTGGTGTACAAACCGATTTTCCTGAAGATGTTATAGCTGGCGTTTCAAAAGAAGATTTTAGGGATATCGTTATTGAAGAACGACGACTGGAACTTTCTTTTGAGTTTAAGCGTTGGTACGATATTAAACGATTAGGGATTGGAGACGAGGTATTTAAAGGAGTAGAGTCACTTGAGCCACATAGTAATTTTGACTCCGGTAAACATTACCTTTTGCCTATTCCTCAGAAGGAGATTGATATTAACCCAAATTTATTGCCACAAAACCCAGGCTATTAATGAAAGTTGAAACATGAAATAGTTATAAGTAACTGTTAGGAATTTATCCTTTTATTTTATTATGCGTCTTACCTGCCAGCCGGCAGGCTGGTTTCGGTTATGCTGCGTTGAATTTTCCTTAAATAGCGGTGCTATTCGCGTCAAATTCGCCTTGCCTAACCAAAAAATACGCTATAATAATTCTAAAAAA
>JANQII010000318.1 GCA_028282195.1 Prolixibacteraceae bacterium
TGCTTTCTTGCCTCCTCCCATTTAATATACTAAACTACAAAATCAGTAATTAAATGGGTCTTTAATATTTTTTAATACAAACGTACGAGACGCGAACAGGGATCAATACAGACTAACACCATAAACCATTGAAGACAAATACCTGAAACTGGATATAAAGTGGCAGTTTCAAAATCAGAAACATACTCAAAAAGACTTTAAAAACTTCAATTTGTTAAAAGAAGAACTTAAGCCTCTTGATATTACCATTAGCGGCTTTGTTGATAAATCCTAAAGGAAATGGACAAAAAACTAATTATCCAGTACGCCTTTATACAGCTTTCCCCACTCTTTAATTGATATTGTTTGTTCCCCTTCCGGATAATTTGGGCTATACAACGTGGTGTTTTCTTTTACTACCAGTTTTCCATCTTTTACAAATTCATTTCCACGTATTGAAAGATGATCAACCATTCGTTGTCGCCATTTTAATAAATCATCCTTGCTGGCTTCCAATTTAGATAAATCCACTAACTCTGAAGGATCATTAACTAAATCAAAAAGTTGTTCTTCACCAGTGCTAAAGAACCAGATATACTTCATCCTTCCATCAGTTAAAGCACACCAGTAATTTTCTTTTGAATAAGTAGTTGCGTGTTCCAAATCAAGATAAGAACGCCATTCTGCTTTTCGTTTTTCAACCAGATTATAAAGAGACATTCCATCCATTTCTGTTGGTATTTCACCTCCTGCAGCATCTATAAAGGTCGGTAGAAAATCTCGAAGTTCAACCGGTTGTGTAAGCTTTACACCACGCTCAACTTCAGTTTCCAAATTCCCAGGCCACTTAAAAATGAATGGAATTTTTGCAGAACCTTCATAGGCGTACGTTTTTCTCCAATGATGATGATCTCCAAGCATATCTCCATGATCTGACGTAAAACAAATGATCGATTTTTCATACATACCTTTATCTTTCAACGTTTGTACAATCTCACCAACCATATCATCGATAAAAGTAATATTGGCATAGTAATGCCGCTTTGCTTTAACCGCATATTCTTTTCCCCAGTCTCCAAAAGCTGTGGAAGGATTTTTACTTCCTGCTGAAGCAAAATCGGTAGCCCATTCTCCGATTACTGGCTCAGGAATATCAACATCATCGTACATATCCAAATACCTTTGAGGCGGATCATACGGACTGTGCGGACGCGCAAAAGAAACTTTCAAAAATAACGGGTTCACTTTGTTATAGTTTTTGATGAATTCTACTGCCGTTTTTCCAGTCCAATAAGTTGGATGTAACTTCTCCTCTAATTGATAGACCCCCGAGGTATTATCATTCCAGCCAATACCTGTCTTATCCGGGTTTTCGCCCGGAGCATTTAGTTTAAACCAATCCCGGTAATCACTAACAAAACCATCTTGTTCCACACGACCACTTTCATCGACCAAAGTACCATGAAAACCATGTAATGACTTCTGTGGAAACCAGTGCATTTTACCAATTCCAAAGGTATAATAGCCAAGTTCACGAAGCATTTGTGGCATTTCATATTTGTATTTTCGGGCAACCTTTCCATAACCCAGCATGCCATGTTTCCATGGCGACATACCGGTTAAAAGTCCGGCCCGTGCTGGTGTGCAACTCGGAACAGAAGAATATCCATTTGTGAAAACTATCCCTTCAGATGCCAGCCGATCAATTTGTGGTGTAAATATGGCTTCGTTGCCTGTACATCCAACAGCATCCCCTCGCTGCTGATCAGTCATTATAAATATGATATGAGGCTTTTCGTTTTTTTTACTGAAGGAAAATAAGAGCAATAAGAGCAATAAAATGCAAAATACTGAAAAGGTTTTGACTAGCTTTTTCATAAGTGTTGTGTTTAGATTTAGTTGTTATGCAAGTTTATGAAAAAAAACACTACTGTCCGAGTAAAATAGATTGAACCCGCTATGATTCTTTATTAGTCTAAGCTCTACGAGGTATAAGTTGATAAGGAGGCCAACATTTTTTCAATACTTTATCCACTACGCGGAAATTTTCCGTTGGAGATAAAGTATTGTAAAACAAGATAAATACGAAGTCAATTATTCCACGTAGTGGCTTAACAAAAAAAACTATATTCGTTTTTGTGAATATCCGTTTTATGTCATATTGCTTATTTTTACGTCATGCTGTCCGGCAACTGCCGGATCGGCATCTCATACTTGCTGATATTAAGCGGTATATGAATGAGACCCTGATCCGGCAGCTGCCGGACAGGGTGACGTGTGAATTATGATTCATTGCGGACATTCAATTTCGTTTTTATAACCTGCTATTCTTTTACCAGTTTGCGGTATTTAATACGTTTTGGTCCTTCATCCCCCAAACGCATTTTCTTGTTTTCTTCATATTCCGAATACGAACCTTCAAAGAAATGAACGTTAGAGTCTCCTTCAAAAGCAAGGATGTGTGTTGCAATTCTGTCAAGGAACCAACGGTCGTGTGAAATCACCACAGCACATCCGGCAAAGCTTTCCAGACCTTCTTCCAGTGCACGAAGCGTATTCACATCAATATCATTTGTTGGCTCATCAAGAAGCAGTACGTTCCCTTCTTCTTTTAGCGCCATAGCCAGGTGAAGACGATTTCTTTCACCACCCGACAACACCTCGCATTTCTTTTGTTGGTCAGCTCCCGAAAAATTAAACCTTGAAATGTATGCCCGGGCATTGATTTGCTTATTTCCCATCTGAATCAATTCATTGCCTCCTGAGATAACTTCATAAACTGTCTTATCAGGAATGATATCATCATGTGATTGATCGACATAAGCGATTTTAACTGTTTCGCCAACTTCAAATTTACCTTTATCAGCTTGTTCCAATTCCATAATTAAACGGAACAGAGTTGTTTTACCGGCACCATTTGGACCAATAACCCCAACGATACCGTTTGGAGGCAAGTTAAAATCCAGCTCATCAAAAAGAAGACGATCCCCATATCCTTTTGCCAAAGATTCAGCCTCAATTACTTTATCACCCAAACGTGGTCCATTCGGAATGAAAATTTCAAGCCGTTCCTCTTTTTGCTTCACATCTTCATCCATTAACTGGTTGTAGGCACTCAAGCGAGCTTTTGATTTGGCATGTTTAGCCTTTGGGGTCATACGAATCCAGTCCAACTCACGCTCAAGCGTTTTCCTTCGTTTTGAATGCTGCTTCTCTTCCTGGGCCAAACGTTTCGCTTTCTGGTCAAGCCATGACGAATAGTTGCCTTTCCAGGGGATGCCTTCCCCCCGGTCAAGTTCAAGAATCCAGCCTGCGACATTATCCAGGAAATATCGGTCGTGCGTAATGCAAATGACTGTTCCTTTATATTGTTGTAAATGTAATTCAAGCCATTGAACAGATTCAGCATCCAGGTGGTTGGTAGGCTCATCAAGGAGTAATACATCTGGCTCCTTCAATAACAAACGGCATAAAGCGACACGACGTTGTTCTCCTCCAGATAACTCTTTCACAGGCTGATCTCCCGGAGGGCATCTCAAAGCATCCATTGCCCTTTCCAATTTACTGTCCAGGTTCCATGCATCATAGCGATCTATCTTCTCCTGAAGTTTCGATTGTTCATTGATCAAGGCTTCCATCTTATCCGGATCTTCCAATACCTCTGGCTCCGAAAATTTCAAATTAATATCTTCATAAGCTTTAAGCACATCAACAACTTCCTGTACTCCTTCTTCAACAATTTCTTTAACTGTTTTATCCGGATCAAGTTTTGGTTCTTGCTCCAGATAACCAACCGTATAACCTGGAGAGAAAACAAGCTCGCCTTGGTATGACTTCTCCAGGCCGGCAATAATTTTTAGCAGAGTTGATTTTCCTGAACCATTTAAACCAATGATCCCAATTTTTGCACCCAGGAAAAAAGACAATGAAATGTCCTTTAAAACGTTCTTTTGAGGGGGAAAGGTTTTACTTACCCGGTACATTGAAAATATAATCTTTTTATCGTCTGTCATGTTATAATTATTAGTGAAGTTATTACAAAACCCGCAATTGAGCTATCCAATACATAATATCGGTTAGCAAAAATAGGTGAAATTTTATATTTATATGTTTAAATTTGTTTAGAGTGTTCAATAAAATCATATTGCATTGAAAATACTAATTGTAGATGACAACCCTGTAAACCAAAAGTTCGCGACATTGTCGTTACATAACGAGTACGATGTTGAAACTGCGGATCATGGTTTGGAGGCGTTAAAGAAAGTTCAGGAAAAAAAATACGATCTTATTTTGATGGATCTTTTTATGCCTGTAATGGATGGGGCTGAAGCAACTATGAGAATTCGTCAAATGGACAACAACCTGAACCAAAACATTCCTATCGTCTTCTACACAACTTCCGATCTTGAATCAGATCGCAGGAGGTGTTTGCAAAACGGTGCGAATGATTACCTTATTAAGCCATTGAAAGCTGGATACCTTCAAAAACGAATTAAAAATATTTTGAACGATTAAGCTAAATGTGGTTGATTGCGATTCGAAAAAGGGGCGACAAAAAAAGCTGACCAATTTGGTCAGCTTTATATTTTTATGAGCTAGCTAAATTATTTTTCTTCAGCTTTGTCTTCCTCGTCTTTAGCCTCAGCTTTTGGTTCTTCAGCAGCTTCTTCCTTCGCCTCTTCAGCTGGTGTTTCTTCAGCCTTAGGTTCTTCAGCAACAACTTCTTCTTTAACTTCTTCTGCTGGTGCTTCTTTAGCCTTAGGCTCTTCAACTACAACTTCTTCAGCAGTCTCTTCTTTTACTTCTTCAACAAGCTCAGCTTTTGGTTCTTCAGCAGCTTCTTCCTTCGCCTCTTCAGCAGGTGCCTCTGCAACAACTTCCTCTTTGACTTCTTCTGCTGGTGCTTCTTCAGCCTTAGGTTCTTCAGCAACAACTTCCTCTTTGATTTCTTCTACTGGTGCTTCTTCAACCTTAGGCTCTTCAGCAACAGCTTCAGCAGTCTCTTCTTTTACTTCTTCAACAAGCTCAGCTTTTGGTTCTTCTACAACTTCTTCTGCTGGAGCAACTTCTGGTGCAGTTTCTGCAGCAGGAGCAGCTTTTTTCGCACCACCACGACGAGAACGACGTGATTTTGCTTTTTCTTTCTTTTCAGCCAGCATGTTTTCGTTGTAGTCAACCAGCTCAATAATGCACATTTCTGCATTGTCACCTAAACGGCTACCAGTTTTCAAAATACGAGTGTAACCTCCGGGACGATCGCCAACTTTTTCTGCTACATCACGGAATAACTCGGAAACAGCTTGTTTGCTTTTCAGGTAACTGAAAACAGTACGACGAGAATGAGTTGTATCGTTTTTTGCCTTGGTAATAAGAGGCTCAACGTACATTTTAAGTGCCTTTGCTTTAGCTACAGTAGTGCTGATTCGTTTATGGAAAATCAAAGAATTCGCCATATTCGAAAGCATTGCCTTTCTGTGGGCACTTTTCCTTCCCAAATGGTTGAATTTTTTATTGTGTCTCATTTCTACCTATTCCTTGTCAAGTTTATACTTACTTATATCCATTCCGAAAGTCAGGTTCATGCCGTTTAGCAAGTCATCCAATTCAGTCAGCGACTTCTTACCAAAGTTCCTGAATTTCAACAAATCATTCCGGTTGTAAGTTACCAGTTCGCCTAATGTTTCAACATCAGCTGCTTTCAGGCAGTTAAGCGCACGAACTGAAAGGTCCATGTCAACCAGTTTAGTTTTAAGAAGTTGACGCATGTGCAATACTTCTTCGTCGAATTCTTCATTGGCAAATTTCTCATCAGAATCCAGAGTGATCTTTTCATCAGAGAATAACATGAAGTGATAAATCAGGATTTTAGCAGCTTCTTTCAAAGCATCTTTTGGATGAATTGAACCATCAGTAGCGATGTCAAGAACCAACTTTTCATAGTCAGTCTTTTGCTCTACACGATAGTTTTCAACAGCATACTTCACATTTCTGATAGGTGTGAAGATAGAGTCAATCGGAATTACTCCAAACTCAGCATCCACCGGCTTATTTTCAGCGCTGGGGACATAGCCTCGTCCTTTGTTAAGTGTGATTTCCATCTGCAATTTAACATCAGCTTCCATTCTACAAATAACCAGTTCTGGATTTAATACCCGGAAACCAGTCATAAACTTGTTGATGTCTCCTGCAGTAAACTCTTCCTGACCTGAAATTGTAACAGAAACTTTTTCACTGTCAAAATCTTCAACTTCGCGCTTAAAACGAATCTGCTTCAGGTTAAGGATGATTTCAGTAACATCTTCCATCACTCCTTTAATAGTTGCAAACTCGTGGTCAACGCCTTCAATTTTGACAGTTGTAATTGCATAACCTTCCAAAGATGATAACAGGATTCTGCGTAATGCATTACCAATGGTAATACCATACCCAGGCTCCAATGGGCGAAATTCGAATTTGCCGAATTTCTCATCGGATTCTACCATTATTACTTTGTCTGGTTTTTGGAACGCTAATATTGCCATAATAATACTGAGTAATTTATTATTTAGAATACAACTCTACGATTAGTTGTTCTTTAATGTTTTCAGGAATCTCTTCCCTTTCAGGACGGTTAAGAAATTTCCCAACCATTTGAGTACCATCCCATTCTAACCAAGCATATTGGTTAGAGCGATGTGAAGTCAGGGCATCAGCGATAACTTCCAACGATTTTGATTTTTCCCTTACTCCAACGATATCGCCAGGACGTAATTGGTACGAAGGAATATTTACAACTTCGCCGTTAACTGTTACGTGTTTGTGTGAAACTAATTGTCTTGCACCTGGACGGGAAGCAGCCAAACCTAAACGGAATACTACATTGTCCAAACGTGATTCTAACAGTTGCAACAACACTTCACCAGTTACCCCTTTTGCAGCAGATGCTTTTTTGAAGAGGTTAGAGAATTGTCTTTCCAACACACCATAAGTGTATTTCGCTTTTTGCTTTTCTTTTAGTTGTAACCCGTATTCAGATTTTTTTCTCCTACGGGCAGCCTGACCGTGAAAGCCAGGAGGGTAATTCTTCTTTTCAAGTACTTTATCTGGTCCGAAAATTGGTTCACCAAATTTCCTTGCAATTTTAGTTTTTGGTCCTCTATATCTAGCCATTTTTCTTCCGTTTTAAAATTAAACACGTCTTCTTTTAGCAGGACGACATCCGTTATGTGGCAATGGAGTCACATCTACGATTTCATTCACCTGGATGCCTACACTGTTAATAGCTCGAATAGCAGATTCGCGACCATTTCCGGGTCCTTTTACAAATACTTTTACTTTTCTGAGTCCTAGGTCATATGCAGTCTTAGCACATTCTTCAGCGGCTACCTGAGCAGCATACGGCGTATTCTTCTTTGATCCTCTAAATCCTTTTTTACCAGCTGATGACCATGAGATTACCTCTCCGTTGTTATTGGTCATTGAAATGATAATATTATTGAATGAGGAATGAATATGTGCCTGGCCGGTAGCTTCAACATTAACGACTCTTTTCCTACTGGAACTTGTCTTTTTTGCCATAATTCAATTAATTATTTAGTGGCTTTTTTCTTATTAGCTACAGTTTTCTTTCTTCCTTTACGTGTGCGGGCATTGTTTTTGGTACTTTGTCCGCGAACAGGAAGGCCAATACGATGACGGATTCCACGGTAACAACCGATGTCCATCAAACGTTTGATATTAAGCTGGTTCTCAGAACGCAATTCACCTTCAACTTTAAAATTCTCGTTGATTACGCCACGAATAGCAGCGAATTGGTCATCGTTCCAATCCTGAACTTTGATGTTAGGATCTACGCCAGCTTCGGTGAGGATAGTTTTTGCACGGCTACTGCCAATACCATAAATGTAAGTAAGTGCAACTTCACCTCTTTTATTATTAGGAATATCAACTCCAACAATACGAGCCATAAATAAAATTTTTACAAAGTTAATTAATTATCCCTGACGCTGTTTGAACTTTGGATTCTTTTTGTTAATCACGTACAAACGGCCCTTTCTGCGTACAATCTTACAGTCGGCGCTGCGTTTTTTTATGGATACTCTAGTCTTCATTATGGTTATTTTAATTTTTATATCTAAAAGTAATCCTTCCTTTAGTCAGGTCGTAAGGGGACATCTCCACTTTTACCTTATCTCCCGGAAGAATTTTGATATAATGCATGCGCATTTTACCAGAGATATGTGCCGTTATCACATGCCCGTTTTCAAGTTCAACCCTGAACATCGCATTTGATAAAGCTTCAATTATTGTTCCGTCTTGCTCTATAGAAGGCTGCTTTGCCATATACAATAGTTTTAATCAGTTTTTGCGTTTATATTACATCATTGAACCTGCACCGCCTGTTCGGCCTTTAATACGGCCTGATTTCATCAGACCATCATAATGGCGCATTAACAAGTGACTCTCAATTTGCTGTAATGTATCCAATACAACACCTACCATAATCAACAATGATGTTCCTCCGTAAAACAGAGCAAACTGACTATTAACATTAGCAAGCATAGCAAAAGCCGGTAAAATAGTTACTATTCCAAGGAAAATTGATCCAGGGAAAGTAATACGAGACATGACTGCATCCAGAAATTCAACTGTTTTTTTACCGGGTTTAACACCTGGAATAAAACCACCATTCTTCTTCATATCCTCAGCCATCTGTACCGGGTTGACAGTAATTGCCGTGTAAAAATACGTAAACAATACTACCAGTACAAATTGCGTAAAGTTATACCAAAAGCTTACCGGGTTTGAAAATGCAGCCGTAAACCCACTTAAACTTTCTGAATTGGCAAATCCTGCAACTGTCATTGGAACAAACATAATCGCCTGGGCAAAAATAATTGGCATTACCCCGGCAGCATTCACTTTTAGCGGTATATATTGACGAACACCCCCGTATTGTTTGTTACCGACAATTCGTTTTGCATATTGTACGGGAATCCTGCGTGTACCTTGTACCAGCATAATACATCCCATAAATATAACGAACAGTACAACAAACTCAACCAGGAACATCACCATTCCACCACCTTCTTGTTCGATTCTGGAAGCAAATTCCTGAACGACCGACTGTGGCAGACGGGCAATAATACCAATCATGATAATTAATGAAATACCATTACCTATTCCTTTATCGGTAATGCGTTCTCCTAACCACATAACAAACATGGAACCAGCACACATAATAATGGTAGACGAAATGGTAAACATTGTCTGATCCATTACAATAGCATTTGGCATGTTCACCCTAATGTTAGTTAAAAACGCAGGTGCCTGGAAAAGCAGGATCATTACAGTCAAATAACGGGTTATCTGATTAATTTTCCTTCTTCCCGATTCTCCTTCTTTTTGTAAACGCTGGAAGTATGGAACGGCTATTCCCATCAGCTGAATTACAATGGAAGCAGAAATGTAAGGCATAATCCCTAAAGCAAATATTGACGCGTTAGAAAATGCACCGCCTGAGAACATATCCAACAACCCCAGCAACCCATCTGAGGTTTGGTTTTTAAGTTCCTGCAATTGTGCCGGGTCAATGCCTGGCAAGGCGACGAACGATCCTAAACGGTAAATCAAAAGGAAAAATAAAGTTGTTCCCAAACGGGCCCTTAGATCCTCGATCTTATAAATGTTCTTTAGGGTTTCGATAAATTTTTTCATCAGGTTTAGAGTATTTCAGTGGTTCCTTCTAGTTTTTCGATAGCTTCTTTTGCAGACTTTGAGAATCCGTGAGCTTTAACTTCTAATTTAAGTTTCAACTCACCATTTCCTAAAATCTTAACACGGTCTCTTTTTGAAGCCAGACCAGCTTCAACCAATGTTTCAACATCAATAACCGTAAGCTTTTTGCTCTCAGCTAATGCTTGAATTGCATCCAGGTTGATCGCCTTATATTCTACCCTGTTGATATTTTTGAACCCGAATTTAGGCACAACACGCTGTAAAGGCATTTGACCACCTTCGAAACCACGTGTACGGCTGTAACCCGAACGCGACTGGGCACCTTTATGTCCCCTTGTGGATGTACCACCACGTCCTGATCCTTGACCACGGCCAATTCGCTTGTCCTTTTTAACGGATCCTTCTGCAGGTTTAAGATTACTTAAATCCATAATATAAATCTTAATTTTTTTATACTTCTTCGACTTTCACCAAATGATTCACCTTGTTGACCATGCCCAGAATTTGTTCTGTAGCTTCTTTTTCAACAGTTTGGTTCATCTTCTTAATTCCAAGAGCTTCAAGCGTTGCTTTTTGCTTTTTGTTGGAACCAATTTTGCTTTTTATCTGTGTGATTTTAATCTTAGCCATAGTTCCTATCCTTTAAAAACTTTTTCTAATGAAACTCCTCTTTGATCAGCAACAGCTTTAGCATCACGCATTTCAAGCAATGCCTGGAAAGTTGCTTTCACCAGGTTGTGTGGGTTTGATGATCCTTTTGATTTTGCAAGGATATCATGTACACCAACACTTTCAAGTACAGCACGCATCGCACCCCCTGCTTTTACACCTGTACCGGATGATGCAGGCTTAAGGAATACTCTTGCGCCACCAAATTTGGCTACTTGCTCGTGAGGAATTGTTCCTTTATAAACAGGTATTTTAACCAGGTTTTTCTTAGCAGCATCAACACCTTTAGCAATAGCAGTAGTTACTTCACTAGCTTTACCTAGTCCCCAACCGACAATACCGTCTTCGTTACCTACAACGACAATCGCTGAGAAGCTGAAGGTCCTACCACCTTTGGTTACTTTAGTTACACGGTTAATTGCAACTAACCTGTCCTTAAGTTCAATGTCACTTGTTTTGACTCTATTTATAATTCCTGCCATACTCATTAAAATTTAAGGCCACCTTCACGGGCAGCGTCAGCTAATTGTTTAACTCTACCGTGATACAAATAACCGTTACGATCGAAAACAACTTCTTTGACACCAGTTGCAAGTGCTTTTTCAGCAACAGCTTTTCCAACTGCAGCAGCCTGATCTTTTTTATTGCCTTCTTTTTCGCTGATTTCTTTATCCAATGAAGAGACTGCAAGCAAAGTAGTACCATCAATATCATTGATTAGTTGAACGTACATTTGCTTATTACTTCTGAAAACACTTAAACGTGGTCTTTCAGCAGTACCGGAAACAATTTTCCGGATTCTCTTTTTGATTCTATATCTTCTTTCTTGTTTCGTTAAAGCCATGATTTCTAAAATTTACTATTTAGCGGCAGCTGATTTACCAGCTTTCCTTCTCAATACTTCACCGGCAAACTTCACACCCTTACCTTTGTAAGGTTCTGGTTTACGCAATGAGCGGATTTTAGCAGCAACTTGTCCAATAAGCTGTTTGTCACAGCTTTTAAGGGTTACAGTAGGATTACTCCTTTTATCTGTTACGGCTTCGACTTTAACCTCAGGAGGAAGTTGCAGGTATGTATGGTGAGAATACCCTAAAACAAGGTTCAACAATTGTCCCTGGTTTTCAGCACGGTAACCTACACCAACAAGTTCCAGTTTAATTTCGTAACCTTCAGAAACACCAACAACCATGTTGTTAATCAACGAACGATACAAACCATGCATAGCACGGTATTTTTTTGAATCGTTGGGCCTTTTAACCTGGATTTGGTTTTCTTCAACAGCTACTTCAATTTCGGGATCAACCTGTTGCGAAAGCTCACCTAGTTTACCTTTAACTGTAACCACATTTTCTTTGGATACATTAATGGTAACACCGGCTGGTAATGCGATTGGTAATTTACCTATTCTTGACATTGCTTTTCCTCCTTATTAATATACGTAACATAAAACTTCCCCACCTACACCCAGGTCGCGCGCTTCTTTGTCAGTAATCACACCTTTTGATGTAGATAAGATTGCAATACCTAAACCATTCAATACGCGAGGAATGTTTTCACTGTCGCAGTATTGTCTCAAACCAGGCTTACTTACACGTTTTACTGATTTGATTGCTGGTATTTTAGTCTCAGGATGGTACTTCAAAGCAATTTTAATATTGCCCTGGTAGTTTACTTCATCCTCGAACTTATAATTCAGGATATACCCTTTATCTTTTAAGATTTTGGTAATCTCCTTTTTTATGTTTGAAGCAGGTATTTCAACCACACGATGCTTTGCTTTTTGAGCATTGCGAACGCGCGTTAAAAGGTCTGCTATAGGGTCTGTAATTTTACTCATTACTTTTCGTTTAAAACGTTTACCAACTAGCTTTTTTAACTCCTGGAATTAAACCAGCTGAAGCCATTTCGCGGAAGTTAATCCTGCTAATTCCAAATTGCCTCATATACCCTTTAGGCCTACCGGTTAATTTGCAACGGTTATGCAAACGTACCTTCGATGAATTCTTAGGAAGTTTTTGCAAACCTACATAATCGCCTTCAGCTTTGAGCCGGGCCCTTTTTTCGGCATATTTTTCAACAAGCTTTGCCCTTTTTACTTCACGGGCTTTCATTGATTCTTTAGCCATAGCTTAATTCTTTTTAACATTTTTAAAAGGTAAACCTAACTCTTTCAATAAAGCGAAGCCTTCTTCGTCAGTATCAGCAGTGGTAACAAAAGTAATGTTCATACCATTAATTTTTGAAACCCTATCAATGTTGATCTCAGGGAAAATAATTTGTTCAGGGATACCCAATGTATAATTACCTTGTCCGTCCATTTTTCCTTCAATACCTCTAAAGTCACGGATACGTGGCAAAGAAATATTAATTAAACGCTCAAGGAATTCAAACATTTGGCTACGACGTAAGGTTACGCGTACCCCGATGGGCATTTTTTTCCTCAATTTAAAGTTAGAGATGTCCTTTTTTGAAACGGTTTGGACTGCCTTTTGACCTGCGATCATTGTCATCTCTTCAGTAGCGACGTCAATAATCTTTTTATCAGCAATTGCAGCTCCAACACCTTGGTTAAGAACAATCTTTGTTAACTTCGGAACCTGCATAACAGATTTGTAATCGAATTCCTTCTTTAAAGCAGGAACGATTTCTTCCGAATATCTCTTTTTAAGTGTTGGTTCGTAAGACATTACTTAATCTCCTCTCCAGATTTTTTTGAATAACGTACTAATTTACCGTTGCTGTCGAGCTTCCTTCCAATACGAGTGCGTTCACCTGACTTAGGATCTACTTGCATTAGGTTAGAAATATGGATTGGCGCTTCCTTCTCAACAATACCTCCTTGTGGGTTTTCCGCATTCGGTTTGGTATGTTTTTTAATCATATTCACGCCCTCCACAATTGCTCTGTCTTTATCCCTGATTACTTCAAGGACTTTACCTTGCTGGCCTTTATCGTTGCCGGCAACAACAACAACCGTGTCACCTTTTTTGATATGTAATTTTTTCTGCATTTCGTTTTTTTTATGCATTAAAGTACTTCAGGTGCAAGTGAAATAATCTTCATGTTGTTTTCACGAAGTTCCCTTGCAACAGGGCCAAAAATACGGGTTCCGCGCATTTCACCAGTATTGTTCAATAAAACGACAGCATTGTCGTCAAAACGGATATAAGATCCATCCTGGCGGCGTACTTCTTTTTTGGTACGAACAACAATTGCCCTGGACACGGTCCCTTTTTTCATTTCACTACTTGGGATAGCACTTTTTACAGTAACTACCACAGTATCGCCAAGCGAAGCATAGCGCTTCCTGGTACCGCCTAAAACACGGATACAAAGCACCTCTTTTGCGCCGCTGTTATCGGCTACTGCACATCTTGATTCCTGTTGTATCATGATTACTTAGCTCTTTCTAAAATTTCAACTAATCTCCAACATTTGTTTTTACTTAAAGGTCTTGTTTCCATGATCTTTACAGTATCACCAACGTTGCAGGTGTTTGTTTCATCGTGGGCGTACAACTTGGTTGTTTTGTTCACGAATTTTCCATAAATCGGATGTTTCTCTTTTCGTTTAACAGCAACAACAATACTCTTTTCCATTTTGTCGCTTACCACAACCCCGATACGCTCTTTTCTCAGATTTCTTGCTTCCATTACTACAAATTAATTCTGATTTTGATTCATTTCCCTCTGACGCAGAACAGTCTTAAGGCGTGCAATATTCCTCCTTGTATCTTTAATCTTTAATGGATTATCAAGTGGAGAAACTGCATGGTTCATATTCAGACGTACCAAGGTTTCTTTTTCCAGAGAAATTCTTTCCTGGATTTCCTTGTCTGTTAATTCTTTAATTTCAGATGTTTTCATCGTTAAATTTCATTACTTGATTCAACATAATCACGTCTGACAACAAACTTTGTAGTTACCGGCAGTTTTTGAGCCGCTAAACGAAGGGCTTCTTTAGCCAATTCGTATGGTACACCGTCGGCTTCAATAATAATACGACCAGGCGTAACCGGAGCTACAAATGCTTCAGGGGAACCTTTACCTTTACCCATACGTACTTCAGCAGGTTTTTTGGTAATTGGTTTATCGGGGAAAATACGGATCCAAATTTGACCCTGACGTTGCATGTGACGGGTAACCGCAACCCTCGCCGCTTCAATCTGGCGACCGGTAATCCAGCATTCCTGCAAAGCCTTTATTCCGAAAGTTCCAAATGCAAGTTGATTACCACGTCCGGCATTCCCTTTCATTTTTCCCTTTTGTACTCTTCTAAATTTAGTTTTTCTCGGCTGTAACATCCTTTTTTAATTAAAAGGTTTTCGAATTATTTTCTTTTCTTTCTGAAACCGCCACCACGGCCACCACGGCCACCTGCACCACCTTGGTTAGACTTTTGTCCAACATTTGGTGAAAGGTCACGTTTTCCATATACTTCGCCTTTACAAATCCAAACTTTAACACCGATTAGACCGGTTTTCGTTAAAGCTTCAGCCAAAGCATAGTCAATATCAGCCCTAAGTGTGTGCAAAGGAGTACGACCATCTTTGTACATTTCTGAGCGGGCCATTTCAGCACCGTTCAAACGACCGGATACCAAAACTTTAATTCCCTGTGCTCCCATTCTCATTGTAGAGGCAATAGCCATCTTAGTAGCACGACGGTAAGCAATCTTACCTTCAATTTGACGTGCAATATTATTGGCAACGATACGGGCATCAAGTTCAGGACGCTTAATTTCAAAGATATTGATCTGAACTTCTTTGCTGGTGATCTTTTTCAATTCTTCTTTCAACTTATCAACTTCCTGACCACCTTTACCAATAATAATACCTGGGCGTGAGGTGTGAACAGTAATGGTAATAAGCTTCAAAGTTCTCTCGATGATGATCCTTGAAATACTTGCTTTCGCCAAACGGGCATTCAAGTACTCCCTGATCTTTGTATCTTCAACCAGCTTGTCACCATAGTCGTTTCCACCGAACCAGTTGGAATCCCATCCTCGGATGATTCCTAATCGATTAGCGATTGGATTAACTTTTTGTCCCATGTATTACTATTTATTCGTTATCGTTTGCTACATTTCTACTATCCACGTACAAGGTAACGTGGTTTGAACGTTTGCGGATCCTGTGCGCACGGCCTTGTGGAGCTGGACGCAGACGCTTTAAAATACGTCCTGAATCAACTGCAATCGTCTTGACATATAGATTACTATCTTCAAGTCGAACCCCTTCGTTTTTAGCCTGCCAGTTTGCAATGGCTGACATCAACAGTTTTTCGACTTTACGAGAAGCTTCTTTTGGCGAGAATTTCAAGACATCCAAAGCCCTGTTAACTTCCATTCCGCGTACCATATCAGCTACAAGCCTCATTTTACGTGGTGAAGTCGGGCAGTCTTTCAATACTGCAAAATATTGTGTTTTTTTAGCTTCTTTTAGTTCGTTGGCTCTATTTCTTTTTCTAGCACCCATCGTGAATTCATTTAAAAGTTAATGAGAAACTCATGCCTACTTTTTGTTTCCGGCATGTCCCCTGAATGTTCTTGTAGGTGCAAATTCACCGAGTTTATGGCCAACCATGTTTTCAGTTACATAAACCGGAATGAATTTATTTCCGTTATGAACTGCGATGGTATGCCCTACAAAGTCAGGAGAGATTACTGATGCCCTTGACCAAGTCTTGATTACAGACTTTTTGCCTGATTCATTCATTGCCTCTACTTTTCTCTCAAGTTTATAGGCAATGAAAGGGCCTTTTTTTAATGAACGACTCATATTCTTCTCCTTTTATTATTTCTTGCGTTTTTCTACAATGTACTTATTGGAAGCTTTCTTCTTAGATCGGGTTTTATAACCTTTCGCTAACAAGCCTGTGCGTGAACGCGGGTGTCCACCTGATGAACGGCCTTCACCACCACCCATTGGGTGATCAACAGGATTCATTACAACACCACGTACCCGTGGTCTTCTTCCTAACCAACGTGAACGACCAGCTTTACCCGATCTTTCCAGGTTGTGCTCAGTGTTTCCAACAATACCGATGGTAGCTCTACAAGAAACAAGTACCATTCTGGATTCGCCGGAAGGCAATTTCACGATAGCGTATTTACCTTCCCTGGAGGTCAATTGTGCATACGTACCGGCACTACGTGCCATCACACCACCCTGTCCGGGCCGAAGTTCAATGTTGTGTATAACTGTACCCAGAGGTATTTCTTTCAGTGGAAGTGAGTTTCCAACTTCAGGTGCAACACCAGAACCGCTAAGCACTGTTTGACCAGCTTGCAAACCATTCGGTGCAAGCATGTACCGTTTTTCACCATCGGCGTATACCAATAGTGCAATACGGGCTGTGCGGTTTGGGTCATACTGAATAGACTCTACACGTGCAGGGATACCGTCTTTCTCGCGCTTGAAGTCGATTACACGATATCTCTTCTTGTGCCCCCCACCTATATACCTCATTGTCATGCGACCCTGGCTGTTTCTACCGCCAGTCTTCGACATGGGCTTCAACAATGATTTTTCAGGTGTTGATGCAGTAATAGTATCAAAAGCACCTATAATTTTATGCCTTTGACCCGGTGTAACTGGTTTTAATTTTCTTACTGCCATTTCTATTTATTATATATTACTATAAAAATCGATTGAATCTCCTTCAATCAATGTTATTATTGCTTTCTTATAAGCAGAAGTTTTTCCGGTAATTACCCCTGATTTGGTGTAACGACTTTTACGTTTTCCGCCATATACCATTGTATTTACAGAGGCGACGGTTACGTTATATAAATCTTCAACTGCTTTTTTTATCTCAGCTTTATTGGCATCTCTTCTAACAACAAAGCCAAAACGGTTCAAGGTTTCTCCCTGATCCGTCATCTTTTCCGTTACTATGGGTTTAATCAAAATGTCCATTTTTTACCCCCTTATTGCTTTAATTGTTCTTCAACTTTACCAACTGAACTCTCAAGAAAAACAACTTTCCCTGCGTTCATCACTTGATAAGTATTTAATTCAGAAGCAGTTACAACAGATACTCCCTGTAAATTTCTGGAGGACAAATATATGTTTTTATTTTCTTCTGGTAAAACGAAAAGTGACTTTTTATCAGTAATTTTCAGATTATTACTGATTAACATCATTTCCTTTGTTTTAGGGGCTTCCAGAGAGAAGTCTTCCAAAATTAAAATATCGCTTGTTTTTGCTTTATAAGTTAACGCTGATTTACGCGCAAGAGCTTTTACTTTTTTGTTCAATTTGAAACCATAGTTTCTTGGGCGTGGTCCAAAAACGCGACCACCACCACGGAACAATGGTGACTTAATGCTACCTGCCCTTGCTGTACCAGTACCTTTTTGTCTTTTGATCTTTTTGGTACTACCAACAATGTCAGCTCTTTCTTTTGCTGCGTGAGTCCCCTGACGCTTATTGGCCATGTACTGTTTTACATCCAGGTAAATGGCGTGGTCATTGGGCTCAATACCGAAAATCTGCTTGTCTAACTTCACAGACCTTCCGGTTTCTTTTCCGGCTGTATTTAATACTTGTACTTCCATTACTGATAAATAATTACATATGATCCTTTCGCTCCAGGAATAGATCCTTTAACAACTAGTAGGTTTGACTCAGGAATCACTTTCAAAACTTTCAGGTTTTGAACGGTTTGATTCTCGCCACCAGTGCGGCCAGCCATACGCATACCTTTAAATACACGAGAAGGGTACGAAGAAGCACCAAGAGAACCCGGAGCTCTCAAACGGTTATGCTGACCATGGGTTGCATCACCAACACCTCTAAAGTTGTAGCGCTTTACTACACCTTGAAATCCTTTACCTTTTGTAACGCCTGTTACATCAACCCAGCTTTCTTCGTTGATAATATCAACAGTAATGGTATCACCAAGTTTGTACTCACCTTCAAAATCACGAAACTCAACAACTTTACGCTTTGGCTCAGTTCCAGCTTTCTGGAAATGACCAAATTCTGCTTTGCTGGTATTTTTTTCCTTTTTATCGGAGTAACCAACCTGCAGTGCGTCATAGCCATCGGTTTCAGCCGTTTTCACTTGTGTTACAACACAAGGACCGGCTTCAATCACAGTGCATGGGATATTTTTCCCCTCAACACTGAATACGGATGTCATTCCGATTTTTTTACCGATTAATCCTGTCATTTTTCTTTGTTTTTACAGGTTATCACACTTTAATTTCTACTTCAACGCCACTAGGAAGCTCAAGCTTCATTAAAGCGTCGATTGTTTTAGCTGTAGAGCTGTAAATGTCGATCAAACGTTTGTAAGAAGACAACTGGAATTGCTCACGTGATTTTTTATTCACGAAAGTTGATCTCAATACCGTGAAAACACGTTTGTGAGTAGGAAGTGGGATAGGCCCGCTAACAACTGCACCTGTAGTTTTTACAGTCTTTACGATCTTCTCAGCTGACTTGTCTACCAAGTTGTGATCATACGATTTCAGCTTAATTCTGATCTTTTGACTCATAATGAGATAAAATAATTATATTATAATAATTCTACTTTTCCTTGCATTTCCTCAAGTACTTTCACTGCCAATTGTTTTGGCACTTCTTCGTAGTGTGAGAACTCCATCGAAGAAGTTGCACGGCCAGAAGAAAGAGTCCTCAATACAGTCACGTAACCAAAGATTTCAGCTAGTGGAACAGTTGCCTTGATAACACGGGCACCTGATTTTTCTTCCATACCTGATACCTGGCCACGACGACGGTTCAAGTCACCAATAATATCACCCATATATTCTTCAGGGGTAACAATCTCAGCTTTCATCATGGGCTCCTGCAATTTAGGAGCTGCTTTAGAAGCTGCATTTTTAAACGCCTGACGGGCACAGATTTCGAATGACAACTGATCTGAGTCAACCGGGTGGAAAGAACCATCCAACAACTCAACTTTCAGGCTATCCAACTGGAAACCAGCCAGGGGACCATTCAACATTGCAGTTTCGAAACCTTTTTGTACTGAAGGAATATATTCACGAGGAATATTACCTCCTTTTACACTATCAATAAATGTCAATCCTTCTTTGCCATCAGCAGCAGGACCAACTTTAACTATAACATCAGCAAATTTTCCACGACCACCAGTCTGTTTCTTAAATACTTCACGCAACTGAACTTCCTGGCTGATCGCTTCTTTGTATGCAACCTGAGGTTGTCCCTGGTTACATTCCACTTTGAATTCACGCCTCAAACGGTCAACAATAATCTCCAGGTGAAGCTCGCCCATACCACGGATAATTGTTTGACCTGATTCTTCATCTGTATTAACCTGGAAAGTAGGATCTTCTTCAGCCAATTTAGCCAATCCCAGCCCAAGTTTATCTAAATCTTTTTGAGTTTTTGGTTCAACAGCAATACCAATTACTGGTTCCGGGAAGTCCATACTTTCCAAAGTAATTGGGTGCTTGGCATCAGCCAAAGTATCACCGGTACGAATATCTTTAAAACCTACACAAGCACAAATATCACCAGCTTCAATCACTTCTTTTGGATTTTGCTTGTTGGAATGCATTTGATAAAGACGTGAAATACGTTCCTTTTTACCTGTGCGCGCATTTAAAACAGTTGAACCTGCTTCGATTTTACCTGAGTAAACACGCACAAAGCACAAACGACCTACATAAGGGTCAGTCGCAATTTTAAAAGCCAAAGCAGATAATGGTTCTTCCACATCAGCTTTACGAATTTCATCATTACCAGTATGTGGATGAGTACCTACTAATTCACCTTTATCAAGTGGGCTTGGCAGGTATTCACAAACAGCATCCAGCAAACGCTGAACACCTTTATTTTTAAATGCAGATCCACACATCATTGGAACAATCACACCTTCGATTGTAGCTTTACGAATTACGGCATTCATTTCTGCAACAGTAATTGACTCTGGATCTTCGAAATAACGCTCAAGCAATTCGTCATCTAATTCAGCAACTGCCTCTACCAATTGTCCACGGTATTCTTCAGCTTGCTCAACCAATTCCGCTGGTATTTCTTCCAAAGTATACTTGGTTCCCATAGAAGCATCATCATGCCATCTTACAGCTTTAAATTCAATAAGGTCAATAACACCTTCAAAAGCTGCTTCAGCACCAATCGGAATTTGAATTGGAACCGGGTTAGCACCAAGCTTTTCCTTAACTTCTTTTACTACATTAAAGAAATCAGCTCCCTGGCGGTCCATTTTATTTACGAAACCAATACGTGGAACGCCATACTTTTCAGCTTGACGCCAAACAGTTTCTGATTGTGCTTCAACACCACCGACAGCGCAGAAAAGGGCAACAGTACCATCCAATACTCTCAATGAACGCTCAACCTCAACTGTGAAGTCAACGTGTCCGGGAGTATCAATGATATTAATTTTGTGCTCATTATCATTATGCTTCCAGAATGTAGTAGTTGCAGCTGAGGTAATTGTAATACCTCTTTCCTGTTCTTGTTCCATCCAGTCCATGGTGGCTCCACCGTCGTGTACCTCACCAATGCGATGTGTTAAACCTGTGTAGAACAGGATACGCTCTGACACTGTCGTTTTACCGGCATCAATGTGCGCCATGATGCCAATATTCCTTGTGTATTTTAAATCTTTTGTTGCCATGTTAATTTTAAAACCAATATCTAATCCTTATAAACTAAAATGAACCAATCCTTTAGAACCTGAAATGTGCAAATGCCCTGTTTGCTTCAGCCATACGGTGCGTATCTTCTTTTTTCTTGAAGGCGCCACCTTCATTGTTAAACGCAGCCTGGATTTCAGCAGCCAGTTTATCAGCCATTGATTTACCCGAACGCTTACGGGCAAATAATATTAAGTTTTTGATTGAAATTGCGGTTTTTCTTTCCGGACGGATTTCCATTGGAACCTGGAAGGTAGCACCACCTACACGACGGCTTTTCACCTCAACTGCAGGGGTAATGTTTTCCAACGATTTTTTCCAGATATCAAGGGGTGAGAGTTCTTCTTCTTTCATGCGTTGCCCAATGATTTCAAGGGCATCGTAGAATATTTTGAAAGCAACGGTTTTTTTACCGTCTTTCATTAAGTCATTTACAAATCTTGTAACTAGAACGTCATTAAATTTTGGATCAGGCAATATGATCCTCTTCTTTGGTTTCGATTTCCTCATTTTATTTTTCTTTAGTGTTATTCAAATTGGCTGTTTGATTTTGAGCTTCAAGTTATCCGGCAGCTGCCGGACTTCCTTTACTCAACCAAACCACTAAACGGTTGTACGCCGTTTACTTCTTAGGCCTTTTTGTTCCGTATTTAGAACGTCTTTGGGTACGACCTTCAACACCTGCTGTGTCAAGGGCTCCACGAATTAAGTGGTAACGTACACCTGGAAGGTCTTTAACCCTGCCACCACGTACCAATACAATAGAGTGTTCCTGAAGGTTGTGACCTTCTCCCGGAATGTAAGCATTCACTTCCTTTCCGTTGGTTAGCCTTACCCTTGCTACTTTACGCATAGCAGAATTCGGCTTTTTAGGTGTTGTTGTATAAACGCGCACACAAACACCACGTCTTTGCGGACATGCATCCAAAGCACGAGATTTACTTTTCTCAACTTGTACTGTACGTCCTTTCCTTACTAACTGTTGAATCGTTGGCATACAACTATTTTTATTATCAATTAAACTGTTACAAAATTGCACTGCAAAAAGCTGCTCTTATCCCCATAAAAACAACACTTTACAGCTTCGTTTTGGACAAAACATTCCAAAAACGGTGGGCAAAAGTACTAATTTTCAATTTATAACACGAATAAAAGAAGTCTTTTTTTCTGATTTTTTTCGCAATAAACTAAGAAGCTGTCTAAAAATAAGAAATTAACATTCTTATGTGAAAAAGAAAATTAAAAGTCATCACTCAAAATGGAATTAAGTTTCGATTATTAGGATT
>JANQII010000323.1 GCA_028282195.1 Prolixibacteraceae bacterium
GGACGATCCCGGGCACTCGGGATCAGGGTGGGTTAGTTGAAAAAAAGTGTCACCATTCATGACATCAGCAAATAGCACTATTTCATACGATTACAGCCATTTTCAGCTTCTAACTTTAAACAAGTTCTGCAATAAAAAACTCTTCTAATTCCTGAAGCGTGGTTTCAGTTTTTGCAACATCTTTTACAATTTTTCCCTTTTCAAGAATAACAATTCTGGTACAAACATCAGTAATATTATCAAGTGTATGGCTCGATATTAAAAATGTTGTTGATTGAGCAGCAGCCTGATCTTTAATAATTTTACGAAGCTTGAATTGTGAACCTGGATCAAGGTTTGCAAACGGCTCATCCAATATAACTACCTCCGGGTTTCCCATCATTGCAGCAACAATACCAACCTTTTTTTGGTTCCCTTTTGAAAGATCACGAATGTATTTGCTTTTACCACGTATTTCATCATTAAAGAAATCATCGAAACTGTCCAGGAAGTGGTTAATATCAGCCTTGTTCATATCACGCAGTTCACCAATAAACTCAAAATACTCATCAGGGGTCAGATAACCAATCGTGAAACTTTCATCAATATAGGCGCCTGTAAAAGCTTTCCAATCTTCGGATTTTTGCACCTCAACCCCGTTATTAACCACCTCCCCTTTGCTCGCAGTAATCAAATCAAGTAGCAGGTTAAAAAGCGTCGTTTTTCCTGCACCATTATTCCCTACCAAACCCAAAAGCTGGCCTTTTTCAATTTTTATCCCAGGAATATTCAGTACAACTTCTTTATTATAAGCTTTTATAAGGTTTTTAATTTCTATCATGATTAGGAGTTTTTATAGTTTCTGATAAGTTGATGTTTTCTTTTTAAATAAGCATCGGTAAAATAATTAAACAGGAATGGTTGTATTAAAATTCCGACTAACCCAATTCCGCCCAAAACCAATAAAGCCCACATGGATGGTAAAAAGAGCTTGAAAAGTGCAAATAAAATTACCGGTATAAATATAAGAGGGAAGGCCATCAACCATTGAGTTGCACCCATTCCCTGGTAATTAAACATGGAATTTCCCCCGAGATCCAGCCTTCTGCTACTTCGTAATCCAAATGCATAAATCAGGTTCATATTCACCCCGAGGTGATAAATCAGCATCGCTGAATGAAAATAAATCACCCGGTCATCAAGTAAAACATAAGGCAACGTGAGCAAGAAGTAGATTACACAAACAACCAGGTTGATATAATAAAATGACTGAAGGAATTGCTTCATTCTAAAGTTTTGAACCATTAGTAAAGAAAAGTAATTACTGTGCCAGGCCGGGAAAAACTGCCCATAAGAAATTGAAAACATCGAAACCATTAATAGCCCACCAATAATCAACATTGGTTCAGGGATTCCTTTGCCTGCATCTTTATAAATTAACAAGCCATAAAACAAAAAAGCAACGGTAATCAAAAATTGGGAGCGTGGCCGTTTATTTCGCCAAATCAACCGAAGTTCCAAAGAAATAAACTTGGCATAATCCCCAAACCGGCTAAGCCAGGCAAAGCTTCTGATTTTTGCATCTTTTTGCTGCTTATCAACCAGGTTCAGATACATTTTCTTCTTCAGGTAATTGAAATTCAGAAAATATAAGCCCACCGGAAATACAAGCAAGAGCAATGTCCAAACAGGCTGTTGAATTATTTGATCAATAAACAAGCCAAAAGCACCGGTTAAGTCAACAATATTGAAATAATCAATTCCATATGCAGCAGCAAACAAGCCAACAAAAACATAAAAGCCATAACCGTTGTCGTTTATCCACCACTTCAAATAAATAGTTAAAAAGTGGTTTGTAAAAATCAACAAGACAATTGCCAACAGACATACAATGGCTGAAACACCGGAAAGGTTCGGAATAATTAGTGTAAAGAAAAGCGGTACAAGCAGAAAGTAGGGCAGGAAATTAAAAAAGTGAAGAACTGACCGGTTCAATAAATACCTTGCAATTCTGCTCTTTTTAATGTTCAAAATAACAAATGGCTTAAAACTAATGGTAGGCAAATTTTGAAGTAATTGCCTCATCAACAGGTCAATTCCAAAATAAATGAGTAAATAACTGTTGAATTTACTGACAGGATCAGCATCTGGAAACTTATCCGCTAAAATTTCGGGAATAGTAAATCCCAGAAATAAAAAGTTAGCTGCCATATAAACAGCAAAAAAGCCAAGCATAATCTGTGTCGAAATGCTTTTGCCTAAATAGGGTGAGCGGACAATTTCCCGCCATGCAAAATAAAAAAGGCTTCGTTTCACGTCTTTTGGGTTTTAGGGGTTGATCATCATTTATAAGTATTAGTAGAAATTATTCTAAAAATATTACATTTTTAGTTTTTTACAAATTGTGGAAATTCAGAAATGAAATCTTCTTTTATTTTTTTAGGGAGATATACGGCCCAGGCATAGGAAACGATACCGATAAATGCGAGTAAAACTGATAGCAATAGTTCTGCAGTGCTGGTGTTTAAAGATTCCATCAAAGATTCATTGTTGATAAATATGCTCAGTGTGTTTAGTGGTAAAACAACAAAGACAGAATAGCTTCCGGTTATGGATTTGAGGTGATCGTTTAATAGAAAAGATTTGCCAGGAACCAAATTGATATTGTATTTTTTCGGATACAGGTAGAAGAGATAGTAGATCCCGCCCAAAATATACAATCCGGCAACTGAATAGGCAATAATTGAATTATCATTGATAAGTTTAAAAGCAGTATACAAGAGAATAGAAATGGCTATGGTCAGAATGATCTTGGGAAGCTTGTAAAATTCAACGATGTAGTTGCGAAACATTATATTGTATTTTCGTCTGAGGGCTTTGCCTTTTGCTCCCTTCAATTTTGAGAATCCATAAATCCCAAAACCACTAAACACTTCGTTTAGGGCCTCTTTAAATGGAAGGTCTGGATCCTGTTCCCATTTTTCTTCGATGCTACTGGCCAGATGGTCTACCAATTCCAATTGCAAATCATATTGGGGCACATAGTGAGCTTTGCAAAATGCAAAAAGTTCCTCAATTTGTTTATCTGACACTTTTTTACTCATGCTGTTTCAATTCCTGGATTTAACAAATTCTGCATGTTTTTAATAAATTCCTGCATTTCTGACAGCTTATTTACAACTTCCTTTTTCCCATTCCGGGTAAGAGAGTAGTATTTGCGCATGCGATTTCCACTCATCTCCATCTCAACGGTCAACAGACCTTCTGCTTCCAATTTGTGAAGCATTGGATAGAGTGCACCTTCTGTAATTTTAAATTCCCCTCCCGATATCTTCTTAACTTCCCGGGTAATTTGGTAACCATACATACGCCCATGGTCTTCAAGTAACTTTAAAACAATGGTCGCCAAACTTCCTTTGTACAATTGATTCGATTTCATATGAACAAATATACCTATTTTTCTTATGCATATAATAATTAGGCATTAAAATTTTGAAGCAATACTTTCAATTGTTAAGAAATTTGCAAGCAATACCTGAAATTTGCCGGAATTATGACACATGTCGCAAAAAATCAAAAGCAATCTCGTAATTTTGCACACCACAATCAGTATTAAAAACCTGATTGATTAGTTATTAGATTAATTATAAAAATTAGATTTATGAAAGTTGCAGTTGTTGGGGCAAGCGGAGCTGTAGGACAAGAATTCCTGCAGGTTTTGGCTGAAAGAAACTTCCCCCTTGACGAGTTAGTTTTATTTGGATCGGCTAGAAGTGCCGGAAAAGTTTATGATTTTAAAGGTGAAAAACTGACTGTAAAAGAATTGAAGCACAATGATGACTTTAAGGACATTGATATTGCCCTTACATCTGCCGGTGCTTCTATTTCTAAGGAATACGCTGCAACAATTACCAAACACGGTGCTGTAATGATTGACAACTCAAGTGCTTTTCGTTACGATGACGATGTGCCTTTGGTTGTGCCTGAAGTAAATGCTGAAGATTCAAAAGACAGACCACGCAATATTATTGCAAACCCAAACTGTTCGACGATACAAATGGTTGTTGCATTAAAGCCGATTGAAGAGCTTTCTAAAATTACCAAAGTACAATGTGCTACCTACCAGGCGGCAAGTGGAGCCGGTGCTGAAGGTATTGCTGAACTGGAAACCCAGACGAAGCAGTTAGCCAATGGTGAAGAACTGACCATTGATAAATTTCAATACCAGTTAGCAATGAATGTTATCCCACACATTGATGTTTTCCTTGATAATGATTATACCAAAGAGGAAATGAAAATGAACTGGGAAACTAAAAAAATTATGCATACTGATGCTGAGATTAGTGCCACTTGTGTTCGTATTCCTGTAGCACGTTCACATTCAGAAGCAATTTGGGTTGAAACAAAAGAAGAACTAAGCATTGAGCAAGTTCGCAAGGCATTTGAAGGTTTTGAAGGCTTGACAGTAATTGACAAACCCCAAAATAAGGAATACCCAATGCCCTTATTTGTAGCAGGTAAAGATGATGTTTATGTTGGTCGTTTGCGTAAAGATTTGACCAATCCCAAAGGCATCACTTTCTGGTGTGTGGGTGATCAAATTAAAAAAGGAGCTGCATTAAATGCAGTTCAAATTGCAGAATGGTTAATCAAAGAGGGTGAAGTATAGCCCATTCCATAATTTAGTTAAGTTTAAAGGCTTCCTTTCATTGAAGGAAGCCTTTTTAAATTTATAACTTTTAGGATTTCGTTTTTGATTTTCCGTTAATATCCGTTTCATGATAAGGGGAAACAATTCGCCTGCCCCCATAATCAAACCGGTCTTTCATAATGTTCAAAATCTCGTTAGCTGTTGATTCAATCGGTTTATTGGAAACATTAATCACGGTAAATTTTCCTTTACTAAAAATAAAATGGGCATTTCTTATTTCCTTTCGCACCCGCTGCTCATCAACATAAGTAGGGTGCTCTAAATTATTCAAACTACGCAGGCGTTTTAAACGATGAGCAATAAGATGCGAAGCACTTATATTTAAGCCAAAAACCCTTTGGGGATCAACTTTAAAAAGTTCTTCGGGTGGTTCAATCCCATCCACCAAAGGCACATTGGCTACTTTCCAACCATACATAGCCAGGTAAACACTTAGTGGGGTTTTTCCTGATCGAGAAACCCCGCAAAGAATAATTTCTGAATTATTCAGACGCTCAGGGCTCATACCATCATCATGGTTCAGGCTAAATTCAATGGCATCAATCCGGTTAAAATATTGTTGGTTAATTTCACGAAAAAGACCCGGGGATTGAAGAGATGGAATCCCCAATTCATTATCCAGGTGAAGGGCTAACTGGCCCATAAAATCAATTTGATGAACACCGTGTTTAGCTGCCAGTTCAATGATTTTTTCGCGTAAGGCAGGGATAACCATGGTATGGGTAATTATTCCACCATCATTTTTTGCCTGTAAAACAACTGACTCCAGCTTTCCTTCATCAAGTGCATTAGGGACAATTATTACCGGCACATTATTATTCGGGTACTGAATTAAAAGCGACTGCACCATATTATTACCTGCAAGTCCCCTCCCTCCTGAAACTATATAAATAGGTTTTGGCTTTGTACTATTGTTCTCTTCGTTCATACTACAGATTTAATTTTATTAACAAAAAATACGAAAAAATGATTTCGTCAGCAATCGTTTTCCTCACTTATCAGGTATATTTGTTTTTCAACAAAACTAATAACTATGAGTTACTTTGCAGAAAAAAACAGATACGATTATATGCCTTACCACCGCTGTGGGCAATCAGGAATTAAATTACCAGCTATTTCATTAGGATTATGGCACAACTTCGGTGGGCTTGATGTTTTTGAAAACGGACGGGCAATGCTTCGCCATGCTTTTGACAATGGGATAACCCACTTCGACCTGGCCAATAACTATGGCCCTCCATATGGTTCTGCTGAAGAAAACTTTGGGAAACACCTGAAACAGGACTTTATGCCATACCGCGACGAGTTGATCATTTCAACCAAGGCTGGTTATGACATGTGGCCGGGACCTTATGGCAATTGGGGAAGCCGTAAATATTTAACGGCAAGCCTTGATCAAAGCCTGAAACGAATGGGGCTAGATTATGTAGATATTTTTTATTCGCACCGTCCCGATCCGGAAACACCCCTTGAAGAGACCATGTCTGCTCTAAGTCATGCTGTTAAGCAAGGGAAAGCACTTTATGTAGGGATTTCAAATTATCCGGCTGACAGAACACGGGAAGCTTCTCGTATATTAAAAGAGCTGGGTACCCCCTGCCTGATTCATCAGCCTAAATATTCGATGTTTGAGCGCTGGCTTGAAGATGAACTATTAGATGTTCTGGAAGAAGAAGGAATCGGCTGTATTCCTTTTTCACCACTTGCCCAGGGCTTACTAACCAATAAATACCTGAATGGTATTCCTGAAAACTCAAGAGCAGCTAAGTCGTGGGGATTTTTAAAAGAAGATCAGGTTGAACCTGCCATTGAGAAAGTTAAAAAGCTGAACGAAATAGCTGTTGAACGTGGTCAAAGCCTTGCACAAATGGCCTTGGCGTGGGTATTAAGGGACAATCGGGTAACCACCGTGCTAATTGGTGCCAGCTCCGTAAATCAACTGGATGATAATTTAGCAATGCTTAAGAATTGCACCTTCTCTGATAAAGAATTGAAGATGATTGACGATATTTTAAAAAGCTAATTTTGCCAATTGACCCGGTGACTTCAAGTCACCGGGTCAATAACTAAAGCTAGTTACTTACCGAACTCGAGTGGTCACTTACAATCAACCAGTTACCATCAATTTTTTGTAACACCAATGTAAAGTGTCCGATTAGGTCTCCAATTGATCGGCTTAAGTGAAACTTACCAATTAAAAAAGCAGTTCGGGTATCAATCGAGCGAATCTTTAATAAATCAAACGTTAGCTTTCCCATCTTCTCCTGTGTTGGATAGCTCTTTTTATAACGCTCAAGTGTTTGTTTCCAACCATAAACAGGGCCATTCCCACCAACAAAAACCAACTCCGGTGAATTCCAGTAGGTCTCCATAAACTGTTCTATGTTGCCGGAATTCCAGGACATTTCCTGCTTTTTCATCACAGCCTTAATCGCTTCCTTATCGGTTTTGCTTAAATTTTCTTTTGCCTGAAGGGTGCAAAAGAACATACATAGCATCAGAAATAAAATAGCATGTTTCATTTATTTTTGTTTTAGCTGAAAAAGATACCAATAATTGATATTGCATCCAATTACACAACTTAAGGTTTTATAAATAATGAGCTTACGATTGTATTATATTTTTCACAAAATCTGATTTTTATTTAAACCAATTAAATCACTATTGGTTATTTTTGATATTCTCAGAAATTAAGCAGTAAATGGACTATAGCAGTTTCTCGATCTACCAACCCAAAATGGAATACCGTCGTTTTGGGAAAACGAATAAAAATATCAGCGTCATCACCCTTGGCGGAATGAGGTTTAAACACGGATGGGATGATCCCCGTAATGTAATTCCTAAAGACACTTTTGAACAATGCCGGGATACTGTAGAGAAAGCACTGTATCAGGGAATCAACCTCATTGAAACGGCATACGGATATAAAAAAAGCGAAACGGTTTATGGGCAGGTTTTAAATGATGAATTGAAAGTAGAACGCAACTCCTACTTCTTAATGACCAAAGGTGCCCCGGAAACTGCCCGGGAAACCCGTAAATTAGTTGATGAACAACTTAAAACCTTAAAAACCGATTACATTGACTTTTATGCCTGGCATGGTTTAAATAATATAGAACTATTTCAAAAAGCCTGTGCAAAAAGAGGTTCGGTTGAAGAATTATTAAAAATGAAAGAAGAAGGAATTATTAAGCACGTAGGTTTTAGCACACATGCTCCTCTTGAAGTTATTATAAAAGCTATTGAAACCAACCTGTTTGACTTTGTAAACCTTCACTATTATTATTTCTTTCAACGCAATAAAGCAGCCATTGACCTCGCCCAAACAAAAGATATGGGGGTTTTTATTATATCTCCCAATGACAAGGGAGGACAGTTATTTAACCCTCCGCAAAAACTTGTTGATTTAACCGCACCTTTGCAACCGCTACAATGGAATGCCCGGTTCTGTCTCAGTCATTCGGGTATACACACCCTTACTTTTGGTTTGCCGGTAACTGCCAGATTCGAACAAATAGATGGAATCTTTCCGTCGCCATCACCACTTTCAGCTGATGATGCCCGAATTAAACTCAAATTAGATGAGCAACGTTTATCCGACCCGTATGCAGACTTTGATGCTTATGTTCTTGACGGTGATCCTTCGGGATTAAATATTCCTGAAATACTGCGCTTTAGAATGCTTTGGAAGTGTTATGACATGAAGGGTTTTGGACAATACCGATACAACATGTTCCAGGAAAAAGGGCATTGGTTCCCCGGTAACTTCCCAACAAAAGAAAACCTAAAGCAAATTGATTTAAGCAAGTGTCCTGAACATATTCCCATTGTTGAATTAATTAAAGAAACCCACGAAACTTTATTTCGACCAAAAAAGGATTGAAGAAAAGTAATTCGGATCGTTTAAAATGCAGGTTATTTAAACCAAACGATAACTATCCATCGGCTCAACACGTCTTTTTATACCGACGAAACCAATAGGGTCAAGTCAAGTATGAAATTACGGGTAAGTCGCAGTTGCTTTTTGAATTTTTCGAAATTAGAAAAAGTAAGCATAGCCGTAGTTACGTGAGTCTTTTTATAATGAGAAAAAACGAAAATGAACAAGACTTGGCGCGTAAGAGCATGCTTGACTTGACACTAAGGTCCTTTTCAATGTCTTTTAACCTAACTCTTCAAATACTTCTTTTGAAATCAATACTCCCCCGTTTATTTTCTTTTCGTTTGCTTCGTATAAGTACTTTCAAAAATCTTATCGGCATTCCCTGTTTCAAAGCCTTCCCTGCGGTGTTTCGGCTCAATTTCAGAAATTGGAAGATGCCTGAACTCCGGCAAAATTCTACGTTCAGCAAATTCAACATAGCTGCCCGATATCTCTTCGGTATTTCCACAGGCAAACGTTGCTTCTTTTAATGCTGAAACCGAACTACTTTGAAGAAGTAAACCATCTTTACTTGTTTTAATTTTTCCACCGGCTGTATTTAGTGCCACACCGATACTTTCAAGAAACTGGTTGAATTCGACAAGCATATTATAACCTTTAGGAAGTGCATGGACACTGATGGTGTAGTGGTTCAAATAATAACGATTGTAAATTACCCAGGCAGCATATTCACTTTCTTTTAAAAGAATACCGTATTCCTCTTTGGTTGGCGTTTC
Source organism: Prolixibacteraceae bacterium (assembly GCA_028282195.1). GTDB lineage: Bacteria > Bacteroidota > Bacteroidia > Bacteroidales > Prolixibacteraceae > Sunxiuqinia. Next base: position 9,350 of record JANQII010000323.1, read on the forward strand.
CCACAATGGACTGTGCAGAAAATGACCGACAGCTTCACCGTTATCCAGATCAATCGAGTTTAATGGGTCATCGGTTATATCCTTCGTATATTTCTTAATGATATTTTGCGCTTCAGTGGATAATTCATGAACCCGCAGTTCGCTGATAAAAACCCTGGGATATATTGGAGATAGCGGAGCGTACCAGTTTGCATCCAGCTTCTTGGCCTCAAAATAATAAGCGTCTTGTTGGGTATAACCATGCTTTAGAAAAATCTTTTCAAAAGACTTAATTCCCAGGTGCTCAACTCCTAATGTCCTAAAAGCAATATGGTCATTAACAATCTCAGCTTGTTCTTTGACCACCCCTTTTTCAATTAGAGCATTGGTAATTTTTTTTACATCGGTTACATTTTCCTGGTATTTTTTGAATAGTGAATTCAGGATAATGTGCAAAGTGCGGTCGTTTTCAAAAATCATAGCTAAATAGTTTAGTTGAAAACAGTAGAAAACGATTGAAAGCAGTAGAATAATGATTGTTTTCAACTGTATTCCATTGTTTTCATTCTGTTGATTACAACCCTTGAAATTTCAAAGTTTAAAATGTTGCTAAAGTATCATGTTTTCTACTCAATTTCTTTTAAAACAAAGTCAACTGATTTTTGATCAATGCATTTTCGATGTTAAGCAGCTTCTTTTTGGTTGCAATACCTCCCGCGTAACCGACAAGACTTCCGTCGCTTCCAATAATCCGGTGGCAAGGTACAATAATTGAAATGGCATTCGCTCCATTGGCAGTAGCCACCGCCCTGATTGCTTTTTCATCCCCAAGCCTTTTCGATAGTCCAAGGTAGGTTTCGGTTTTCCCATGTGGGATTTCAATCAAGCTGTTCCATACCTTTTTTTGAAAATCAGAACCAACAAAAAGCAGTGGAATATTGAATTCCGTGCGGTCACCGGCAAAGTATTCATTCAGTTGAAATATGGTTTCTTCAATCACTTCAGAATTTCCTTCTTCATAGCTTGTTTCCAGCCCGGCTTGAATACGTTTATCAATTGAAGAACGCATTTTTCGGTATCGCCAATCGCACAGGCATAACTGGTTATTGAAAGAACCAACAATTAACTCACCGGCCTGGCTATTAAAGTATTCGATTATGATTTTGTTCTCACTCATTCTAAAGAAGTTTCAATTTTATGGGCTTTCAATTTAGTGAAAATTGCCATGCCAAAGTATGATCAAACTTATCACTTTTTAGTTTCCTGCAGCAAATAGATTAAATGGTCAAGCCTTTCATTTTGGCTTAAAAACGAAAGTTGATTATTTCGTCATCATAATCATCCATTTTGAGGTGAATGTGTCGATTTTCTATAGTATATTTTATCCCAGTACTTTTGCTCAATAACTCAAGGATGTCTTCAATAGACGTATTAGGCATAAAACGTCCGGTAATTCTTATATACCTGATGTCAGAAGATACTGAAATCTTATAAAGATACCTCTTCTCTAACACTTTGGTTAAATCTTCCAGTAAAATATTACGGAATTCCAGAGGAGGGATTGTATCTTTAAATTGCTCAATTGAAAGTTTTTCTTTATTGGGAATAAAAATTGCTTTTTCTCCCGGCTTGAGATTTGCAGTATCTGATTGAGTCAAAAATTGAACTTGCCCTTCATATAATTCAATCTCAATTTGTTTATTTGTTTTGACGTTAAACGAAGTGCCATGCACAATAATTTTTGATCGCTTCAGATTAATAATGAATTCGTTCTTCGGGTCAGGTTGAATTTCAAAAAATGCTTCACCTGCAAATGATATATTTCTTGTAAATGGCGGAATAAAGGTAATTTTTGTCCCAGCTTCCATGTAAACAACCGAAGAATCTGGTAAATAAACCATGGGATTTAAGTCCGAATATTCATAAGTAATTAATTTAGGTCTTGAAAGATAATATACTGTATATCCAGCGCCAATAATTATTAGAATTGAAGCAGCAATTTTAATCCAGGTTGATCTAAGTTTTTGCTTTTTGGTTTTCATTGATTGGTTTTTCATAGTTTCAAATATTTCCCATTCTTCATTTACATTAATTGAACGATACTGCTCATACGAGTTAGCTGATTCAAAAGCCAGTTTAAACTTTTCAAAATAATTTTTGTGCTTATTATTTGCATGAACCCAATTTTCAACAAGCTGAATTTCTTTTTCAGTTGCAGTGCCATTAAGATATTTGAATATCAGTCGGTCATTTATGTTTGCTTTATTCTTGTTCATATGCACAATTATAAGTCGGTTAAGTGAAGAGGGTTACTTATTTCAGAGGTATTTTTTTCAGAGAAAAGTGAAAAGAAGCTGCATGAAATGATTTTTTAAAACTGCTTTTAACTTTTTTAATGCCTTATAAATTTGGTTTTCAACAGTACGAATTGAAATATTTAATTCTTCTGCAATTTCTTTATTCGATTTACTTTCCTTTCTACTTTTCAAGAAAATAACCTGACATTGTTTAGGCAAGGTACTTATAGTTTCATAAATGGTTTTTTCCAACTCAGCAAGATCAAAAAGGTTTTCCATTTGAGAGATTTCTTTCTCTGTATTAAGAGTTTCAATGTACTTTTTTTTCGATTGTTCCTTTTTGATTAAATCAATGCTCTTATAATAAACCGCTTTCTTAAGGTAAGGATAAAGCTCTCCTTCTATTTTCCTTGAATTACTATTTTCATACAAATCGAAAAAAACTTGTTGAACTACATCCTTTGCTTTTTCCATATCGTTTAAACTCCTGTACGAAATCAAGCAAAGGACTTTGAAATATTTTAAATATGCTTTTCTGAAATCTGATTCTTTAATGTTCATTAAATCTTCAATTATTGAAAAGTTGAGTAATGGTTTTTATTAAGGAATTGAAGTTCCTGATTCCACTATTAATATACACATTTTTATAGCTCAAAGATACCACAAACCAATTTGAAGAGAATTGTTACCAGCCTCACAACATGAAGATAATGAGACAACAAGGTCTGTTTTATAGTTTAATAGGGATTATTTATTATAAAAAAACATTATCAACCGATTAAAATTACATATTAGTAAAAAATCAACATTTATTAACGCAAGTAGTTGAATGTCAATTAAGGACTAAAGTCCTGGCTTTAAATACCGTTTATTTACCCCGGGATTAATCCCGGGGTAAAAAGCACCTTGCTCTTCAAGGGCTTCAGCCCTTAATCTATATTTTTATCCGGTCAGTAGTGATAAAAAAACACTACTGTCCGGGTAAAATTTGTTCATCCATTACGTGGAATAATTTACTTCGTATTTACCTTGTTTTACAATATTTTATCCGCTACGCGGAAATTCTCCGTAGGAGATAAAGTATTGTAAAAATGATGACCCCTTATCAACCTATACCCCATAGGGGTTAGACTAATAAAGAAGCATAGCGGTTTCAATCTATTTTAACCGGTCAGTAGTGATAAAAAACAAATAGTATTCTTTTCAAAAGAAATTATTTCTACATTTGCAACGGATTTGGTTCCAACGGTTGTTTCGCAACCAGGAATAATAGGGAATCCGGTGTGAATCCGGAGCTGTACCCGCAGCTGTAAGCCTCGTTATTCTTTCTGAACCGCGCCACTTTCCGGCATCTGCCGGATGGGAAGGCATCAGAAAGAGAGGTGAGCCAGAAGACCTGCCAAAATCAATTAATTAGTTATTCAAAGGCTTCGGGAGTAAAGCTAGTGAAACAAGGTTCAACTTTTTTCGACCGTTTTTCACCATTATCCCCTGGCTCATTCTAAGGATTAGAAATGAGAAGGATTTTTGTCATAGGAATATTATTGCTTGCAGGCGTTTCTCAAAGCCTGGCTCAAGATTTTTTTACTTCACTCGATACTGTTCATATTGAGGAGGTAGTAAGCTATGGCACACTCAAAAAATATCAATCCGGGGCAAAAATTGAAAAAATATCTGAAACCCAGTTTGAACTTGGACAAGATGGCAACTTGCAAAGATTGCTGTCTCGCACATTACCCATTTCATTTAAAACTGATGCTGGCGGTTTATCCACTATTCGAGTGAGAGGAACTTCTCCAGATCATACCAGTATCAATTTCGGGGGTATCAATATAAACTCATTAACTCTTGGACACTCCAATGTCAGTAATGTGCCGATGTTTTTGTTCGATGAAATTGGGGTGCAATTTGGCAGTTCCAGTTCTGTTAATGGTTCTGGAAGTATTGGAGGGGCTATCCACTTAGGGCTTAAAAATCTATGGACTAAAGGATTTAAAGCTGAGATGAGAATTGCTAATGGCTCCTATGGAGAACAATTTTACGGCACAAAACTTTTCTTTGGGAATGGAAAATTTGAATCGGTTACAAGAGCATATTACTATACCAAGGAAAACAATTTCAAATTTATTAATCCCATTAAAGATTTTGAAACTCAAAAAATTGGCATTGAGGATACCCAAAGAAATGCCGACATAGAAAACATTGGTATTCTTCAAGAATTTAATTATAAGTTTAATGAAAATGAGTTTTTAACCTTCAATGTCTGGTTAGAAGATAATTGGCATTTGATTCAACAAAAAATGCAAACCAATTATTATAATCCAGACAAACGTGAAGAATATGACGATAAACATATCCGTATCTGGTCATCTTATAAAAACAGAAAGAATCCATTAAAATACGAAATAAGTGGAGGATATGTTTTTGATAATGGCACACACAACAACAATGATGCTGATACTATTCAAACAAACAGAGTTATTGCTGAAGCCTTTATTGAGCATGATATCAAATCAGGAATTAGTTACAAGGTAGGAGCTAAGGCTACTCGCATTCGACCTACTGTTTATACATACTCGCGAAGTCTTGATCATGAAGATCGGATAGATTTTTATGCTTCTTACTTTCATCGTTTTTCTTCAAGGTTTACAACAACTTTAAATTTACGCCAGGGTTTTGTTACTGATTTTGATGTGCCATTTACGCCATCACTTGGATTAAAATACATGATACTTTCAAAAGAAAAATCTATTTTAAACCTAACGGCTAATATTGCCAAAAGCTACCGTGTTCCAACATTTAACGATCGTTTTTGGATTCCTGGAGGTAATCCTGATTTGATACCTGAAAAAGGAATGAATTATGAATTGGGAACCAAATGGAGTTATTGCGATGGGGAAACTTCAGGAAATATAAAAATCAACGCTTTTTTTATGAATGTTGATCATTGGATTCTATGGAGAAAAGGCAGTAAACAAATAGTTGATGACTCTGGAAATATAATTGGAAACTATGAATGGTATGCCGAAAATGTTCAGAATGTAGAAAGTAAAGGAATCGAAGTGATGACAGACTGGAGATATAAACTGTTTGGATTACCCTTCATTTCAGGAGCAAATTACACATACACTTCAACTAAACGTATGGAGTCATTAAATGAAACTAATGCTTTAAATCGTCAGCTTGAATACGTTCCGCTTCATAGCGGAAACTTCTTTTCAGCCACTTCTTACAAAAAGTTTGATTTTATAATTGATGGAAGCTATACGGATAAACAATTTACTGATGAAGAGGACAAAAATATACTTGATTCATTTTTCCTTTTGAACCTTGCTGTAACATATAAATTATCAATCAATAAGAAAAATGACATAAAGATAAACGGCATGGTAAACAATGTGCTGGATACAGATTATCAGGCAAACTGGGAGTATGCTATGCCGGGAATCAATTACAGGTTAAGCTTAACATATAATCTTAAATAAATCGTATATAAAATGAAAAACAAAGTTAAAATCTTTACGTTTATAGCAGCCTTGATTTTTGTATTTAGTGCCTGTGAAGATGATGATCCAAATGTAATTGCTTGTTTTAATTATAGCCCTGAACAAAGTATAAAGGTTGGAGATACTGTATATTTCACCAATTGTTCGCAGGAAGCATTGGAATATACCTGGAGCTTTGGAGATGCAGCTACCTCAACAGAATCAGAACCATACCATATTTACGATCAGGCAGGAACATTCACTGTTACCCTTATAGCTGCTAATGGTGGTATTACTGAAACAGTGAGCAAAGAAGTAAATATTGCCAAAGAAGTTGTCGCTTGCTTTACCTTTTCCCCTGAAGAGAATATTCAGGTAGGGGATACTGTTCATTTTACTAATTGCTCCGAAGAAGCTACGGATTATGCCTGGAACTTTGGGGACTCTGAAACTTCTACAGAAACAGAACCTTTCCATGTTTTCACTCAACCAGGAAACTTTGAAGTTAGCCTTACTGCCAGTAAGCCAGATGATTCTCAAACTGTAACTCAAAATATTAGCGTAACAGCTGATTTGAGCTATATAATTAATTATGGAAGTTTTAGTGGTGATAAATCAACAATAACAGCATATAATAATTATACCAATGAAGTTGAAAATGGCTACTATAAAACTGTAAATGAAGTTGACCTAACATCTAACGTTCAATATGCATACAATTACAAAGGAAACATTTACATGATGGGTAATAATGCTGATCAAATTTTTTGGGTTAACAACAAAACATTTGAACAAACCGCTAACCCTATTACAACCGACATTATTAAACCTCGTTACTTTGTAGGCAAAGACGATTATTTATATGTTTCTTGCTGGGGAGGAGATATCTGGACAGACGAATCGTTATCTTATATCGCTAAAGTTAACATCGCCACAAGTTTGGTTGAAAAGAAAATTGCACTTCCAGGAGGACCTGAGGGTTTAGCTATTGCCAACAACAAGCTATATGCTGCACTCGGTTATAAAGACAGCATTGCTGTTATAGACCTTACATCTGAGGCTATCTCATATATTGAAACTGAAGCAGTAAGTTCATATTTTGTAAAAGACAATGACGATAATTTATATGTTAGTTTTGTAAGTACCTGGTCTGATCCTTCTACTAGCGATGGTTTAGGTTATATAAATACTTCCAACGATGAACTTACTACATACAACTTTTCTGGTGTAAGTTCTTCATATGTAAACGTACTCTCTGCAAATGACGATTTCAGCAAATTGTATTTGATGACTTCGGCCTATGATGCAAGCTGGAACTTAACCGGAGCTGTTGCAATCTTCGATGTAGCTTCTAAGAGCTTTGAAACCAGCTTATTTGCAGAAGGAATATCAGGCTTAAATGGGGTTGAATGCCATGATGGTAAAGTATTTACTTTTGTTTCTGAAAGTGCCACAGCTAATGGAAAAGCAATGGTTTACTCTGAGGACGGAACAAAACAAGAAGAATACGAAACAGGAATTGCTCCTTTTATGATTGTAAAATAAAAAGCTTACTCGGTAAGAAAATCAGATAGTTATGTTGTAGCAGGGGGCGCCAATTCGTTGGTTAGCCTCTTGCTTTGTTTAAGAAATTTATGAGATCCTTTTTTTAGATACTGTCATTTATGGTCATTTTTTGCCATTAGTCATTAATTGTTTGGAAAAACAATGATTGACAAATGAATGACGACTGATGACTGTTGCAAAAGATATTAAACTTTAAATTGACATTTTGACTCTAATTTATTTTGTTATGGCAACCATTACATTCATTACAGGAGGTGCAAGATCGGGTAAAAGCCGGTTTGCACAACAGCTGGCAGAGCAAGATTCCGACACACCAATATACCTGGCAACTGCCCGTATTTGGGATGAAGACTTTGCAGATCGTGTAAAACGTCATCAAAACGACAGGGATGAAAAATGGGAGACCATTGAAGAAGAAAAAGAACTCTCAAAACATGACTTTTCTGGCAAAACGGTTTTATTGGACTGCATTACGCTTTGGCTGACAAACTTTTTCCATGATCATAGATATCAGGTCGATGAAACTCTTGAAGCTGCAAAAAAGGAATGGCAGAAGTTTATTCGTCAGGACATGAATCTGATTGTTGTAAGTAATGAGCTTGGCATGGGCGTACACCCTGAGCATGAAACAGCCAGGAAATTTGCCGATCTGCAAGGTTGGATGAACCAGTTTATTGCAGAACAAGCCGATAAGGTTTACCTAATGGTATCGGGAATTGAAGTGAAGATAAAAGGGTGATGAGTTTCGGGTTACGGGTTATGTATTTCCGAATAACAATTGAATGACTATCAATGACAACTAATTGACAATAAAATGACTTCTTTAAAAGAAAAACTTCAACACAAAATAGACTTTAAAACAAAGCCAACCGGCGCTTTGGGACAGCTGGAAGAAATCGCTCTTCAACTGGGAATGATCCAAAATACCTTATCGCCAAAATTAGAAAAACCGTGCATGCTGGTTTTTGCAGGGGATCATGGCTTGACCGATGAAGGAATTAGTCCTTATCCGAAAGAAGTAACCTGGCAAATGGTGATGAATTTCTGTGCAGGTGGAGCGGCTATCAATGTTTTCTGCAAACAAAACGGGATTGATATTAAAGTAATAGATGCAGGTGTTGATTATGAGTTCCCTGCTGATTTACCAGTAATAAATGCAAAGGTTTCAAATGGCTCTAAAAATATGCTGATTGAACCTGCTATGAGCATGAAAGAGTGTCGACAGGCAATGGTTAGTGGCGCTGAACTGGTCAAAAAAGAAGCTGAATCTGGTAGTAACACGATTGGTTTTGGTGAAATGGGTATTGGAAATACTTCTGCCTCATCGTTGTTGATGCATCGCTTTTTAAATCTTTCAATTGAAGAATGTACAGGCAATGGAGCAGGAATGATTGGTGAAAAGTTGAATTATAAAACATCAGTCCTGAAAAAAGTTTCAGAAAAGTATGCCCCGAAAACACCTGAAGAAACATTAGCCACTTTTGGAGGCTTTGAAATTGCGATGATGGTAGGTGCAATCCTTGAAGCCAAAAAGCAGAATATGGTGATGCTAATTGATGGTTTTATTGCAACTGCCGCTACTTTGACAGCCATTCAAATGGACTCATCTGTACGTGACAACTGTATTTTTTGCCATGCGTCAGAAGAAAAAGGGCACAAATTGATGTTGGAACATTTAAATGCAAAACCCGTTTTGAACATGGGAATGCGACTCGGAGAAGGTTCTGGTGCTGCAGTGGCATATCCGGTTGTAAAAGCTGCAACAACATTCTTAAATGAAATGGCTAGCTTTGAAGATGCCGGGGTGTCGAATAAGGAATAAATAAGATTACTGATACCCTCACTTGAAGTGAGGGTATCAGTAATAGTAACCAAGCCAAATATGAAACAACAAATCAATCTCATATTAACAGCGGTGATGTTTTACACCCGCGTTCCTGTTCCGCGTTCTCTGGAGTTTTCTAATGAACGACTGAACAGGGCAACACGATACCTTACATTAATTGGATTACTGGTTGGTGGAATTGGAGCTGCTGTTTTTTATGGGTTGAACTTCTTATTACCATCCGGGCTGGCCATCTTTTTAAGTATGCTGACTACGATTTTTGTAACAGGTGCTTTTCACGAAGACGGTTTTGCCGATTTCTGTGATGGCTTTGGAGGAGGATATTCCAGAGAGAGAATTCTCACCATTATGAAAGACAGCCGGATAGGAACCTATGGCTCTATTGGTTTAATTGGAATTTTGGGGACAAAATTTCTGGCATTACAAGCTATTCCTGTTTTGTTGGTTCCGTTAACTTTGCTTGCAGGTCATACTTTCAGCCGGTTAATGCCCGTGTTCATAATTTTCACAAGCTGGCATTCCAGGGAAGATGAACTAAGCAAAACCAAGCCAATTGGCAAACGTGGTAAAACCTCCGATTTGATAATTGCAATCTTATTAGGACTGCTACCCGTAGCCTTTTTCCCATGGCAATTAATGGCCGTCGTTTTACCTGTTGCCTTATTGATTACTTTTCTTTTTAAGAAATACATTGAAAGAAAAATTGGTGGATACACTGGTGATTGCCTTGGTGCATTACAACAAATTATTGAAGTTGTTTTTTATATCTGCTTACTGGCTGTATCATGAAACTATATTGCCTCAGACATACACGATTAGATATAGCACCGGACATTTGCTACGGACAAAGCAATATTGGTTTGGCAGACAGTTATCCGGAAGAAAAAGAAGATATTCTGAAGAGGCTAAACGGAATTGAATTCGATAAAATTTACTCAAGTCCTTTAAAACGCTGCAAGACCCTGGCTAAAGATTTATTCCCGGATGCAAAACTGATTTTTGATGATCGTTTGAAAGAATTAAATTTTGGCAATTGGGAAATGAAAAGTTGGGATGATATCAGCAAGACCGAAGAAGCCAGGATTTGGTTTGAAGATTTTGTCAATATAAAGTGCCCGAAAGGTGAATCATTTAATGATCAGATTAAAAGGACAAAAGACTTTCTCTCAAATCTGAAAAAAGAAAATAATAGCTCCGTTCTATTAGTTGCTCATGGCGGAGTTATTAGAGCCGTCAATTGTTTATTGAATGATATTGAGCCGCTTGATGCCTTTAAAACGAAAGTGGATTATGGAGAATTGGTATCGTTTGATTTAAAATAAAAGAAATAATAACTGTGGATTCAAAACAAAAATATACTATCCCGGGTATCAGCAAAGAACTTCAAACTGAAATTCAATTCAAACTGGATAACAAAGCAAAACCGTTAGGACCACTGGGGCAGTTTGAAACAATTGCCATGGAGATTGGAGTGATACAAAATCCTTTACTGCCAGTTTTGAAAAAACCAGCCCTATAAAAATGGAGGTAGCAGAATGAAGAAATTAAAACCAATTATGTTTGTCGGAACGGGTTCTGATGTTGGAAAATCGGTGATCAATGCTGCTTTTTGCCGCATCTTTTTGCAAGATGGTTATTCGCCGGCTCCCTTTAAAGCGCAAAACATGTCCTTAAATTCTTATGCCAGCGAAGAAGGTTTGGAGTTGGGTCGTGCGCAGGCAGTACAGGCCGAAGCTTGCGGCATTCCATGTTTGAGTGCAATGAACCCGATCCTTCTAAAACCTACCAGCCAGAAAAGCGCACAGATTGTATTAAATGGAAAACCAATGGGCGACCAGTCAGCAAGGGAATATTTCATGAAAACCGACAGGGAATTTCTTTTTGCTGAAGCCATGAAGGCATGGAAATCGTTGGATGAAAAGTACAACCCCATTGTAATGGAAGGTGCTGGAAGCATTTCAGAAATGAACCTTTGGGATAAAGACATTACAAACATGCGGGTTTCGCTTGAGACTGATGCTCCAACAATTTTGATAGCCGACATTGACAGAGGTGGGGTATTTGGCAGTGTTTACGGCACAATTAAATTGCTACCCGAAGCTGAACGCAAACTGATTAAAGGTATTCTTATTAATAAATTTCGTGGGGATATCACTCTTTTTGAGGAAGGCAGAAAAACGCTGGAAGAATTAACAGGGATACCAGTAATTGGTGTGGTTCCTTATTTTACTGATATCCATGTAGAGCAGGAAGACAGTGTGGTGATTGACTACAAACGAGGCAGTACAGATAAATCGAAAATCAATGTTGCCGTAGTATTGTTAAGGCATATGTCCAACTTTACTGATTTCAATATGCTGGAGCAAATGCAAGATGTCAACCTTTATTATTCCGCTAACCCAAATGAAATAGCAAAAGCTGATATCGTATTAATTCCCGGCTCAAAAAACACTATTTCAGATTTAATGCATTTACGCAGGCATGGTTTAGCAAAAGCAATTTTACAAGCTGCTGAAAACGAAAAAGGTGTTTACGGAATCTGCGGGGGCTATCAAATACTAGGTAAGGAAATTCGAGATCCGGATCATGTTGAAGGAGATGTTGAAGTCATGCCCGGGCTTGGGCTATTGCCGGTAGTAACAACATTGAGCAAAGAAAAACGAACCGTTCAAACTGAGTTTCAGTTCAAAGGAAGAAACGAAGCTTGCTCAGGTTACGAAATCCATATGGGAGAGACCAGCGTGGAAGGGGGAGAATCACTTTGTCAACTGGAAGATGGTTCAGATGATGGCTGTTTCATCTCAGACAAACTTTGGGGAACTTATTTGCACGGAGTTCTGGATAATAAAGCTGTAGTTGAAGAAATTCTAAAAGCAAATAACCTGACCGCTGATGTTTCTGATTTTGACTACCATACTTTTAAAGAAGAACAATATAACAAGCTGGCAGATCATGTGCGTAAGTATGTTGATATGGATTATCTGTATTCCGTTTTAAAAATTGAAGCATGATTCACGGCCATGGAGACGATCAATACAATTTTTCTTTTAAGTTGAAAGCCGATTTCAGTTCAAATGTACGCTTTGATGGCTGCCCGAATCAACTACTGGAACACTTAAAAGATAGGCTTCATCTTATTTCAAATTACCCCGAACCTGATGGACTTTCATTAAAAAAACAGATTGCACAAAAACATCGTTTAGTACCCAATCAGGTTTTGCTTTGCAACGGATCATCAGATGGCTTTTACCAAATTGCCCAAAGTTTTTCGGGTAAACGATCAGCCATATTGTATCCGTCTTTTTCAGAATACGAGGATGCCTGCAAAATGCACAATCACGATCTTTCTTTCTTCACAAAAGAAGAATTTTTGAAGAAATCTTTTCATAATGTTGATTTGGTTTGGCTCGGAAATCCCAATAATCCAGATGGACATATTTTTGAAATTGACCTGATTCGAAGGCAATTAGATTCAAATCCGAATTCCACTTTTATTATTGATGAAGCCTATATTGATTTATGTATGAATACATCTTCTGCAATTCAACTTTTAAACGAATTCGATAATTTGGTTGTATGCAGATCATTAACCAAAACCTATGGTATTCCCGGATTGCGTTTAGGATATTTAGTAAGCAGTCTTGTAACCTCTGAAAAGTTAAATCAGCATTCAAAGCCATGGTCTGTCAATTCATTGGCAATTGAAGCCGGAAAATTCATCCTGCAAAATGAAGATCAGCTCAAACCTGATTTGAATGAGATTTGCAGGCTTGGTAAAAAATTGCAGGATGAAATCAATATGCTTGAAGATGTGACTGTTGTTGACTCTGAAACAGGTTTTTTTCTAGTGAGAATAGAGGATCGAAAAGCTTCAGATTTAAAGAAATATCTTTTAGAAAAACATCAAATTTTAATTCGGGATGCTTCAAACTTCAGAGGCTTGAATGAAAAGTATTTTAGGATTGGAATTCAGAAAAAAGAAAAAAATGATTTGCTGTTTAATGCCCTGAGACAATTTGTCGATGAAGTAAAACCAGTTGAAGCACAGACCTCATGAATGCCGAGAACATCATAATCTCATTGCTAATCGGCTTTACATTGGATTGTCTTGTTGGTGATCCAAAATGGTTGCCACATCCTATTCGGCTGTTTGGCTGGAGCATCTCAAAGCTTGAAAAGAAGTTTAATAACGGGAAATTCAGAAAACTTAAAGGTGTATTAAGTACTATATTTCTGCTTGGAAGTACATGGCTCATTTTATTCCTTCTATTTGAACAATTGGAGAGGTTTCCCATATCATATTTGATTATCGCATCCATAGGTGTTTTCTTTTGTTTGGCAAACCGAAGTTTGATCTACGAATCATGGTTGGTTATAAAAGCTTTAAAGAATGAAGGAGTTGAAGCTGGACGAAAACAGCTGAGCTACATTGTAGGACGGGATACTTCGAATTTAAATGAACAGCAAATTCGCACAGCAGTTTTGGAAACCATGGCTGAGAACCTTAGCGATGGAGTAATTGCTCCTCTTTTCTACTATTCAATTGGCGGTGTCCCTTTAATGTTTGCCTTTAAAATGGTCAGCACCCTGGATTCAATGATTGGCTATAAAAATGAACGTTATAAAGATTTTGGCTGGTTTGCGGCAAGGCTGGATGACTTATTAAATTTAATTCCTGCACGTTTAACAGCTTTGTTAATGGTGCTGGTTTCTTTTAGTTGGAACGGATTGGTGCACATATTCAAGTTTGGGAGAATGCATAGTAGCCCCAATGCCGGATATCCGGAAGCTGCTTTAGCCGGTATTTTGAAGTGTCAGTTTGGTGGCCCAAATGTTTATCATGGTAAACTTGTTGAGAAACCATTTATTGGAACCCAGTCAAAAGAAATCTCTGAGCTTGATTTTTATACAACAGCTTTTGTCAATGTCGCTTCTTCAATTTTGATGATTGGAACGATTACCTTAGTGGCTTATCTTCTGTAATATGGAAACATTGAAGCCTGTGTTACAAATATTTTGCTCCGAAGGAGCATAAATTTTGTAGAAATATATATTCATTTAGGACAAAAAAGCTCCGTTAGGAGTGAAATTAGATTCCGGGAGGAAACCCAGAGATTATATTTAACGTGAGTTTTGGGTTGATCTTAACATTTTGCAAAATAATCATTGCCCAAAGTCACCCCTTAGCGGACTTTCCGATAAAAACTTTGCGCATTTTGCGGTTAAATAATTTGATGAAAACCAATGAAATAAATATGAATTTATCAATGCCAAATAAATAAACCGCAAAGGAACATAAGGATCCGCAAAAGGCGCAAACAGGGATCAATACAAATTAAATATCATAAGCCATTGAAAAAAAGCTTATTGAATCCAAAACTCACGTTATTTATACCTTGTTTAGAAGAAAACGCTAATTTTAAAACCTCAAAAACATGACCATTTGTGAATATAATCACAAAAAAGCATAACTATTTGTGAATAGCTATGGCGCAAATGGAGAAATAATTGACAGAACAAATTTTAGGGACTTTGTGATACGGAAATGAACAATTCCAATCCGAACATCAAAAAGTGGACAGTAATTTTGAATCCTCATGCAGGCGGTGGTAAAGGGCAAAAAGACTGGCAAAAAATTAAAAAAATTCTTGCAGAAAAAGGATTTGATTTTGATTTACTTGTTTCTGAATATCCTAAACACACCATAGCTTTAACTGAAACTGCAATTCTTAACGGAACCCGTAAATTAATCGTTGCCGGAGGAGATGGAACTTTAAATGAAGTGGTAAATGGTGTTTTTCTGCAACAAGTTTGCCCTCCTGAAAAAATAACAATTGGGATGATTCCTGTCGGCACCGGAAATGATTGGATTAAAACTTTTGGCATCCCAAATAAATACCCTGAAGCCATTAAAAAGATTCAGGAAGAAAAAACGATTTTTCAAGATGTTGGAAAAGTAAATTACTCTGTAGATCGTAATAATAAGCTTTGCTTTTTCTCGAACATGGCTGGCTTTGGGTTTGATGCATTAGTTGCAGATAAGGCCAATCGACTGAAAGAGAAGAACAGAAGCGGACTTTGGGTGTACCTTTCAAGCTTTGTTTCTGCATATATACACTATCAAACCCGCCGTGTTAAGGTTTCTGTTGATGGGAATAATCTGGAAGAGCTAATTTTCTCTGTCAGCGTTGGAATTGGCAAATATAACGGAGGAGGAATGATGCAGGCTCCTGCTGCTGTACCCAATGATGGGACTTTCGAAATAACAATCATCAAAAAGATAGGTGTTTGGGGTATACTAAAAAACATTACTGGTTTGTACAACGGAAGTTTTGTTAAAGACTCTCGTGTCGTTTGTTTAAAAGGAAAAGAAGTTGAGGTCTCATGCTCAAATCCACTAGCCGGAGAAGCTGATGGAGAATCTCTGGGAAGGAGTCAGTTTAGAATTGAGATTATGCCTAAAAAGCTCAGGGTGATAGTTGGGAAACTAAGCTAGTTGGTCATTTGGATTCTATTTTCTTGACCAATTTTTCAATTACTGGTTCGATTATCTTTTTAATTTTTTGGGTAACAAAAATGCCTTGATATGCACAATACAATAGGTTACAATACTCTTCATCAGATAACCTGCACATTACATCTATTTGATCATATGGGTATTTAGTTTGAAGTCGCTGTATGTCAAATTCTTTTACATTATCAAATAGAAAAACATATGTGTCTTTTTTAAAACAGAATCCATTCTCTCCAATAATTCTACCTTTTGGAAAGTGATAACAATGTTTTGTTGCAGTTTTTATACAACCTGGCTTAATATCTTTGGGGTTAATGTAGGCTTGAGAAGTAGTGAATGAGGCAACTATTTTACTGGATGAGTTTATGTCTGCAAGTACTATAAGAAACTTATCTTTTGTTTCACCAGATCTCAGTTCAAAGTTGCGGATTAATAAAAGATTCCCGGATAAAAACATAATTAATCCAATAATGAGGCTTCAAATTCTAAAGACTCTTTAACAACACTATAATTTTCAAGTTTGTCTGGTTGATCTAGGATCAAAGTAGATAAATCAACAAAAAACGGGCTTACACCGACATCATCTTGTTTGAATTTTTTTTCTAGATTGTGTTCTGATACGACTTTATCCCAAGGTCCATTTTTTTTATGTGTAATATCTATTAATTCTTGAGAAGTTGCTCGTCTAAACGTTTTAATAATGCTATTAACCAATTCAATCTCAAAATCAGAGAATTCAGAATCATCAAATTCAGTTGCGGGCTCAATTTTTGTTCCTCGTGAGGTTTCCACAGTGTTTATGAATGAAGAGAAAGTTTCTTCAAATTTTAGATTATAAATAGGTTCAGATACCGGCCCAAGTTTCCAGGCTTTATAATCCAGCCATGTAACAGGAAGTCCAATCTTTTTAATTGATTCTTCATCAATTAGATATAAAAGTTTTAGTAGTTTGGTGATATATAAAGGCCTAATTTCTTCGGACAGAAGAATAAGTAAGTTACCGATTTTATCTTTTTTTAGATTGAATCCTAAACACATAAGTGGCTTTTGTTTATTGCAGACTTTAATCGCAAATTTCATAAATATATTAATACCTGTCAAATTTTATTAACATTTTTTTGTTTAATTAGTTCGATATGAAATTGAATATCAACTATGTTTTAACTTTTATGGAAAATGGTTTTGCTATCTCTGTAAAAGTTGTTTCAAAATTTCTTTTACCTCATTGACCAGTTTCGGATTACTGGCATAAATCACACCCTTATGATTCATAAAGCTTGAATCCGTACGATTTAAGTCCAAAGGATTTCCAAAAAAATCACAAACAATCGCGCTGGTCTCATTGAAAATACAAGCTGTTGCCGCAAAATCCCAAAGGCTACCTCCACCTTGTTCTTTTTTAGGAAATTTAAAGTACACGGCTGGCTGATTTTCAAGGACCCAGCAAGCATTCATCACGGCACCACCCAATTCAATTAGCTGTATTTTTTTGTAGGTCGATTTGAATGATTCTAAGGTTGCATTAAACCATTTATGCTTTGAAAAACCCGGATCAATCACCAGTGTAATTCCCTTATTCCCGCCTCCGGTTTCCGGTCTCCATTTTTCGTTATTCCTGAAAGCTCCTTGTCCTTTAATGGCATGATAAAGCGTTTTCTTAACGGGATCAAAAACCACCCCTATTAATGGTTCTCCCGATTTTGAAACCAACGCGATTGAAACTGAAAACCCCGGACTTGATTTTATAAAGGGAAGTGTGCCATCCATCGGATCAATACACCAAAAGTAATCTTTCTCAAAACGACTTTTGTCATCAGCGCTTTCCTCTGTTAATAAAGCAAGATCAAACTCTTTGCAGGTTGGAAGTATATGTTTTAGAATGATATCCTGACTAAGTAAATCAACTTCTGTAACAACCTGTGCTGCCAGGCTATCTGCTCCGGCTTTGTTTTTAATATCAAGCTTCCGATCCCTGTTTTCGGAGATGGTATGCCCTGCTTTCAGAGCTGCTTCAATGGCAATCTTACAAAGCTGATCTAATTCTGTTTTGCCAGGTTTCATGCTGTTTTTGGATTTAGTTTAGCAACCACTTCCCTCGATAATCGTTCGCTGTAACTATTTATTTTCCAATGGTCAGGACTCCATCCTTTCAAAAATCGATGAAAATCGGTCCACGCAACCGGGTACAATTCCCTCCAGTCTTTCTCAAGGGCATCAGCATCAACCAATTTGTTTTTTTGCTTCAATGCCTTTCTAAGTTTTTCAAAGTAGGTATCCAGAAGTTGTTCTTCCAGTTGTTCGCAATCATCTTCATACAAACAACTTCCAATAAAGTAAGCCAAGTCTTTCATGCCACAACCTCCACCTACATACTGAAAATCAACCGCTGCAACCTTTTGTCCATCTTCTGAAAAACAAAAGTTGGCAAGCTTTGCATCACCATGTACAAAAGTCTGAAACGGGCTGTTGCTCAACTTCTCATCAATCATCTTCGCAGACTGTTTTAACCCGCCATTTTTCATTATTCCCCATTCTTCAGCGCGGGTATCCAAATGCCAGTAAGTACCTACTTGCCACAAATTTTCAGGTTTTTCATGCAGAAACGTTGCATGAAAATTCGCCAACCAGTCAATACCGGTTTCAATGTTCTCCCAGGTAACCGACGATAGTCTTTCCGGATAGCCGGCTTCATCCATGTCTTCCAATACCATCAATACCTCATCACCTATTTTTTCAAGTGCCAGACATTTTGGGATACGACAACTTTCATCACACTGATTGCCCCATTGTCTGTACCAGGCTGTTTCAACTTTATATGATTTCAGCTTTCTTTCATGTGAAAGGTCAGTATTCCAACCTCTTGGGTGCGAACCGCCCTCCGGCAACCGAACATGCTTAACAACGACACTCTTTAAGTGGCTTCCTCTTAATCCAAAGCGAATAATCTTTCCATAACCACTCCACAAATTCTGAATGGTTTCAATCTCGAAAATATCTTCGGCACTGCCGGCTGTTTTTATAACTTCCTGAAAATGGTTGTTCATTCTATACATGTTCTTTTTTAAAAGAAGGGCAAAGATAATCAAATCGGTCATGTTGATATAAATAAGATTTCGTTTCTACGAAGCTCATAAAATTATATTAACTTGCTTGTTCTACAAGTATTATGCTCCGAAGGAGCAAAACCTTTGTAAATTAAATGATGAGTTATTCACCTCAAGCTCCGCCAGGAGCGAAAATTAAAACCATGGCAAATACTTACCCAATTATTAATTCATTTTGTTTTTGCAGTGAGAGGAAGAGAAAGTTTGATAAAGGTTTCATTTCTGTAGTTATGAGCTTACATCAAAAACACTTAATATATTTTTTGATAAAAAAATCTATTTGTATTTGAAAAGCAAAATCTTACGACAGTTATATTTAATGTACTTGAATAATAAATAATTCTACATGAAAGATAAGAAAAAGATGCTTAAAGTCTATCATAGATTTTTAGATGAATCTGGAGACACAACCTTTTATGGTAAAAAGAAACGTGTTATTGTGGGTGAGAATGGAGTTTCGAAGAGCTTTATTTTAGGAATGGTGAAATTAAAACAAAATTAGAACCTATCCGGGATCGTGTTCTAGAGATGCAGAAAGAAATAACTGAAGATGAATTTTATAAAGATATTCCAAGCATTAACAAAAAAGTAAATAAAAGCAATTACTTTTTTAATGCATGACGAAGTTCTCAACATCCCCTGCACGCAGGCCACCGGAGCAAGATTAGAATGGAACAGCCCCGGGATAGTCGTATTACAACTTTTTTAATGCCCCCAAAAACCTTATCTTTAATTTTCAAAACCTTAATAGGTTATTGTTTCACCCCATAGCATTAACCTTATTAAAGTGAAACGTCCATGATCAAATAATTGTGGTTTTAACACACAGCTTGCCCCGGGTACCGGGGGGAATGATTATTTTATCATGGCCAGTTCCCTGTCTGCCGTCCCTACGGGAGGAAATCCGACAGGCAGGCATCCGGGGATCAATGGACCAGGGCCATAAAAAATTTTAGCCAACAGCTAATCAATCAATTAAAAAAACAGACGGGTGAAAACAACATTTGCGGGGGAATATGGGAAATTCATAAAACATTATCAACTTACATTGAAAAAATAAGCTTAATAAGGTTGTTTTTTGGGCCATCTTTTCTACTAAGGTTTTTCCGGTTGATAAGGTCCTTAACCCGTTTTAGCCAACCTAATATCTTTTTTGGGCTTTTTAAAGTGTTCCTTTATAAAACGGGAAATATCCCGGTATGGTTTGGCATTGCCCAAAATTGCCATGATAGAAAACAATACTATGGACCCTTTGCCCCTGGGGCCGTCGATGGTCCTTTAAACCATCAAGGAATGTTATTAACATAGCCCTGTTTTTTAATCTATTACAAAGTTATCAACATTCCTTGTTTTAAGGCAATCGAAGAAAAATTAGAATGGAACAGCCCTAATAATAAAATAAGCCTACTTTCACACTAAGACGAGGTTTAACTTGTCAATGGCATGCAGCCAACGTTCATGTGATGCAGACTTACGTTTACAAAGATATGAAAAAAAGAATTTGAAAAGCAAACATGTATTTACGCATGATCTTGATTAATCTTCAAATCATTTTCTTTTACTTTGCGCAAAACTTTTTAGCATGCCCAACTTTACGCACTTGATTTTTGATTTAGACGGAACTTTATTGAATTCGAAACTTGGTCTCAATAACTCGTTGAATTACATGTATCAACAAATGGGTTTGGAAATTGATGGTTCTACTGTAATTGATGATTTGATTGGCCCTCCCATACATGATGGATTGAAAAATATACTTGGTTTTGATGATCGTCAGGTTGAATTAGGAGTACGAATTTTCAGGGAATACTATAGTACAAAAGGTCTGTTTGAGGCTGAACTTTTCCCGGGTATCCACGATATGATGGAAGAGTTGCAACGCCAGGGCAAACAATTGTATGTTGCTACTTCTAAAACTGATCGTTACACGGAAGCGGTTTTAAGGCATTTTGAGATTGATCGGTACCTTGTCGATTTTCAGGGAGTGGCCGGAGGGAAAAAACATACCAAGGCCGAATTAATCACAGAATTAATGGATCGTAATCAACTAACTCCATCAGCAAATGTGGTGATGGTTGGTGATACCATTTTCGATATTATTGGCGGACAAGCCAATGAAATCTGCACCATAGGAGTTGGCTACGGCTTTGGCCGTTCAGAAAAAATTCAGGAACTAAAACCCGATTATTTTGTGGAAGAGGTTGAAGAATTGTATGAACTATTGGTCTAACCCATTTTCTTTAATTCAGCTAAAAAAAAATCTGCCCTTTCTTTTTTCTTATTCATTTGCAGAAAACCATAAATCCGGGATTCTCTTTCCATCTTCTGAATAATTCTTCGTTTATATCTTTCAGAATTTGATTCGGGTAACTGATGGCGGATGAAGGTTTTTACCAAAAGAATTCCCAGTAAACAACTAATGGCAACAGGCCAGCTAAAGTACTCAACTCCGGTAAAGAAAAATCCAAAATTTAATAAAGCAGATAATATCTTCTTAAATCGTTCATCCCATGTCGTTAGGGCATCTCTAAGACCATGGACTGTTATTGAGTCAAACGATTTAAAAATTAATTCGTTTTGAATTCCATCAGGTTTTTCAATCGACCCGGCCATTTTTAACCCCCAATATTGTGTAGCTCCCCTGTAAGCTGATTTGTAAGCAGCAAATACACTAAACAGCAGCGCAGCAAACAGAAAGAGGACCAGCATCATGATTAAAGTGGTTATCTGGATTTTAATTAATAAGCCGAATCAAACTGACGAAGAAAACGAACATCATTCTCAAAAAAATGACGAATATCCTTTATGCCGTATTTAAGCATGGTAATCCGCTCAATTCCCATTCCGAAAGCAAATCCGGTATATTTTTTTGAATCAATGTTGCACGACTCCAGTACGTTTGGATCAACCATTCCACATCCAAGGATTTCTAGCCAACCTGTATATTTGCAAACATTGCAACCTTTACCGCCACAAATGGAACAACTCACATCCATTTCAGCAGATGGTTCGGTAAATGGGAAATATGAAGGCCTCAGGCGAATTTCAGTTGTTTCACCAAACAACTCACGAGAGAAGTATAATAAAGTTTGTTTCAAATCGGCAAACGATACATTTTCATCCACATACAAACCTTCAATTTGGTGGAAGATACAATGTGAACGAGCCGAAATAGCTTCGTTACGGAAAACGCGTCCTGGAAATATCGCACGAATTGGTGGCTGGGTTTTTTCCATTACCCTGGCCTGCACACTTGAAGTGTGGGTACGTAACAACACATCCGGATCTTTCTGAATAAAGAAGGTATCTTGCATATCACGTGCAGGATGCTCCGGCGGGAAGTTCAATGCTGAAAACACATGCCAGTCATCTTCAATTTCCGGGCCTTCAGCAACCGTAAAACCAAGACGTGCAAAAATGTCAACGATTTCATTCCGAACAATTGAAAGCGGGTGACGGGTTCCCAATCGCATTGGCTCACCTGGCATAGTCAAGTCTTGCCCAGACTTTTTTTGCTCACCGTTTTCAAAAGTATCTTTTAAACTATTTATTTTATCAAGTGCAAAATTCTTTAGTACGTTGATTGATTGTCCAACAGCTTTTTTCCGATCAGCAGGTACATTTTTAAAGTCAGCAAACAACTGGCTTACCAGGCCTTTTTTGCTGATGTACTTTATCCGAAGCTCTTCCACTTCCTCTTTGGTAGAAGCAGTTAAAGCTTCAATCTCTCTTTTAAGCTGTTCTATTTTTTCTAACATCTTTACAGGCTGTTAAATCGAAGCACAAAGATAATCATTCGACTGAAAATATGATTATGCAATAGGATTTTATAGCAAACGGGAGTTATGAGACAACATAATCTTCACATTTTCCCACATTCTCAAATTCTCCCCTTCTTCTATTCTAAAATCAATATCTTTTGAACCCGTATATCTTTTTGCGGGCGGAAATCACTATTCACCGGAACCCGTGCCAGTTGATCTGCAACGGCCATACCCTGAATCACCTCTCCAAAAATGGTATAAGTGCCATCAATATGTGGTGCTCCGCCTACTGTTTTGTAAACCTGCCGCTGCCTGGAAGAAAATTTATAACTGTTTTCTGCTTCAATTTCATCAAGCTCGGCATCTGAATAAGTCCTACCGGTAACAATATAAAACTGAGATCCATCTGAACGACGTTTGCTGTTTTGCCGGTCAGGTTTTCTTGGCGAGCCAATCATCCCCCGTTTATGGAAGAATTTAGGTACGATGTGTGCCGGCAAACTATAACCAGGTCCTTTCCATCCAACAATATCATCAGGACCGGCATAGCGTGTATCGGCAGCTCCACTTTGAACACAAAAATCTTTAATAATGCGATGAACCAGGAGGCTGTCATAATACCCTTCACGAACCAGGCGAATAAAGTTGTCGCGGTAAACAGGGGTTTCATTGAATAACCGGATTTTAATATCTCCAACATCAGTCTTAATCAGCAAGCCTTTTATCTTGCTATTCGCTTCTGAAAGGGCTTTGTTAGCACTGGTTTTAAGATTTTCAAGCTTTTGGGGTTCGCCTTTTTTAGCGAGTAAGTCAATTATAAAATGGGATGGGATGGCAAAATACTGAGCTTCATAATCAACAACTTCAGAAAAAGCTAAACCAATTGCCTTTTGTGTTGAAACAAAAACTGGTGTTCCGAACGTTTTACTCAGAAACTTATTACTGATTTTGTATCGTTTTGTTCCATTAAAATTGGCATAGCTTAAAACTTTCCCTTTGTGCAGTGGCAAGGTATTGCTTCGCGGTTTGGTTAAGTAAATTGTTTTCGCTGAAATGGGGGCTATACCTCTAAAAAGCTGTATCGGCTCTCGTTCAATGCCTTCAACTTTTAAAAGTACCAGGTCATTAATTCTATCAACAGCTACATAGCCGGAAACTTTATATTTCTTGTTTTCATCTAGTGGCGTAATTAAAATACCTGTCGCTTCTCTCAATTTTGAAAGCCGGCAAACCACCATATCTTTTTCAACAAAAAAGGCAGTTTCAGTTTCCAGAAACCGGCCTTGGTCAAAGCTTTCAAATTTTACAATTGAAGGAATAAAGCCTATATACGATTTCGTGTTTTCTTCCTGGGTTTCTTCTTTTTTAGTTTTAGTAGAAGAGCCTGGTTTTCCTTTTTCAGAATTGGAACAGCCAAAACCAATCAGAATTATAAGGATGAATAACCATTGATATGATTTCCAGCTGATCATTGAATTACATTAACGGTTATTTTAACATCAGTATGCGGGCGGTTATTACCATCCGTTTTAAGAGCAGCAATTTTATCGATTACTTCAAAACCGGAAATACACTCTCCAAAAATGGTGTATTTGCCATCCAAATCCGGATATCCGCCAACCGTAGTGTAAGATTGTCGTTGTTCCGGGCTGTATTCCAAAACATCAGGGTGCAGATTGAAACGACTATTAATATCTTTTTTTACCTTTTCGGCGATCTCCCTGAATTCGTTAACTTTCTTTTCTGCTTTAAGTTTTTTCAGTTTTTCACGAATGTCCGGGGTATAAATTTCTCTTGTAATTTCTTTTCGGATAGGTCGATTAACGGATAATTCCAAAGTGTCCAGTGCGCCATTCGTAAAAACCTGCCCTTTCACAATATAGAATTGAGAAATATCCGACTGCTTAAACGGGTTTACTTCATCCGGTTGACGAGGGGCGCAAAGTGCCCCTTTTTTATGGTGGTAATGAGAAAGAATTTCATCATCGACGGTGTGCTCCGGGTCACCATAACCAATCCGTTTCCCTTTGGGGGCATTTTTTGAAGATTTTGATCCACCCTGAATTAAAAAGTTCTGGATGACACGATAGAAAAGAGTTTCATCATAGTAACCCTGATTTGCCAATCTTACAAATGCATCCCTGTGTTTAGGCGTGTCATTGTATAATCGGAATTTCATTGTCCCCAGGTTTGTTTTAACCTCAACAATACGGTTCTGGCTATTTACTGAAAAAGAAACCAGGAAAGTTAAAATTCCTATGATGAAAATTCGTTTCACTAATCAACTACTTTCACTTTCATTTTCAAATTTGTCAGTGGCCGGTCATACTGATCGGTTTCAACAGCTGCAATCTGATCAATTACATCAAGTCCCTCAACAACCTCTCCAAAAACTGTATAATTATCATCTAATGAAGGATATCCTCCAATAGTTGTGTAGATTTCCTTTTTCTTGTCACTAATTTTCAATGGTGGCAATTTGCTAATTTCAGCATCTGCAAGCTCTCGTAGCTCAGCCATTCTAAGCTGAAATTCTTCTTCTTTGCCTTCAGAACGAAGCTTATTAAGTTCCTCCTGATGCTTTATAAAGTGTTTACGCAAAACTGATTGTGCCCGCTGGATATTCATTTTATTGGTCATCTCATCAAGCTCATCTGTCGAAAAAGTTCTTCCTTGTACAATATAAAACTGGGAACCGGATGATCGCTTTTCAGGATTTTGCTGATCACCTTGCCTGGCTGCAGCAAGTGCTCCTCTCTTATGAAAAAGAGTTGAATCAAACTCAGCAGGAATAGTATATCCGGGATCACCCCCTCCCAGACGTATATTTGGTTCTGCATCTTTTGACTCTGGGTCGCCTCCCTGAACCATAAAGCCTTTGATAACACGATGAAAAAGTAACCCGTCATAAAAACCTTCTTTAGCCAACTTCAAAAAATTATCCCTGTGTAATGGAGTTTTATCGTAAAGTTTAATCAAAACATCTCCAAACTCTGTTTCAATTTTAACAAGGGTATCCGAATTTTTCTTTTCCGCCTGACCACATGAAAAACTAAAGAATAGTGTGGTAAATAAAAAAAATGTAACTATCTGTTTCATCCGTTCTAAAAAAATTTTGCTTTTGCACAAATATAAACATTCTGTCAGTTGTTAAAAATTGATGATATTCAGTTAAATCAGTGAGACTATGATTTCAGGATCCGTCAGTTGACGGGGAACTGAAATTATCTAAGTCGAACTGATCCCGGTCAGCCCTGCGACCGGGATCTTTGGGTTTTATTCTTCGTCCCTGGACGATAATATAATAATTCCTTAGTTCATACCCCGACTGCTTAAAGCGGGGTAGTTCATTTGAGTATCGGTTAAAAATCGTATTTTGGACAAAAATTTTGCCATGAAATACCAGGTAACAGCCATATTTTTTTTGATTTTAGTTACTTCCTGTGACTTATTTTCAGGAGATGATAATGAAGAAAATAAAAGAGTTGATTTTGATATTGATTCAGGAATCATTGAAAAAAGTTTGGATAATCAGTTAAATGAAACTTCCGGGCTTATTTGGTTTAATAATAAAATATGGACGCATAATGACGGAGCTGGCAACAATGAAATTTATGCATTAGACCCTAATGGAAATATCTCATTAACGGTTGAAATAGAAGGAGCTACGAATATAGACTGGGAAGCCCTGGCTCAGGATGATGATTTTATTTACATAGGCGACTTCGGAAATAACGCGGGTGATCGTACTGACTTAAAGGTTTTTAAAATTGCAAAAGAAAGTCTTCAGACAACTGAAAGTTACATTTTAGTTACTGCTGAAGAAATAAGATTCTCCTATTCCAATCAAACGGATTTTAACGGACCCGGTTACCAGCATTCATTCGACTGCGAAGCAATGGTGGCGACACAAAATGAGATTATTCTCTTTTCTAAAGATTGGAAGAATTTTAAAACTACAGTCTATAAATTGCCTAAAGTCACTGGTGACTATATACTTGACCCATCAGACAGCTATGATGTTACTGGGTTAATTACAGGGGCAGACTTGAGTCCTGACAGTAAGTATCTCACATTATTGGGCTATTCATTTTCACTTTTTAGTCCTGACGACTTAAAACCATTTATTTTCTTATTTAATTATAATTCTGACAATACTTTCGGGGATAAAGTTGTTTTCCTGAATCTTGTATCATTAAAGGGAAATCAAACAGAAGGAATCTCCTTTGTAAACAATAATACACTTTCTTTTTCTTCTGAAAAAAGGGACAATTTTTATCAAAAAGTTTACGAATTTAGCTGGTCAGACTATCAAAAATACCTGGATTAATTATGAAAAAGATTCGACATATATTTTTACTAATGGCCTTTGTTTTAGGCTGTGTTTTTCAATCTTGCTCAAAAAAGAATCTTGGGGAAAACGTTAAAGTTATTGATTGTAAACCTGAAGTATTTATTGGAAAGATTGATGGTAAACTCAATGAAACTTCCGGATTAATTTGGTTCGATAACAGGCTATGGTCTGTGAATGATGGTGGCAATAAAGATGAAATTTATGCTTTAGACGCAGATGGTGACATTCGGATTACGGTTGAGCTTGATGATGCTAAAAATACTGACTGGGAAGCAATGACCCAGGATGATAAATACATTTATGTAGGTGATTTTGGCAACAACCTTGGTATTCGAAAAGACCTTAAAGTTTTCCGAATTTCAAAAAAGAAACTGTATGACGATAAGGAAAAATTAAAGGTCAAAGCTAAAAAGATCAAATTTTCATATGCGTTACAGAAGAACTTTTTCCCAAGAAATCATGCCCACCAATTTGACTGTGAAGCCATGTTTTCATATAAAGATCACCTCTATCTATTTTCAAAAGATTGGGCAACTTTTAATACTGAACTTTATAAGTTGCCGAAGAAACCCGGAGAATATGAACTTAAACCTGAAGGCAGATTCGATGTAAGAGGACTAATAACCGGGGCTGCTTTGAGTTCGGATGAAAAATACTTTTCATTAATTGGTTACTTAGATTCAGTGCCATTTATCTACCTCTTTAAATTTGATCCAGCTAACATATTTAGTGAAAAAGCTGTATACCTTGATTTGAAAACTATCGCAGGTTCACAAACAGAAGGGATTTGTTTTATAAATGATAGTACTTTGGTTTTTTCAACAGAAAAAACAAGCTCGTATTCTCAAAAGGTATTTTCAATTAACTGGATTAATTATAAAACTTTTCTGGACTAAGGTTTATGCTGATTGTCAGTTCACATATTAAGCTTGAGCGTTTAAATATTACCCATGCCTTTTTGATTTTCCAGGCGATTGATCAAAATCGGGAATTTCTTTCCCCGTGGTTACCTTTTGTGCAAGACACCCACTCACAAGCAGATACCGAAGCTTTTATCCAATCAGTAACAGGCTCTTCAAGCAATAATCGTGATGATGTTTTTCTAATTTGGTATAAAGAACATTTTGCAGGGTTAATTGGATATAAAGACACCGATCGGGTTAACTTAAAAACTGAAATTGGTTATTGGCTTGTCGAAAATATGAGTGGAAAAGGGATTATTACACGTTCAGTTAAAGAGCTTGTAGATTATGCTTTTTCACAAATGAACATGAATCGTATTCAAATTAAGTGCGCAGTTGGCAACACCAAAAGTTCAGCAATTCCCAAACGCCTTGGTTTCGCTTTTGAAGGAGTTGAAAGAGCTGGAGAAAAGCATCATTCCGGATATCTCGATTTGGAAATATACAGCATATTAAAAAACGATTAATACATTTCTTCCCCACTTTTGCAACCTTTTCTTAATTCAATGCTCTGTAATAAGTAGTTTCAATCTAAATTAATTGTTAAAGTTTGAAACTTTTTTAATCTTTGAACTGTTTATTAATTTGTTCGATTTTTATTTTTGCACTGTTCTGCTACCAAATGAATTTGGTAACAATGAAAACTACAAAGTCATGGAAAACAAAACGATGAGAAGAACGCTTTATCGTGTTCTAAGGAAAACTGGTGTACCAAGAAATGAAATTGAATTAGATGCTTCTTTCAATGAAGATTTAAATTTTGATCAACTTGATTGGACATTGTTCATTTTCTATTTGGAAAACACGTTTAATATCTCTGTAAATGATGAAGAGATATCAAGACTTTATCAGGTTCGGGACTCGCTTGAACTTGTAAAGAGTATAGCATAGTTTAACATAGTTAGTTCAGAAAAGCATCCTCAAAAGGGTGCTTTTTTTATTTATAAAGAATTTTTCAAAGAACTTATGTTTTAAAGTAGTGTTATATCTCATATAATATTCTAAACAATATAAAAATGGAAACCATTGAGAATTTTGCTAGCTGGATAACTGACCTGGCTGTCAGTTACGGACTAAAACTTGTATCCGCATTAATAACCCTAATTATTGGTTTGTGGATAATTAGCATGATTACAAAAGCTTTCGGGCGGTTAATGATAAAGAGAGATTGGGATGAATCGCTACATGGATTTTTAAAAAATCTTGTACGCATTTTATTGAAGGTAATGTTGCTGATTTCTGTTATTAGTATGATGGGAATTCAGATGACCTCATTTGTTGCTCTTTTAGGTGCGGCTGGTTTAGCCGTTGGTATGGCATTATCGGGAACTCTTCAGAACTTTGCAGGCGGTGTGATGATTTTAATCTTTAAACCTTTCAAAATAGGTGATTACATTGAAGCTCAAGGATATGCTGGTTCAGTAGCTGAGATTCAAATCTTTAATACCATACTGAAAACACCTGACAACAAAACCATTATTATTCCAAACGGAGGACTATCAACCGGGTCAATGGTTAATTATTCTGCAGAAGAAACCAGAAGGGTTGATTTTTCATTTGGTATCGCATATGGTGATGACTATGATAAAGCAAAAGAACTTATTCAATCCTTGATTAATGCTGATAGCAGAATCCTGAAAGATCCGGCAACTTTCATCGCTCTTGGCGAATTGGCAGATAGCTCTGTTAATATTACTGTACGCGTTTGGACGAAAGCATCTGATTATTGGGGAGTACACTTCGACATGCAGGAAAAAGTTTATAAAGAGTTCCCTAAAGCTGGATTAAGCATTCCATTTCCACAAATGGATGTGTACGTTCAAAATCAATAAATATGAAAAAAATAGTACTATTTTTCTTCTTACTTCCTCTGGTCGCTCTCTCTCAGGAAGCTGCTGACAGTACTAAAGTTTGGAAGTTTGGAAGTTTGGAGGAACAACATCGATCAATTTTTCACAGGTTTCTTTATCAAACTGGGCTGCCGGAGGAAAAAGCTCTGCTTCAGGCTCTTTTCTTTTTAACTCATATGCCAATTACCAGAAAGACCATATAAGCTGGGAAAATGCTTTAGATTTAGGATATGGCTTGTTAAAAGAAAATGGAGATAAGCCGGTTAAAACAGATGATAAGATTGACTTTAGCTCCAAGTTTGGGGTGAAATCGAAAGGAAAAATCTACTATACTGCTTTATTCAATTTCAGGTCCCAATTTGCAAATGGCTATAATTATCCGGATCGCGAGAATGAAATTTCGAAATTTTTAGCACCAGGCTATTTTACATTAGCATTGGGTTTTGACTATAAACCCAGTGAGCAGTTTTCAATTTTTGCATCACCCCTTACAGGAAAGATGACAGTTGTGACTGATGATGTACTTTCTGATGCTGGAGCATTTGGAGTTGATCCGGGTAAAAAAAGCCGATCAGAGTTAGGAGCTTTTGTGAAAGCTCAATTGAAACAGGAGATTGTAAAAAATGTAAGCTTAGAAACAAAAGTTGACTTTTTCTCAAATTATCTTAATAAGCCTGAAAACATCGATATTCACTGGGATGTGTTAATTAATATGAAGATTAATGAATATCTATCTGCCAATCTGATTACCAACCTCATTTATGATGATGACGTTGATATTCAGATTGATAAAGGCAATGATGGAACAGTTGATGAAGTTGGCCCAAGAATTCAGTTTAAAGAGCTTTTTGGAATTGGAGTTAATGTGAAATTTTAAATGATTCTTTTTTTTGAAGCACATGTTCTTTTTAACAATATTATATAAAAAAGCATACGTTCATGAGAAAAAAGGGGGGGTTCCCTTTAAATATGGGTATGTTCATATAATAGTATTGAAAATATTATGATTGAGAAACGGTTTTGGTTTAACTTTGAAATACTTCAAGTCTGATGAAGTTTTCACGTATAATTAAAACCAGTTTAATTTTTCTCTTTCATTCCACTCTTAAGCGCACAAGCATTTCGGGCCGGGATTTCTTCTCCGGCCCTTTCATTAAATATTAATATAAAAAAAGAAGCCCTCAGACTTAAAAACCTGAAGGCTTCTTGTACCCGGAGTGGGAATCGAACTATCTTTATAATGCACTTATTATCAGTGTTTTATTTTTTAACAAATCGAGAGGTCTCGTTTTAGTCTCTCACTGGTTCATTTTCAGTATTTTATGGTTTAAAGATACAAAAAAATAGTATTCATAACGTGAGTTTTGGATTCAATAAATTGTTTTTCAATGGTTTATGGTGTTAATCTGTATTGATCTCTGTTCGCGTCTCGTACGTTTGTATTAAAAAATATTAAAGACCCATTTAATTACTGATTTTGTAGTTTAGTATATTAAATGGGAGGAGGCAAGAAAGCA
>JANQII010000328.1 GCA_028282195.1 Prolixibacteraceae bacterium
AGGGACGATTGTGTCCCGATGGTTATCGGGATCGCAATCAGGGTGAGTTAGTTGAAAAAAAGTGTCACCATTCATGACATTAGCAAATAGCACTATTTCATACGATTACAGCCACTTTCAGTTTCTAACTTTAAACAAGTTCATAATCACTAACGACATTATTCAACAAGCCTTTTAAAACTTGTTTCTTACAACAGAAAAAACCGTACCGCAGAAAAAATCTGCAGTACGATTAAGTATAGAACAAAACTTAATTTTTATTCGTAGCCTGGATTTTGTTCCAGGTTACCGATCCGGATTTCCCTTTCCGGAATGGGCAATAATAATTTATTCTGATTTATTTGATATCCATTTGATAAAACATATCCACCCGTTTCAAAATTGGCTTTAATGAATTCACCATAGGCTGTCAAAACATCTATAGCTTTATCTGTTCGTACCAGATCTAACCATCTTTTATTTTCAAAAGCCAACTCCACTCGCTTTTCATGTAGTATAATATCGCGGAGTGCCGCTTGTGATGTCTCTGTAACATCTGCCAATCCGGCCCTTTGCCTCACTTCATTTAAATAAGGCAATGCTTCTGAAGGTCTGTTTAGTTCATTCAATGTTTCTGCTAAAGAAAGCAGAGCTTCCGAATAACGGTACACTGGGACATTGTCATCCACCTGATTAATTACATCATGTTCATGCACATATTTTTTTACATATGGATATGATGACTTGCCTTCAGGGGTTGTATAGCTTACAGGGCTTTTTATAGCTTCAATTGAAAAATTTATTGGAGCAATACCGGTTCCTTCCGCGACTGCAATGGAAGCAGGTAACCTTTCATCCCCATCTTCATATGTTGCTATCATTTCTGAGGTTGGCATGCAAAAACCCCCGTCGATATTATTAGGTGAAGGAGAAAATCCAACTATTAGCTCTAAACTTAAGGCTGATGGTAAAAGACGATATGTATTGCTATTCGCCTGCCCCAATCCAGGGGTTTTAAGATGCTGAATTTCAAAAATCGATTCAATACTGTTTTTGTTTGACAGCTCATAGACTGAGGCATAATCGGACAATAAATCATGACCATAGGTGGTTATTGCCTGAAATTCCGCTAATGCAAGTTCATATTGCTTCAAAGTTAAATAAACATCCCCCAGTAACATCCTGGCAGATGACTTGCTGGCGTATCCTTTTTGAGGGAAAGTAGGTGCATCCAATTTACTTGCAGCATCCGAGGCATCTGCAATAATCTGTTGATACACATCATTAACAGGACTTCGGGGAAGAAATGCGTTATCCTCGCTCTTCACTGGTTCAAGATAGAGGGGGACTGCCCCAAAGAAACGGACCAAATCAAAATAGCAATAGGCACGTATAAATTTAGCCTGCCCTGTTATTGAATTAATTTCATTTTCCTCAAGTCCAACCTCTGCACTTTCTGCTATAATAAAATTTGCCGAAGAAATGGTCGAATATAATGAATTATACTTGTCCGCGACATCTCCCATCGCATCATTTAGCAGGAACTGGTCAGCTAATTCTTTATCTGTTATACTAACTGGCCTGTTTTGAGAATTAAATATAAAATGACAATTATCTGACATTTGCTCCCCAAACATCCAGGAATGATTAGCGTTAAATACCCCCCTGAAAGTGCCGTATGTTGCATTCAGGGCTTGTTCAAAGTGTTCTTTCGTTTTATAAAAATTCCCTGATGTAATTTGGTCCTCGGGTGATAAAGACAGAAAATCTTCGGAGCATGAAACTAAGATCAGTGTAACCAGTATCAATATATTTTTTATACTTTTCATATCTCAATGTTTTAAAATGTCACGTTAAGTCCTAATACATAAGTCCTTGGTATAGGATAATTTCCCCCGTCAATACCATTCGGTATTCCATTTAGGTTGGTTGCCTCAGGATTTACGCCGGGATAGTTTGTGAATACATAAGCATTCTGGACGCTTGCATAGACACGGGCCTTTTTAATAATCTTGTAAAAACCTGGAAGATCATACCCGAGCGAGATATTTTTGATAGCCAGATAGGAGCCATCTGAAATATTACCACTGTGAATTCTACGGAAAAGGTCTGTTCTTCCGGTGGCAGTGCCTGGAACTCTTCCACTTCCGGGGTTTTCCGGAGACCGCCACCTGTCCAGCATCCATTTTTCTACATTGAAAAGGCCTTCCAGTAATGTAGTCCATTCATAAAAACCGTACATCATTTCATTTCCATACGAGCCTGCGATTGAAATACTAAGATCCCAGTTTTTGTATGAAAAATCATTGGTCATACCAAAGATAAAGTCAGGCTGTGGATTA
Organism: Prolixibacteraceae bacterium; assembly: GCA_028282195.1. GTDB lineage: Bacteria > Bacteroidota > Bacteroidia > Bacteroidales > Prolixibacteraceae > Sunxiuqinia. The sequence continues at coordinate 2,322 of JANQII010000328.1, forward strand.
CCCAAGAATGTCCTGTCATCTTCATTATCCTCTACAATTCCGTCACCATCCAAATCTAAAAACTTTGCACTACCAACTTCATTCCATGATCCCTTAGGTTCTGAATCAAGTTCTTCCTGATTATCATAAACTCCATCAAAAACCCATCCCCAAAACTGTCCGACAGGCTGGCCAACTTCTGTTTTATTTGTCTGCTGGCCAGAATAACCGCCACCTCCTCCAATGTGCGCATTATTGGTTCCAAGTTTTATGGTTTTATTCCGGTCAAAAGATATGTTAAAACTGGTCGTCCATTTAAAATCTCCAACCAAATTTCTGGAGGTTGCACTGAATTCATAACCCCAAAACCTGAATTCACCAATATTACTTCGAATATCGCTAAAACCAGTTCCCCTCGGAATATTGATCTGATACAAAAGTCCATCGGTATTTTTCCGGTAATAATCAAAGGTGAAGGTAAACCGGTCATTTAACAAACCAAGGTCAAGTCCAACTCCTGTTCCAACAGTGGTTTCCCATGTCAACGATGAATTACCGAGAGAATTTTGTCTCCTCCCTTCAACAACAGATCCATCAATCACATAATTCACACCGGCAACACCTCCCAAATGTGTATAATTTCCAATGGAAAAGTTTCCACTCTTTCCTCGTTCAGCCCTTATTTTCATGAAGCTAACGGCAGGGAAATTTTTCATAAACTCTTCCTCTGACAAAATCCATCCAAGTGAAACAGATGGGAAAGTCCCCCAACGGTTATCTTCCCCAAAACGGGAACTACCGTCCCTGCGGAATGCCGCTGAAAGTAAATATTTCCCCTTGTAATTATAGTTTACCCTACCCAAAGCAGAAGCTAATGACCACGCAGTAACCCCGGTATCAGTCGTTTTATTCGTTCCTGATCCCACATAGGTTATTTCATCATCTGCAAATGTATCACTAAAACCGCGCAACCTGTCCCATTTGTATTCCTGGCTGGAATAAACCGCCAATGCCTCAATATGATGGTTTTCATTTATTGTTTTCTTATATCGCAACATATTCTCCCAGGCCCATGAACCTTCTGTAACCCTGCTTTCTGAAGCTGATGCAACCCGTGGAGGAGGTGCCCAGGCATGTGAACCAACATCTGATGGATTATAAATCCGGTGTTGCGAAGCTGTTATATCTCCCGAAAAGTTACTGCTAAATTCAAAATCCTTTAAAAATTTAACTTTAACAAATGCATTGGCTAACAGGCGAATGGTTTTACTAACATTGGTAGTCTCCAGCAATCGTTTTTTAGGATTAGGCAATCGCCATATTGGTGAGTAATTATTAGGGAAAGAACCTACAATTTCCCCATCAGGGCCTAATTCATCCGGGTCGAAAATCGGAGGGGTCGTAATTGCATTAAACAGGATATTATATGCACCATCCGTTGTGCTGCCGTCACGCAAAATAAAAGTCGGTGCTATATTAATTCCGGCACTTAAATTATCGTTTACTTCAAATACATTGTTTGAACGTAACGAAAAACGTTGATATTTGGTATTTAGTACAGTACCCTTCTCATCGTGGATTGAAGCAACATTCGAAGTCCTGACCTTGCCTGTTCCACTGGATAAGGTAACATTAACATTACGGTACTCTGAAGTACGCAATAATTCGTCGTACCAATCAGTGTCCGGTCCACTGTATGCATCCGGGTCCCTGAAAATTTCAGGGATAGCGTCCGGGCTGTACCCTTGATATTTAACCCGATCTTCCCAAAGATAGTGCAGATGGGTCACAAATCCCTTGGCATCAAGAACATCTGGCTTTAGGTTTTCCGGGACGAAACCAACACCAGCAGTCAAATCAACTTCCAATTTAACCGGGTTTCCTTCTTTTGCCTGTTTTGTCGTAATCAATACCACGCCATTAGCTGCCCTGGAACCATAAAGTGAAGAAGCTGCAGTACCTTTTAAAATAGATATATCTTCTATCTCATTGGGGTTTATGCTATTTAAACTTCCAACAATAGGGAATCCGTCAACAACATATAAAGGTCGGTTACTTGCAGAAACAGATGCCGCCCCCCTTATTCGAATTGACGTCCCACCTCCGGGGATCCCAGTGGTTTGATTAATTTGAACACCTGCTACTTGTCCCTGCATTTTTTGCAATATAGTTGCAACAGGCCGCTCTTTCAGGTCTTCAATTTTAACCGATGCCACGGAACCCGATACTTCTCTACGCCTCTGTGTTCCATAACCGATTGCAACCACTTCATTCAGGCCAATCGTTTCTTCATCCAGGCTTACATTGATTTGTGTTTGCCCCGCAACAACAATTTCTTTTGTTTTCATTCCAACAAAAGAAAAAACCAATACGGCATCTGCAGGAACTGAACGAATGGAATAATTTCCATCTACGTCTGTTGTTGTCCCTTGGGTTGTCCCTTTAACAAATACAGTAACTCCGGGAATCGGTCCTCCGTTTGTATTCGAAACCATCCCCTTAATACTAATTAATTGTTGAGACATCCCTAAAACAGCCTTTGTGCTGGTCAAAACAATTTGGCGGTCATAAACCGAATAATTGATGTCTTTATCTTTCAACAAATCATCCAATACCAGCTTAATTGATTTGTTCTCAACATCGATGTCTACCTTTTGCTCAACATCAATCAAATCCCTGTTATAAAGGAAAAAATACTCTGTTTTGTCTTCTATCGTTTCAAGCACATTTTCAAGACTTTTGTTATTTACAGTCAATGACAGTCTTGTTTTTTGCGAATATGACTCCAGGGCCATTACCTGGGTCAGGCATATAAAAAAACAAAATACAGTAAATCGTGCCATTCTGAAAAGTTTTTTTAAGGCTAAAGAATCCCTACACGGATAACCTTCCGAAGCCTTTCGATTTCGAATTTTTTTCATAAATTTACATTGTTAGAGTGTGAATAATATTTATAGATTTCGCACTGCAATAATGCGGGAAAGTGCTGGAATCACTTTCCTGCTTTGCATTAAATAACTATCTCATTTTCATTTGTACTTTTCTTTTGGTTAATACTCCATTCTTATTTATAGTCCTTCTTTCAATTTCATATGTTATTGCAGTTGTTTTTCCAATTAGCTTAAGCACTTCTTCAAGTGGTTCATCCCTGAATGTTGCTTTGAACCTGTATTTCTTAAGGACTTCATCCTGAATAATGATTTCGGCATTATACCACCGCTCGAGACGCAAAGCGACATCTTCCAGTGTTTCATTATCAAGCACTAAAAGGCCGTCTTTCCATGCTGAATATGAATGAGCATTGACATCTTCAAGCTTCAGGGTTTCCCCCTTACGATCAAATGTAATCTTCTCATTTGGTAAAAGTGTACGATTAAAAACTCCGACTTTCCCGTTTACTTCAACTTTCCCTTCATTTAATACAACATAGGAAAATGGATCATCATCGTATGCTGATACATTAAACTTGGTACCAAGCACTTCTACATCCATATCTTTTACGCTAACTGTAAACGCCGATTTCTCAAGATGCTTAACTTCAAAATAAGCCTCTCCGGTTAATATCACTTCTCTTTTTGACTGGAAAACTGGTGGATATTCTAATTTGGATCCACTATTTAACCAAACTTCAGAACTATCCGGTAAAAGAAAATTAACGCGGGAACCTTCCGGAGCTTCAACTTCTATTAATTGTTGAGACATACTTGTTGACGAACTTTTGAATCCAAAATCCGAGTTCATATTAAACCAAAACGAGAATATAAGCACCGGAATGAGCAATATGGCGGCTACTTGCCTGTAAAATCTCCAAAAAACTTTCTTTTCTGAATTATTCTTTTCGTCAAGGAGTATGGTATACTGAATCTTTTGAAAAATATTGTTTAGTGATTCATTATCCCCCTCTTTCTTCGCATTAATTTCGTCCCACTGAGAAACCAACAACTCTTTCACAGCATCGTCATCACCAGCAGTATCAAACCACTTTTTAACTTTTAAATATTCGTTGTAGGAATATCTTCCTTTCAGAAAATTTAGGATTGTACTATCGTCAATTTTGTTATTCATTTTTTATAAGTTAAAAAAGGAGAAAGAAAACCTCCTCCATCTTAATTAAACCAAAAACTTATTAAAAAGAACCTAACTGATTGTTTCTAAAATTTACACCCGTTATATCCAGGTATATCGAATATCCCTAGGCTAAATTTGATTTTTTTTTAGAAATTTTATTTTTGAACAAAAAGAGTGAAGAATATTATGCCTTCAACCTGAAGCTTCTCAAACCCATTTTTAAGAAACCTCATTGCTTCAGTTATGTGGTATTCAACAGTTTTCGTGGTAATTGAAAGTTCTGCAGAAATCTCTTTCAAAGATTTTTCTTCAAATTTCTTTTTCATGAAAACCTGCTTGCGTTTTTCTGGCATCAGGCTAATCAATTCACTTAGCTTATCAACCAGCAATTGGAAGTCTGATTGATCATCAAATTCTAATTTATTATTTGAGAATTCCTTAAGAATGTCGTGCTTAATTTCATTCTGTTTAGACACTTTGTTAAAATGTTTTCTAATTGTATTTAGGGCAATCGTAAATAAATAGGACTGAAAAGAGGTAGTGGTTTTCAATTTTTTCCTGTTTTTCCATATCTTAAGAAATACTTCCTGAACAACATCCTCGGCAACTTCTTTCGATTTTAAATAACTCAGTGAAAATTGAAATAATGGATTACTGTATAGCTCGAATAATTTCTGAAAAGATCGATGATCATTTTTCTTTAATCCGATTATTAAAAAAATTTCGTCATTTGATCTTCTTCCTTCCATATTTGTCTTCTCTAGTTTGAAATCAAATCACATATGCACGAAAAGTCCTATGAACTTCTAATCTTATTAGTGAGAACCATGCAAGATCAAATAATTCAATAATTATATCAATACACAATCTGATTTTATTTTGCACTTTTTGGCACTATAAACCGACTTATTTAATGCTTTGAAAGGATATTCTTTTAACCTAAAAGAGCCTGCAAACTGCAAGCCCTTTCAATTTATCTGTGTAAAAGAATTATCTTATTGATGCTTTATTTCTATTTCTAAAAGTGTGATTTGAGCAGACGCAAATGACCTACATTCAGGCATATTTTGAATTCGGAAACTGATAGAGCGATGATTCTGCTCCACAATATTATTAAGAACTTGTATTATCGCATTTACATTTTAAATTTACGATTTTGTTTTTGAACATTCATAAACTTTCCCAAAGCACCAAAATCATTCATTAAAAAGTCCGAAGAGAATCTGACATGCTTAAATGAATTTATAATTAATACCCATTGCACAACTTGTCCCATCCTACCAGTATGGGGTTTTAACATATTTCTTACTGAAAAAACATTCGAACTTTATTCATTTTTATTGCACAAAAACATAAAAAATGAGCAATCGCTTGCATAAAAATAATAAATTAACTTATTTTGTTGCACAAATCCAATTCAAAATCTATGCAAACCTAAAAACAAATCAAATGAAAAGAAACGAAACAAAACAAATTCCAGATTTGGGAAACAGCATATTTAAAAGGGTGTTAAGGCTTGTATGCCTTGTTGCTGTTTGTACTTTTTTACTCTCATCATATAGCTATGCACAGGAAATTAAAACCGTGCAAGGCATTATATCCACTGAAGATGGGAAGCCACTTCCCGGGGTTAATGTGGTGGTGAAAGGCACAACAGCCGGAACAGCAACAAACTTCTCAGGCGAATACATTATAGAAGTAAATGCAAACGACATACTGGTCTTTAGCTTCCTTGGATTTAAATCTCAGGAAGTTAAAGTAAGCGATAAAACAGTAATCAACATTATCCTTGAAGAAGACATTCGTGGGCTGGAAGAGGTTGTGGTAACAGCACTCGGCATAAAACGCGAGAAAAAAGCTTTAGGGTATTCCGTTACCGAAGTAAAAGCCGATGATATTTCAAAAAATGGTGAAATGAATGCCATTGCAAGCCTCGCGGGAAAAGTTGCCGGGGTTGACATTACCCAAACTACCGCTGGCCCGTCGGGTTCAAAACGCGTGGTCATACGTGGCATAAGTGAGCTGGATGGCAACAACCAGCCATTGTATGTCATAGACGGTGTACCGGTTGAAAACTCAACCCTGGGACAAGCTTCAGAATTTGGCGGTTTTGACCTGGGGGACGGTACTGCCGACTTAAACCCCGAAGATATCGAATCAATTTCGGTACTGAAAGGGGCATCCGCTTCGGCATTATACGGAAGCCGTGCAATGAACGGTGTAATCCTTATTACAACTAAATCAGGAGCTACAGGGGAAGGCCTTGGAATTGACTTTAACTCCAGCTCTACCTTCGATGCTGTTTCTACAAAGTTGGACGAATACCAAACTACTTACGGACAGGGGAGCAATGGTATCCTTCCACGCGAAGGGCAGCCTGCCAATAACATTACTTCGGCATGGGGACCAAAACTCGACCCGTCGATCACCATCCTTCAACGTGACGGTATTGAGCATCCTTACCGATTGGTTAAAGACAATATACAGGACTTCTTCCGTGTGGGGCGTACTTTAAGCAACAGCATTGCCCTTTCATCGGGAAATGAAATCGGCAGTGTACGTTTTTCTTATTCAAACGTAAACAATGAAGACATTATCCCTGAAAGCGGACTGGAAAGGAATTCATTCAATTTAAGGGGAAAAACAAAACTTGGCAAGCTGATTGATTTGGATGCCAAGGCAAGCTATATGACCGAAGAAGTGGACAATCGCCCGGCAATGACCGACGATGTAACGAACATCGGTAACGGGCTTGTGGGTATAGTGCCTAATTTCGACCAAACATGGCTAAAAACATATAAAGATGCAGATGGCCGCTACATCGATTATACAGGGAACATTTACCGTGCAAACCCATACTGGACCATCAACGAAACTTTTAACAAGAGTGAAAAGAACCGTTTTGTAGGTTTTGTATCGTTTAACATTAACCTGCACCAAAACCTTAAACTTAGGCTGAAATCGGGTATTGACCGCTACGATTTTAAATTCACTAACTTCTACAATAACAATACACCAACCAAACAAGGAGGTTTATATTACGAAAACAATTCAATTGTTCAGGAAGTTAACCACGAAGCTTTGCTGAGTTTTAATAAAGCTATTCATGAAGATTGGAATATCTCGGCAAGCATTGGTGGAAACATCATGAAAAGCTCTAATTCAATAAATGAAATTACAGGTTCTGAAATTGATGAGCCGGGCATTGCAAGTATTATTAACTTCAAAAATATCGAAGTTTCGCCTGCTTTGTACCAAAAAGAAATTCAAAGCATATATGGATTTGGGCAGGTAGCTTACAAAAACGTTGTGTTTATAGATGTAACAGCACGTAACGACTGGTCATCCACGCTTCCGTCCAATAATAATTCTTATTTCTATCCATCAGTTTCAGGAAGTTTTATTTTTACGGAAGCTGCCGACCTGGATTTGCCCTGGTTAACCTACGGTAAGCTTCGTGCTTCATGGGCACAGGTGGGTAGCGATACTGATCCGTACCGCCTAAACCTTACCTACCGTTTAACCGGAAAATCGTTCAAAGGAATATCAATGGGCGAAATCTTCGAATCGGTAATCCCAAATTCCGGTTTGTTGCCACAAACAACCACATCGTACGAATTTGGTACCGACCTGCGTTTTTTTAATAATGCAATCGGGCTGGATGCTACCTACTACAAACAAACCACCGACGACCAGATCCTTAGCGTTGAAGTACCTGAAGTTTCGGGTTATACACATGCTATCCTAAATTCAGGGGCATTGGAAAACAAAGGATTGGAATTGCAATTAACAGCCCGCCCGTTCGACCGCAATTTTAAATGGGATATTACCCTCAATTACACAAAGGTATGGAACAAAGTAGTTAGCCTGCACAAAGATGTAGATGCTTATACCATTGCCAATGCACGTTGGTCCGGGGTCTCTGTAGTTGCTTTCGAAGATATGGAATTTGGGCAAATAACAGGCCGCGGGTACAAACGCGACCCCCAGGGAAATATTGTTCACGATGCAGAATCGGGCTTGCCACTGTCAACAGACACACCCATTACTCTTGGAAGCATCCTTCCTGACTGGACCGGAGGTGTAATTAACACGTTCACATACAAAAACTTCACACTGAAAACATCTTTGGATATCCGCATGGGGGGCGATATCTATTCCATTACCAACCGTGGGATGGTAATTGGCGGAACCCATGCAAATACTTTTGGTGGACGTGAAGGGTTTAATGACTGGGCGGCGCGCAACGAGAAAGACCGTCAGGATTGGATAGACGGTGGCGGCGCACCGGAAGACCATGTGCCACTACCAATTGACGGTGGTTACATTGGCAAAGGCGTTAAACTGGTGAGTGTTGATGAAGATGGTAACGAAACTTATGAAACGAACGACATAATTACCAATCCGCAACAATATTGGAACCAGGCTGCAACCGATATTCCTGAAACCAATGTTTACGATGCCAGCTACATAAAAATCCGTGACATCAGCCTTGGGTACACTTTCCCGAAAAGTGTGCTGGGGAATACCCCTGTACAAAGTTTAACACTATCGGTTATTGGGCGGAACCTGTTTACACTATACAAAAATGTACCCAACATTGACCCGGAATCGACCTACAACAACGGAAACGGGCAAGGGCTTGAATATGGTTCGCTGCCAACCCGTCGTCATTACGGTATTAACTTAAATATTAAATTCTAAAAACGGCATATAATGAAAACGATAAATAAATTCAAATTACTGACAATAATCGTTGCATTAACATGGGGTGCATGTACCGACGATTTTGAGGACATAAACACCAACCCACACGCTTTTAATTCGGTTGATCCGGGGACACAAATAACAAAAATACAGTTAGACCTTAGCGGCAACCGCGAAGAAACCTGGCGCTACGAACTGGGCATATGCAGCCCCATGGTACAATATTTTTCCGGTTCATGGTGGTGCCAGCATGGTGGGCAGTACCGTGTTGTTGAACGCAACCACTGGTTCAGCCTTTGGCAGGAATCATACCCACGCGATGTGAAAAATGTTATCGACGTGATCCAACGCACCAAAGGGATGGAAGAGTACCAAAATACCCATGCGGCAGCTAAAATCCTGAAAGTTTACATTTTTGCAAAACTCACCGATTTGTACGGGGATATTCCGTATTTTAATGCAGGGAAAGGTTATACAGATAATATTTTCCAACCCCGCTATGACAAGCAGGAAGATATTTATGCCGATTTCTTTAAAGAGCTTGATGAGGCAGTAAACCTGCTGGATACTTCAAAACCGGTTGTGCGCGGCGACTTATTTTACGGAGGTTCGCCCGAAAAATGGAAAAAGTTCGGAAACTCGCTCCGTATGCGCCTTGGATACCGTTTAGTAAAAGTGGCCCCTGCCGAAGCAGAGGCACAGATTAAGGCGGCAATTAATGGTGGCGTTATGGAGAGCAACGACGATATTTGCATGACGGAACACGGTGAGTACAGTTTCCAGGCAGGGGAAAACCGGGGCAACGGAAGGTCACAGGTTTTTCAAGCCTCTGAAAACTCGGAAGGTTACCGCTTAACAAATACACTTGTTAATTTTATGAAAAACACAGCCGACCCGCGTTTGCCAATCTATGGAGGAACCTACCTTGGGGTAAATGGTTCGGAGTACGGACAGGATATTACCGAATACCTGCAACTTGGTATTACCCATGGTGCAATGTGGTGGAACGAATGGAATGATTATGGCGATTTGGTTGATGATGAAGGAAATTATATAGCCTACGTGCCGCATATCAGCAAGCACATGCAGCCCAGCAAATATGTAGCTGCATTAAATGCACCGTTTTTCCATATGACTTATGCTGAAGTGGAATTCCTGCTGGCAGAAGCAGCAATCCGAAACTGGGGTGCTACAAATGCCGAAGAACACTACAGAAAAGCAATTGAGGCATCAATGGCACACTGTGCACTTTACCCCGGGGCCCCAGTTATAAGTGAAGATGAAGTAAACAGCTTTATTGATGCCAATCCCTTACCAGCTTCGGCACCCGATAATATGCGTGTAATACACGAGCAAATGTGGGTTAATTTTTATATGAATGGTGTAGAAGCCTATGCAGATTACCGCCGTTCCGGTTATCCTGAATTAGAACCTTTCGAGTCGGTTGAATGGTACTCAAGTGGTACCGGCGGTGTTATCCCACGCAGGTTTTATTATCCCGATTTCGAGGCGATTAATAATCCTGAAAGCTACCAGGAAGCCATTGACAGGCTGGGAGGTTCCGATGATTGGTTAAAACCCGTTTGGTGGGACAAACAATAAAATAATCAGCTTAGTACCGGTTAGGCAGGTGGCCTAAGACCATCAATTTCACACCACCTGCCACACCGGTTTGACCAGGAAACTGTTTAAGGAGGAACCAACAAGGGGAAATGCAAACAACAATAAAATATCTCGTCCTATTTTTATTCATTCTTTCTTCATGCACCAAAGAAGTTGAACAACCCCGGTTTGACGCTAAAGTTGTTGTAAATGAAACTATGCCATTCAGCGCAGCACTTCAACTTCGATCAAGCGGGAACAGGAATATTTCTGTTCAATTGTTTTATAAAGAAGAGCAACTACCTGTACTCAATTTTTCTAAAGCCATTCATGATGGAGAGGACAAGATCGTTTTACCGGGTTTAAAATCAGCAACAAGTTATTATTATAGTATTTCCGGTGATAACACCATTCTTTCCGAAGGGAACTTTCAAACAAAAGCCTGTCCTGATTGGATGAGCGAATTTTCAACGGTTAAAATAACAGGAAACTGTAACCTGAATGGCAAGTTGTTGTTGCTGAACAAAATGAGTATGCCCTCCGGGATTTTCGCGGTAAATGAAAACGGTAAAACAATATGGGCCAGGCAATCGCCAAACTTCGTAAAAATGGTTAAACTTACCCATCGTGGAACTATTTTAACACTTGAAGATTCAAATGAAAGCGAATATGGCGATGCCAACATTTTGCTGGAAACAACTTTTTCCGGCGACACATTAACCTGGCTCAGATATGGGAACGGAGGCTTTGACAGGATGGCGCACCATGATGCCGAGCTGTTGCAAAACGGGAATTATGCCATCATTACCAATGTCCATACAAAAGGTGTTGTTGTTGATGGAATTACCATATTAAGCCCACAGGGGGAAAAAGTATGGGAATGGGACATGGCAAACCATGTGTTACCAGTTGTCGCAGGACAAGAGTTTCACCAACCATGGGCAAACTCCATCACAATAGCCGGTGATGGCGATTTTGTAGTCAGTTTTCGCAACCTCAACCAGGTTTGGAAAATTGAACCGTTTTCAGGAAAAGTAAAATGGAAAATTGGAAGAAATGGTACTATCGCGCTTCATGGTGACAATGCTTTTATGCTACAACATCACGCACAACTGAATGGGGACAACCTGCTGTTATTCGATAATGGCGACAACAATAACCGCCCTTTTAGCCGTGTAGTTGAATACGAAATAGATGAAAAAAACAATTCGGCGATATTACAAAAAGCAATCGTAATCCCTTCTCATTTGTCCTCCCCTTATATGGGAGCGGTTCAAAAATACGGCAATACCTTTGTAATAACAAGTTCAGTTAATGGCAGTATTGCCCAAATCAATAAAAAAGATATAGTAGGTTTTACCATGGAATTCAAAGACAGGATATTCAGGGCCCAACTAATTAAGTACCCATTTAATTAAACCACCTTATTTAATTAATTTTGGATATAATGTAAATGCAAGGTGTTATTATAATGACAAACAAAACAAATACAAAAAATACCGTCACGATTGGTGATATTGCCAAAAAACTCAATATTGCACCATCAACTGTTTCAAGGGCATTAAACAACAATAGCCGCATCAGCGAAGCTACCCGCGAAAAAGTGCAACAGGCAGCCCGCGAAGCAGGCTATGAGCTCAACCTCGTAGCTTCCAGCCTTTCAAAAAATAAAACCAACCTGATTGGCGTTATTGTCCCCCACTTAAACAGCCAGTTTTTCTCCAAAGCATTAAGCAGCATACAGGAAACAGTTCAGGAAGCAGGGTACAATGTAATAATTTGCCAAACCAATGATTTGTACAGGCAGGAAGTAGAAATGGCCAAAGTGATGAACGCTACCCGTGTTGATGGACTGATTGTATCCCTTTCACAGGAAACAAAAGAAACAGGACATTTTAAAAACCTGGTAGATAAAAATATACCGGTAGGCATGTTTGACCGCATTGGATATGAATTGACCGGGGCAAAAGTAATTATCGACAATTACGAGGCCGGCTACAAAGCTGCTGAACATTTAATCAATTGCGGGTGTCAACGGCTTGCCTTTTTAAGCGGCCCTTATTCCGTAAAGATATTCGAAGAAAGGGCCAAAGGGTTTCGCGATGCCCTGAAAGAGCACAAACTGCCTTTGCTGCCGCAACACCTGTTGGCATGTGACCTGTCGGAACGCGATACGCGCGAGGCAATGAAACTTTGGGCGGGAATGAAACAAAGCCCGGATGGAATTGTTGCCGCCACTTCAAAATCCGGGATCAACCTAATGACTTCTGCTAAAAACCATGGCTTTAAAATACCGGTCCAACTTTCTATAATCTCAATTGGGAATGATAGCTGCCATGAACTTATGGAACCTGCTTTATCGGCCGTTGACATCCCCGGACAGGAAATGGGAAAGGCAATTGCATTAAAAGTGATCGAACAAATTGAAAACGGTAAAATTGAGAATGAAATATTGATAAGACCAATTGAGTTGATAATCAGGAATTCAACATTTAAGATCTAAAAAAACAGTACTATATCCAAAACAATGAAAATGAAACGTATATACAGAATAATCCTATATCTTATGATTCCGGCAGCAGCAACACTGGCCTGTAGTAAAGAGGAAAAGGCACCCGTATCAAAGGAAATAAATTTGGGGTGGAAATTACAATCAGGTGAAATAGTAAAAGAACCCGGGGAAGTAATTAGTACCACATCCTATAAGGCCCTGGACTGGTACAATATTGAAATACCTGCTACAGTAATTGCAGCATTGCGGCAAAATGGAGAATATGCCGATATTTTTTATGCCGATAATATTGAAAAAATCGACCAGTCAAGATTTGAGTGCCCCTGGTGGTACCGCAAAGTTTTTACCCTCGATAAAAAAGAGGCCGATGATATAATCCGGCTTCGTTTTGAAGGCTTAAACTACCAGGCAAACATATGGGTTAATGGGAACCTGCTACGCGATACCACCGAAATAGAAGGCCCCTTTAGCCGCTGGGCCATAAATGTTACGCCCTATGTTAAAACAGGCGATAATGTAGTGGCCGTAGAAATTGTCCCTCCGGTATTTGGCGATCTTACTATTGGCTTTGTTGACTGGAACCCGGCAGCACCAGACGGGAATATGGGTTTGTGGAGGGGTGTGGAACTGATTCAAAGCAAAGCTGTAACCGTTGAATCCCCAATGGTTGCAACACGTTTTGTGAACGGCAAATTAAATACAGCCGAATTAACCGTAAGGGCACTGGTAAACAACCACTCCGCGAAATCGCAAAAGACGGTACTTAAAGCCGAACTGGAAGAAATTGGAACAATAGAAAAAACCGTACATTTAGAACCCGGTGAAGAAAAAGATGTCATTTTTGAAATTACAAGTTATCCCGAATTAAAAGTCGCCAACCCAAAAATCTGGTGGCCCAACAATTTGGGCGAACCATACTTGCATAATATACATGTTCAGGTAGAAGTTGCCGGGAAACCATCGCACCGGGTTAGTTCGCGCTTCGGGATCAGGGAAATAGAACAATACCTGAACGAAGAGGGGCACAAAGGCTGGAAGGTTAATGGAAAAAAACTAATTATTAAAGGGGCTGGTTGGGTTGACGACATGTTGCTGGCCGATAGTGATGAAAAAGTAGCAGCCCAAATGGACTATGTAAAACATATGAACCTGAACTGTATACGGCTGGAAGGTTTTTGGGGGAAAAATAAAACCATCTACGATACGGCCGATGAGCGTGGACTGCTGATCATGGTTGGATGGAGCTGTCACTGGGAATGGCAGGCATACTGTGGCCGCCCCGAAAACCATTTCATGGCAATTACCGGGGAAAAGGAGATAGAGCGGCATGCACAATCGTATCGCGACCAGGTACTGTACATGCGAAACCACCCCAGTGTATTTTTATATGTATTTGGCAGCGACAAATTGCCCCTGCCCGAACTGGAAAGGAAATTGGAAAAATATATAGGGTCAGTCGATAATTCACGTCCTTTGCTATCAAGTTGTAAATATTGGAATTATGGAACCGACCACTACAACAACAGCGAAGTTAGCGGTCCAAGCGCAGTGAAAATGCTGGGTCCATACAGCTACGTGCCCCCCGTTTACTGGTACATTGCCGACAATGCCGGCGGAGCTTACGGTTTTAATACCGAAACGGGCCCCGGTCCGCAGGTACCACCTGTTGAAAGTTTAAAGAAAATGATCCCTGAAGATAAACTATGGCCGATAAACGATATGTGGAATTTCCATTGTGGCCGCCATGAGTTTGGTTCGTTGGACCGTTTCCTGAAATCGTTCAACCCACGCTATGGCGAAGCAAAAACACTGGAAGAATTCACCGAAAAAGCACAAATATCGAATTACGAAGCCATGCGCCCCATGTTCGAGGCATTCCAGCTTAACCGCTATAAAGCCACAGGGGTTATCCAGTGGATGCTAAATTCAGCTTGGCCCGAAATGTTCTGGCAGCTATACGATTATTACCTTGTCCCAAACGGGGCATTCTATGGGGCAAAAAAAGCCTGCCAGCCACTTAACGTGATATACAACTACAAAGACAAAGACATTTACTTTGTTAACGACTTCCATAATGAAATTAAGGATTTAACCGTAAAAGTTAAGGTGCTCGATATAAACTCAAAGGTGGTATTTGAAAAAGAAACCACACTTAACGCTAAACCAAACAGTTCAAAAAAAGTGATTGAACTACCTGAACTTAAAGAGATATCAACCACCTACTTTGTCGATTTAAGGGTTTTAAATAACGAAAAGGAAATAGCCAACAATTTCTATTGGTTATCAACCAAGGCCGACGAACTCGACTTCTCAAAAACATTTTGGGTAGGTACGCCACCAATTGCTTTTGCCGATTTAACAGGTATAAACACCATGCCAAAAGCCAAGGTAGAAGCTAAATGGAGTGAAATTATTGAAGAAGGGAAAAAAACTTTCACCTGCAAACTAAAAAACAACAGCGGGCACATTGCATTTTTTACAGAAACCGCTATTGTTGATAAAAATACCGGTGAAATAATCGTGCCGGTATTCTGGAGTGACAATTATACCTCCCTTCTTCCGGGCGAAGAAAGAACAGTTACGGCACAAATTAATATGAATTTGTTAGAAGGGAAACAGCTTGGTTTCAGGGTAAAAGGTTGGAATCATTAAGCAATAATATACAAATAACGAAAATGAAGAAAGTAATAGGAGTTGACCTGGGGGGCACAAACATGCGTGCTGCCCGGGTTAACGGTTCTGAGATAATTGAACACGCAGCCCATGCTGTACCGAAAACAAATGTAGCAGAAGAGGTTACCTCAGCCTTAATTAAAACCATTGCCAAAGTAATGGATAGCGGAGTGGAAGGTATAGGGATTGGCGTTCCGGGTCTCGTAAAGTCTGATGAAGGCATTGTATTCGATATTCAGAACATCCCTTCGTGGAAAAATATACGCTTAAAAGAAATCCTGGAAAATGAGTTTCAGGTACCAGTGTATATAAACAACGATGCCAATTGTTTTGCAGTGGGCGAACGTGTGTTTGGCAAAGGAAAAAAGTACAGTGACTTCGTTGGCTTAATAACCGGGACAGGCTTGGGGGCAGGTATAATAAAAAACGGGAAACTCCTCCCCGACCAGAATTGCGGAGCGGGCGAGTTTGGAATGATCCCCTATTTGAATGGGGTTTATGAAGACTTTTGCAGCGGACAATTTTTTGAAAACGAATACAATACCGAAGGGGGCAATATGGCAGAGGAAGCACAAAATGGCAATAAAAATGCCATTGAAGCATTTAATGTTTATGGCAAGCATTTGGGGATGGCCATAAAAACCATCTTGTTTACAGTTGATCCCAAAGCAATTGTTTTGGGCGGATCGGTTTCAAAATCATTCAAATTGTATGAACAGGCACTATGGAATGAAATAAAAACGTTCCCGTACCGCTACGTTACCAATAATTTAGAAATAGTTACCACTGATGTAAAGGAAATTGCGATACTGGGTGCAGCAGCCCTTTATATAAATACGACCAAGTAACTTAATGTGAATCAAGGATTTTTTTTGAATCGTAAGCTTCAACCCTTGATTCGCATAACTAACTAAAACACGATGCATTGAAAATACAGAGCCTGCTCCGAACTGGTTTCGGAGGTTTTAACCGTTAAATATATCTAATACCTGACACTATAAAATGGCAAATTTTGGATCAATGAAAATGCTAACTGTTTTTATTTATTTATCAGTTTTTTGTGCTTGTGAAAAATCAATTAGCAATGAGGACATCCAGAGGCCGAAATCAGTCAATGAGCATACAGTCCCTCGTTTTCCATATCCGCAAAGGGTTGACTTTGATGGCTGTATAAAACCCGATCACGTTAGCCAGGAACAACTCGATCGTGATATAGTCAACTACTATAAATACTGGAAAAACAAATACGTGAAAAAATCAAACGGCAATACCCCGGGCGGGGGGTATTATGTTGAAATGAAAGGAACCGGGGGTGATGGTTCGGAGATAACAACCTCCGAAGCGCATGGGTATGGTATGCTGATATTTGCATTAATGGCAGGTGCTGACGAGAAGGCCAAAACCTATTTTGATGGCATGTTCAATATGTTTGATAAACACAGGTCAACCATAAACGCCCATTGCATGTCGTGGGTAATACACCATACCGAAAATACCAGGTTTGACAAAGGAAGCGCGGCCGATGGCGATCTCGATATTGCTTATTCCCTGGTATTGGCCCACCGCCAATGGGGCTCTGAGGGCAAAATAAACTACCTGAAACAGGTAACCAATATGATTGAAAAAGGATTGAAAACAAGCATCGTAAACCCGGTATCAAAGCGGATCATGCTTGGCGACTGGGATACCGATCCCTTAACCACAAGGAGTTCCGATTGGATGACCGGGCATTTTCATACCTTTGCCAAAATTAGAAAAGATCCATTATGGAACACAGTTGCCGATACCATTTACAGTATGGTTAGCCAATTGAATACGAATTTTAGCAAAGAAACGGGGCTGATACCCGATTTCGTGGAGGGAAGCCCTCCGGTGCCCGCTTCAGAATATTTCCTTGATGAGTTTAAGGAAACCGATGAATACAACTGGAATGCTTGCCGCTACCCCTGGAGGATTACAATCGACTTTGCACACTTCGGGAGCGAAGCTGCTTACCTGGAAATGAAACAATTGAATAAATTTATCAGGCAAAAAACCAACCAAACACCTGCTAACATTAAAGCCGGGTACTACCTTCATGGCGAGCCCATTACCGATTATTCAAGCATGGCGTTTACCGCACCACTGGTTGCAACCAGTATCGTAAGCCCCAGTTCGCAAGCTTACCTGAACAAAGGGTGGGAGTTGTTAAAATCAAGCCGGGAAAGCTATTTTGCAGATACCATTTGCTTGCTTAATATGTTGCTCATCGCCGGAAACTGGTGGAACCCGGCATAAAATTAAAGAAAATTGTTATTTTGGCTGTTGCTAAATATTAATACAGATTAAAAAAAACAATGTAGCTATAACAAAACCTGATGGCAATCAGGATTTCCTCCCAATAGGGATGCAATTTTGAAGGGCCTGCCCCGAACCGGGTTCGGAGGTTTTGGCCATTAACCGGAAAATAAAGACTGATGATTCAAGACATGACCATAAAAGACCAGAGCATTGTTGGGGTAAACCTTAGTGGTAAAATTTTACAGGCCGGCAGGATTAAAAATAACATAATTGCTGCTTCACACGAACGGGAAATTGATAATTACGATTCGGAAGAAGCCATTATTAAAGAGGTTATGGATGCCATCGATCAGGTTTTCAACAACGATGTAAACGGTATCGGGATAGGTGTCCCAAGTTTGGTAGATGTAGCAAAAGGAATTGTTTATAATGTTGAAAATATTCCCTCATGGCGGGAAGTTCACCTCGGGAACCTGCTTAGCCAACGCTACAAAATCCCCGTCTATGTAAACAACGACGCCAATTGTTTTACCATTGGTGAAAAATATTTCGGAGTTGCCAAAGAGTACTCAAATGTAGTGGGCATTGTGGCCAGTACAGGTTTAGGTTGTGGGGTTATTACCAATAACCGGTTGTATTCGGGCACCAATTGCGGTGCTGGTGAGTTTGGCAGTGTTCCTTACCGCGATCATGACTACGAGTATTATTGTACAATTCCTTATTTCGAAACAAAATTTGGTTTAAAACCAGATGTGCTCTATAACCGTGCAAAAAAGAATGACAAAATTGCTTTGGCAATCCTGGAACAATTTGGAGACGATTTTGGTGAAGCAATTAAAACGATTCTTTACATTTACGATCCGGAATGCATTGTTATCGGGGGGAAAGTCCGAAAATTTTTCCCATGGATTGAACCTCAAATCTGGAAAGTGGTAAAAAGGTTCAGGTATGAAAAAACAGTAGAAAAGCTACAGATAAGAATTAGTAAACAGCCAAACATAGCTTTGCTTGGAGCAGCAGCACTTTATTTAAATGATATGATTTAACTTAACGTGAGTTCGGGATATGCTATCAATCACAGAAAGTCATAAGTGCATTGGGTTTGAACTAAAAAAACACAGGAATAGTGGATTATTTCAAGGCTTTTTTAGTTCAAAGACGGTGTGCTTTGGACTTTCCTTTACAAGGCTTTGAAAATTTTCACCTATACTGCCCCAATTTTTATTGGATTATCCCGACCTGCCTGCCGGAAGGCAAGGTAGTCCTGCTAAAAATTGGTTTGTCTATGCAAAAATTTTCTAAAGCTGTGACGATAGCTTATCCCAAACTCACGTTAACTTATCTTTTATCCATTATTTTAAAGCATAACAAGTACCCATTTACAGGATCAGATTTTGATAAAGAACCTTATACTCTACTCTAATTTTATATTGAACTTGTTTAAAGTTAGAAACTGAAAGTGGCTGTAATCGTATGAAATAGTGCTATTTGCCAACATCATGAATGGTGACACTTTTTTTTCAACTAACTCACCCTGATTGCGATCCCGATAACCATCGGGACACAATCGTCCCTGCCTGCAGCAGCTACCGTGTGTACACAAATACTATTCTGAAAAAAGCAAGAAAATAAGAAATAAAAAACAAGAAATAACGAATAAGAAAGTGATGAA
>JANQII010000285.1 GCA_028282195.1 Prolixibacteraceae bacterium
GTACAGAGTACTTGTATAAAAATATGTGAATCAAGGGTTTATTCTAAATATTCAGGAAAATCCGGATTTAAAGGCAAGATTTTCAACTCTTGATTCGCACTACTAGTATTAAATTAAAATAAGATTCGAAATGCGGCTATTTAAATTCATTTTTTTTCTCGTTTTCTTGTTTGTGAATATACATGTTCAGGCACAAGAGCCAGTATTGAACCTCAACAAGCCCGAAAGGGAATCCTGGTTCACGGAGCTGGGCTTTGGTATGTTCATTCACTGGAGTATGGATGTCCAGCTTGGTATGGTGATCAGCCATAGCATGGTTGGTGCCTCCGATGATTACCTGGAACGATATGTAAATAAACTTCCAAAGACCTTCGACCCTCAATTGTTTGATGCCAGGGAATGGGCAAAAGCAGCCCGTCTGGCAGGGATGAAATATGTGGTATTTACCACCAAGCACCACAATGGGTTTTGCATGTACGATACCAAAACCACTGATTTTAGTATTATGAACACACCCTATGGGAAGGATATTACAAAACAGGTGGTGGATGCGTTTAGGGAAGAAGGGCTGGCAATAGGGTTGTACTTTTCACCCGATGATTTTTATTTTTTGTACAAACAGGGCACATTGATTTCCAGGGACCGCAAAGAGGCAGTTGCTTCGGGGAATGAGCCGTTGAACAAATATGTCAAGGAACAGATGAGGGAGCTGATGACCCAGTATGGCAAAATTGATATCGTGTTTTTGGATGGACGGGAGCAATATGCTAAAACAGAACTGGCCAAAGTGTGCTGGGATATTGACCCTAATGTTGTAGTTACCAGGGGGGCAATTGAAACCCCTGAACAAGAGACGCCAAATAAACCGATACCATCGCCTTGGGAAGCGTGTTATACTTTTGGTGACCAATGGCAGTACCGGCCAACGAATGAAAATTACAAAACAGCAAATGATGCGATCCGAAAACTGATAGAGATCAGGGCAAAGGGTGGAAATTTTTTGCTGAACTTCGGACCCGATGAACGGGGGAAGTTTCCTTTAGAGCAGAAAGGTGGCTTGAACGAGATCTCACTTTGGATGTTCATCAACAGGGAAGCTTTTGAGAATACGGTGCCATTTAAAGTGACCAATGAATCAAATATCTGGTTTTTGCAATCGAAGGATAAAAATACTGTTTATGCTTTTATTTTGGAAGACAGTTGGGCATTAGGTAAGCGCAAGTCCTTTACGATACGATCAATAAAAGCAACCGAGAACACGGAAATATCTGTTTTGGGGCAAAATAGTAAAGTGTTGGAATATTATCCAGGGGTAAATCCAATATCGAAAGTAAAAAATACCAAAGAAGGCATTGAAATTTCGGTTATGCGTTCGCATCGGATTTACAATGACCGCAAATGGCCGAACCCAATAGTGGTAAAACTTGAAAATGTTGAATTGAACGATGAGTGAAGAACGGATAAGACAAGGATATTTTTCTTTTAAAAAACCAGGTTTGTCCTTAAAGGCCCTTTAACAGAAGATTATAACTGGCACAGTTTAGGGAATAGGCTAAGAATAGCCCCAAAATAAACCCAAAAACATGCTGAGCATACATGCTTTTGCCTGGGGCGACCCTTCTTTTATGTTGGGGAGCATAAGAATTGAGAATGGCACACATGGAAACATGTTGGGGAACATAAAAATTATAAACGGCATACCTGTAAACATATTAGGGAACATAATATTTGAAAACGGCGTACCTTAAAAAAGCTTTTTAAACTAAAAATGAACATCCGATTTGTAACTAAATCTTCTATTTTGTAAGTTTCTCTTAAATTCTTTTTTGTTTTCACACAGCCTCTTAATCCGGGGCTTAGTGAGCGGTCGTCAATTCAAGGGCTTTAGTCCTGAATAATTATCAATTGTTTACATCTGGTTTGCTGGCCATGATCGAAAATTTTAAGACTTAACCGGACACTAATGAATCAATATATAAATCCCCTTTTCCAAAGAAAGTCATTAAAATGCTTATTAATGTGGACTCGCCAAAAAATACGACCTGCTGATACGTTGCACTTTCTGATTCAATCGAATGTGAAAACAATCGGAGTCTCCCGAATTATTTTTGGTATTCAAATGTTTCCAACGGTTTTCAACAGCATTCCAAATCAAGCCTGGCATCAAATACATTAGCGATGAAAATATTAGATCAAATCAAGGTTCAATATTCAACTTACAGATCAAATTTCTTTCTGTATTCTTTGGGGGTAAGCTGCATCTTTTCTTTAAACTTTCGGTTAAAGAAGGTTGTATTGTTGTAGCCACTTTGGTGTGCTATTTGGTCAATGTTTAATTCGGTTTCAATTAACAGTTTACAGCTGTAGCCAATTTTCAGGTCGTTTATGTAGGTAAAAACAGTCTTTCTTGTTTTATTCTTGAAATAGGTACAAAAAGCCTGGGGCGTCATATGTGCAATTTCAGCAAGCGTATCAAGGTCAATTTTTTCCCTGAAATGTGCTGCTATATAATCATGAATTTTTGAAAGCCTGTCATTACGCTGTCCTGAAACAACCTTATTATATTCTTTGCTACTTAAAAACTCAGTTTGAGGATGATTGCTAAGTTTAGTCAATAATTCGAGCACCGAAATAACACGTTCAGTTGAGGTGTTGGCATGAATATTATACAAGTATTTTTCAATTCCTTTAAAGTCGATAAACCTTATACCTCTTGCAGATTGCTCAAAAAGATTTCTCAGTTTTTCCAATAAAGGGAGGCTAAAAAAATCATTGTGAACGAATTTTCGTTGAAAATGGATTACTGTGGAAGCTGCACGGTTTGACTCTTCTTTTGACTCTTCAGTTTTATTGATCCATATGTGTGGAAGGCGGCTGCCAAGCATAACCAAATCCCCAGGCTTGTAAGGATTAATACTGTCTCCTACATACCTGATTCCTTCGCTTTTATGTATGAAAACTATCTCATACTCATCATGATAATGCCAATGAGGATAAAAAAGTTCACGTTCATCGTAACGAATCGTAACCGAATTATCATAGTTGGTAGTGACCTGAGTATAAAATGGTTTCATTCTTTATTAACTGTTATTGCTCAAAATTACTAATAATGTTCAATAATACATTAAAATAGTGTTTAAAATTTGTCTGATAGCGCTATACTTTTGAATTTGAAAAGATGCATAATCAAGGATGATATAACAAAATTTGAAAATGATAGAACTGGAAAATGATCATATTCTTTTTGAAACAATTAGAAAAGAACTATTTACGGCAGTTATTGGAGATATAATGGATAAGATGGGATACACCCATCAGTTTCTATCTCCACAAATTCAGCCTTTGACTGATGATATGTTTGTTGCAGGAAGAGCTATGACTGTTTTGGAAGCTGAT
This sequence comes from Prolixibacteraceae bacterium, assembly GCA_028282195.1. Lineage (GTDB taxonomy): Bacteria > Bacteroidota > Bacteroidia > Bacteroidales > Prolixibacteraceae > Sunxiuqinia. The sequence continues at coordinate 3,397 of JANQII010000285.1, forward strand.
TGCTTTGAAGAGTTGAATGATGGGGCAAATCCAATACTGTCTAAACCATTCGGGTTAATGCTTGAAGCGTTGGATGACTTAAAAGAAAATGAGGTTTATATATGCACAGGTTCATCCCCTAATTATGCATTGTGGGGTGAGTTGATGAGTACCCGCGCAATGAAACTAAAGGCAGTTGGTGCAGTTGTTGATGGTTATTCCCGCGATACAAAAGGTATTTTAGAGTTAGGCTTTCCTACTTTCTCGTATGGCAGATATGCACAAGACCAGGCTCCCCGTGGAAAGGTAATTGATTATCGTGTACCTATTGAGATAAATGGTGTACGAATAAATTCCGGGGATATTATAGTTGGTGATATCGATGGTGTTTGCGTGGTTCCCAAAGAAATTGAAAAAGAAGTTATAAAAGGGGCATTGGAAAAGGCTCGTGGAGAGAAAACGGTTCAAAAGGCCATAACAGACGGGATGAGTGCCGTTGAGGCTTTTAATAAATATGGAATAATGTAAAATAAGCACTGGGTTACAGCGTAAATAGTTTTTTCGCACTATGTACTATGCACTACGCTCTTAGCCCTCTGCCCTTAGCTAGATAGAATGAAGATAACAGATGTAAAAGTTTGGTTGGTTGAAGGTATAAAATATAACTGGGTAATGTTGAAGATTTATACCGATGAAGGTTATACCGGGGTAGGCGAAGCAACCAACTGGCCGGGAAGCCCGATGATTGAGGCAGCAGCTAAGCATGCTGGAGAGCGAATTATTGGCATGGATCCAATGCGTATCGATTACATATGGACTAAACTGTATCGGGATTTAAACTGGGTAGGCCCTTTTGGAGCAAGTATGTGTGCGATTAGTGGGATTGATATGGCTTTGCTTGACCTTAAAGCCAAGGTGCTTGGAGTGCCTGTATATGAGTTGCTTGGTGGAGCATTCCGAAAGGAAATTACGCTGTATGCCAACTACTGGTTTATCAATGGTGGTCATAATGAAGAAGATTATGCGCAACAAGCGAAGAAGGTTGTCGAGGCTGGCTTCACTGGCTTGAAGTTCGATCCGTTTGCACATACAAGCTATTTTTATGGCGATGACCTTTCTTCCAATCTGGCACTAACACCATCCCAAATGGATCATTCTTACAATATTTCCAAAGTAGTACGCGAGGCTGTTGGTGATGATGTGGATATCATGATAGAAACCCATGCGATGCTAAATGCCAAAACGGCAATTATAATGGGTAATCGTTTGGCTGACTTAAATATTACCTGGTACGAAGAACCTCTTGGCCCTGAGAACCCGGAAATGTTGAAAGCTTTTAGGCAACGTTTGAACCCGGAGGTTTCTATTTGTGTAGGTGAAAGGCATTATACACGCTATGGCATCCGACAATTACTTGAGCTTGGGGTTTGCGATACCATGATGCCGGATATAACCCGATGTGGCGGCCCTTCGGAAATGAAACGTATGGCAACCATGATGGAAGCATATAATGTATTACTTGCACCTCATAACCCCAATGGTCCGTTATCAACACTTTCAAGTGCGCATGTTTGTGCATCAGTGCCTAATTTCTTCAGGCAGGAATTCATGTTTAATGATGTGCCTTGGAGAGATACGGTAATTGATCGTGCAATTCAGATAGAAAATGGTAAATTAGTTTTGTCTGACCGTCCTGGCCTTGGAGTTGATTTAGTTGAAGAAGAAATGGAAAAGCATCCGGGAATCAGGGAAGCCAAAGAAGGTTTTTACATTTAAAAATTGAAACTATGTTACCAATCGATTTAGAAGGGAAAGTTGCTATTGTCACCGGTTCTACGCAGGGGATAGGCCTTGGAATTTCAAAAGTTCTGGCCACAGCGGGTTGTCATGTTGCTGGTTGTGGATTAAGCGATGCAAATAGCTCGAAAGCAGAAAATTTCATTCATCAAATAGAAGAAATTGGGCGGAAAGCTTTTTACAAGCAAGTAGATATTAAGCAAGGAACAGAAATTGAAAAATTTGTTGAAGAGATTGTTAAAACTTTTGGTAGAATACATTTTCTTATTTCTAACGCCGGAAAAAACATGTTTACTTCCCCCGAAAACTGTAACGAAGAATTCTGGAACGAAAACATAGAACTGAACCTTAAATCACACTGGATAATTGCAAAGGCATGTTATCCTCAGCTGAAAAAGAATAAGGGTACCGTTTTATTAATGACTTCCAACCATGCATATGCAACAATACCAGATTGCTTTCCTTATAATGTTACTAAAGCAGGAATTAATGGTTTGGTATACTCGTTGGCTGTGCAATGGGGACCAGACGTTCGGGTAATTGGCCTTGCTCCAGGTTTTATTAATACTGAAGGGGGAAAGAAGTGGTTTGAATCATTCCCGAATCCGGAAGAAAAAAGAAATGAAATAATTAATATCCATCCTGTAAAGAAACTTGGAACTGTACAGGAAGTTGGGGCCTTTTGTGCCTTTTTGTGTAGCGACTATGCAGCCTTTATTACAGGAACTACTTACTTAATGGATGGAGGCCGATCGGCTGTAATGCAGGATGTTTAATGGAGGCCGAACTATTCATACAATCCGGTAATATGCTTGGTGAAGGGCCAGTATGGGACGATACTAAAAAAGAATTATTATGGGTTGATATAGAACGTAAAATGTTGTGCTTTTACAATTTAAACAATGGTGATGTCTGTGAATTTGAAATGGATAGCAGGATAGGGGCTGCTGTCCCCATTGATAATTCGGATGACTACCTGCTTGCATTACAAAGTGGGCTAAAAATATTCAATAGAAAAAAAGGTGGTTTTCAACTTATTGCTAAGCCGGAAGAAAATATTCCAAACAATCGGTTTAACGATGGGAAATGTGATCCGGCCGGTAGGTTTTGGATTGGCTCTATGGATTTGGGAGTTAAAAAAGGAGCAGGAAACTTATACTGTTTGGATAGTGACTTAAAATTAAATCATAAACTGAATGACCTCACAATTTCCAACGGATTAGCCTGGAGCAGTGATCTTCAGAAAATGTATTTTATCGATACTTCAACCTATAGTGTTACGCAGTTTGATTATGATTTGAAAACTTCAGCAATTAGTAATCCGCTTACTGTAGTTCAGGTACCCGAAAAACACGGTGCTCCGGATGGAATGTGCATTGATTCGGAAGGAATGTTATGGATTGCCCATTGGGGTGGCGGAAATGTGTCGAGGTGGAATCCGGCAAATGGCGAACTTTTACAGAAAGTTGATGTCCCGGCCCCGCATGTAACAAGCTGTTGTTTTGGAGGAGAGAAGCTGGATACTTTATACATTACTACAGCAAAAACAGGCTTAACAGAAACTCAGTTAAAAGAATTCCCCTTCAGCGGATCAGTATTTCAGGTGAAGCTGGGGGGTAAGGGGAGCAAAGTAAATTTCTTTAAAATGAATTAGTAATAGGTTTTTGAATTAACATGTCACTCATCGGATGACTAAAATGCTCGATATCAACAGGGTCATCCGATGAGTTTTTCAACGAAACTTTATGAATGCACTACTAGTCAAATGATTCGGTGAAAAAAACTTCATCCTTACTATTTTTTAGTGTAAGGTAGTTTACCGAACCACAGCCGGAGAAAGCAAAAGTGATACCAATTAGTTTACCAATACTTCTTTCATAGGAAGTTTTATACGCTTTGTTATCACCTACGTTTACCTCAACAACTTTATTCTGAATTTTCAGTTTAACGGTCTGCCATTCATTCAAGTTAGTTCCAAAAGCTGATAAGTCATTTTTCTGACCATTAATGAAGTTATCTCCAAAATTCTGGTTAATTGTCCCAATGCAGCCATTGTCGGATAAGCTAAGCATATGCATGCCATGGGTTCCTAAAAACAATATCTGGCATTTCTGACAGGTAATTCCACCTTCATCCATGCCGTTTTTTAGAGCTGTTTCAAAAGCAAAACTATCTGTATTACACCATAAACTTTCGTTGGCATAGTGGTAGCTGACCCGATAATCATTGGTTTCAAGGTCAATATTGTTCCAAACCAATTGCTCAGTTGTAGTATGGATTATCCCATCTGAAATACAGTTTTCATTGATGTAAACCGGAACCAGTTCATTCTTCTTATTATTCACCATGCTTATCCACTTGTCGGTGGTAATGTAAACCTGATCTTCCTTAACAATCTGATCATTAATAATCAGTTTCGCATGATGATACCCCGGATAATAATAAACTGAAGTTGCCTGGTTTTCATTTTTCTCAATCCGTGCCCTTCGCCTCATATCCCATGATTGCTGAATAAAGGCACTGTCAAACTCATACATGGAGACATCATAATCAAAAACCACCGTGTTTGGAACACCCTCGCTAACCGCTTTACGGCTGGAAAATGTTGCTTCAGAATAACTTTTAGCGGGTCCAGAATAAAAAATAAAAACCAAAAATAATACAGCGGCTATAGCTGTGGCTGTAACAACGATCGGCAATATTTTCGGGAACTTAAGTTTTACTTTCTTTATTGACGTTGAAGATTGAGCACTATTAGAGCAGGCAAAATCATACCAGTTTTTATAACCGACATATTCAACAAGTGCATTCAGTGTGTTCTTATGAGGTAACTTCTGGTATTCATTTTTCCAGATTCGTTTAAGTGTACTAACACTAAGAATAACCTTTGTCTTTTCTTCAATTTGGATGCTCAGGTTTTCAAAATCGCGTTGTTGCCACTTATCCGGGGCTGGAGCCTTTAAATGTTCAACAATTTTGTTTTTGAGTACTTCAATTAGCCGTTTGTCTTCTTGAACTTGTTCGGTCATTTTAATTTTTAGTTTAGGTAAAAATAATAAGAACAAGTCATAAAAAATAATCTGATTTCAATTTGAATGGATTTTGAATACGAATTGAATATGCATTCACGGGATGAATTCAGAAATTTGATAAAACATTAAATATCAAAGCTATGAAAACAATTTTAATGCTTCCTTTTATTGTAGCAGGTTTAATATCATTTTCTCAAACGAATGTTGAACTTGGGAATTATTCATTCGAATTAAATGGAAAAGCTAAGCTTGAGAATTATAAAAATCAAGATTGTATTAATTCAGCACAGGGTTTTGCTTCGGTAAATGATCTGACTTTTAAAGACGGAACAATTGAATTTGATATGTGTGTGCAGCAAATGAGGGGATTTGCAGGTTTACGGTTTAGGGCACAAGGGAATAATTCTGAAGAATTTTATATCCGGATGCACCAGAGTGGTAACCCCGATGCAATGCAATATACTCCGGTTTACAATGGTAATGCGGGTTGGCAATTGTATCACGGTGATGGATATGGGGCTGTAAAAGAATACAGATTTGATGAATGGTTCCATGTCAGGTTATCCGTATCCGGAACCCGGGGAGAGGTTTATATTGAAGATATGGAGAAGCCAACACTGGTTATTCATGAGTTAAAACGAGGATTAACAACCGGCGATGTTGTTTTTTACGGCCCGGCAAGGTTTGCTAATGTGAAGATTTCAATAGACGAACCAGTTTTGAGAGGAGAATTTAAAGATATTGAAAAGGCAGGGAATGAAGTAGTAAAAAGCTATCGGGTTTCTCAACCGTTTAGCCATAAAAAGTTAATTGAATCAAGTGTGCTACCGAATGATTTTGTTTCAGAATTAACTTTTCAGAAAGCTGAAACAGAACACGATGGCTTAGTAAACTTGTCTAAATATGCAGCAAAAACAAAAGAAGAAGATGCTGTTTTAGTACAGTTTGATGTTCAGGCAGATGAAGATTTGACTAGCGCTATCCAGCTTGGTTTTAGTGATGGTGCCAAAGTATTTGTAAACGGACAGGCAGTTTGGATGGGAATCGATCGATATCGTAGTCGTGATTATCGATACCTGGGAACTATCGGGTATTTCGATTTCGTTTATCTAAACCTGAAAGAAGGTAAAAATACCATTTCAGTGATGGTTGCAGAATCCTTCGGAGGTTGGGGATTGAAATCAAAGTTTAATGATCTCAAGGGTATTCAATTTTATTAAAAACATAAGTAACCCAAAATCAATATTTAAAATGAATAGAAGAAACTCATTGAAGGTTGGGGCAAGCTTAATTGCCGGCTTATCCTTTATTTCAAAAACGAAAGCTGCAGGTTCATACTCTCTGGATGAATCGTCAAATGACTTTTTCGATGTTATAAAAAGCCGTCGTTCTGTACGAAAATTTAAATCTGATGCTGTTCCTGAAAAAGATCTAGTAAAAATAGTTGATGCAGCACGTATGGCTCCTACAGCAGGAAATCAACAACCCTGGAAATTTTTGATTGTACAAGGAAAAGATCAGGTTGACAAGCTTAAAAAAGAAGCACTTTCTGAAACAGAACAATATTTTAAAGAAACGAAAAAGCTTTCGGGAAATGAATTAAATAAGAAGTTAGAACAGGCAAAAAAGCGCTTGGATGAAGGATATCTTTCTGCTCCGGCTTACATTGTTGTTTTGACTGATAATAATAGTAAATATCCAAAATATAATGATCACGACGGCCCTTTAGCAGCTGGATACTTATTGCTTGCAGCCAGAGCTTTAGGGTACGGTACAGTATATATTACCGATGCAATTCCTGAATCAGCAACTAAAAAAGCTTTTGATATTCCTGATAACTATAAACGAGTATGTATAACCCCTGTTGGTGTTCCTTATGGTTGGCCAACAAAAGGTAAAAAAGAATTGGGCGAATTTATTGTAAAAGATAGTTTTTAAAACAATTTTTCATTTTCACTTGTCAAAAGTTTAGCTAAAAATAGCCTATGATATAGCTTCACCCGAATATTAACCGGATAAATGAATACCATTGGATACAATAGATTACTCCCCCGAGTGCTCGGGGGAAAACAATTGTCTTCCATTGTATTCGACGGTTTCCTGCTGTTTTCCATATTCTTCAATCAGATACAAAACAGAAGGATGAATGCTTAAAAGATCAGGATATGGTTTAACTCTAGTGTAAAGATTGCTAATTCCCCAAACTAATTTTTGCCCTATTTTCCTTTCTTCTGCGTTAAGTTTTTTCGCCGTCCCGAGCAATCGGGATGCCTGT
>JANQII010000345.1 GCA_028282195.1 Prolixibacteraceae bacterium
CAGAGTACTTGTATAAAAATATGTGAATCAAGGGTTTATTCTAAATATTCAGGAAAATCCGGATTTAAAGGCAAGATTTTCAACTCTTGATTCGCATTCATTATAAATAAATATGAATTTATCAATGCCAAATAAATAAACCGCAAAGAACCATAAGGATCCGCAATGGCGCGAACTGGGATCAATACGAACAAACACCATAAATCATTGAAAAACAATTTATTGAATCTGAAACTTGTGTTAAATAAAATGAACAAGTCAAAGTAAAGTTATCCCACTTATGTTTTATCAAACATGCTTTTTCAAAAATTCTACCGGATAATATTCATGCTCTATGGTTTCTTTCTCAACTTTAAAGCCCGCTTTTAAGTATGTATTTAAAGCTTTTTTATGATCGAACTCGCAAGTATGTAGCCATACACCATCCTTATTCTTCCCTGAAGCAATATTGATCGCACAATTCAAAAAGTCTTTCCCAAATCCTTTTCCAATAAATTCTGGAAGTAAGCCCAGGTAAACGATTTCAGCTTTTGATTTTTCTGATCTGTTAATCTCAAAAAAACCGATCAGTTCATTTTTCGAATAACATTTCCATACTTCATTTCTTTCATCAGAAAGAATTTTTTTCAGATTTTCTTTTGGCATCAAAAGTTTTCCTGCCCACCCCCATTCTTTACCAACTGCATTATAGATTTCAAGATATTCGTTTACAAAAGGGTTTTCCCAAAGTTCAACTTTAAGCTTAGCTGACCTACCTGGAATAGTTTTGTCAAATTTTAGATACCAGGTTTTAACGGCTACTTTTTTATAATCTTTCATAAAGAAACTGGAGAAGAGATATTAAAGGTGATTATGAATTTGAGGCATTATGACATTTTTAGAATCGTTTTCTCATCAAATATTGGGAAGGCTGCCTCCATGATTCTCATTCGTTGAAATAGTTCCGGTGGTACCCCTATGTCTGCAAGGTACAATTCCCCAAAATACTCTTTTGATTTTTGATTCAGAAAACCCGTTTTGGGAAGGGCCAAAGTCATAGTTACATCTGCATTAATACAAGGATCGTATATTTCCCCTGTCGTAGAATCCATCCCCGAAGGGATATCCAAACTTAAAATGGGCGATGGAATTTCATTGGCACGATTAATTATTTCAATAAATTTTCCCTCTGGCTTCCCTTGCAGGTTATAGCCAATCAGACCATCAATGATCAAATGAAAATGCCTGCCATTAAAGTTATCAATAAACGGCACATTCATTTTTTTTAGAATATCAATTTGGTGTAAGGTTATGGGCCTGATCAGCTTTAAAGAACTACCGAGTATTACGCTTATGTCCATTCCCCAATTGGCCAATCTTCGGGCAGCGACAAGGGCTCCGCCAGCATTTCCTCCAGTTCCTGCCAAAACCAAAACATTATCACCTTCTCTTAAATTAAAGTGCTTTTTTGCCAGTAAGGCTAAATTAAAACCGGCATTTTCCATCATCTGGAGCAACTCAATCTCATAATATTCCATCATAAGTTTGTCCACTTCTATCATTTGCTGAGTTGTAATGTAAGGAACTGGTCTCATTTTAAGTTTTTTTGTTAATTAAAAGATAAATGTAAAAAAGTGTTTGCTAATAAAGGCATAAATGTGTTATTTTTGTTCCAAACAAATGGAGGACATATCATGAACGGCACATATCTTCCGGTCTTTATTCCGACGACCATCTGGTAACATACCTGTCAAGGCTACAGGATTTTGCCTTTCCATTTTGTTTTAATCATCTTTATATAAATCACTAAAATATACTTGTAATGTCAGACAAAAAATTTGTTTTGTCTTTGAACAAACTTAAATCAATCAATCGTAAAGAACTTTGGTCAGACATCAAAGAATCAATTGCGGGAAGCCAGCGAGACTTCACTGAAGTTAGCCTGGGTAAAGCCATTTTCCTTTTATCTATTCCAATGGTCCTGGAAATGGTAATGGAATCAATCTTTGCTGTAGTTGATATCTTTTTTGTATCGAAGTTAGGGGCTAATGCAGTTGCAACTGTTGGAATTACGGAATCAGTTATGACAGTAGTTTATGCCATTGGTATTGGTTTAAGTACTGCAACAACGGCACTTGTTGCCAGGAGAATCGGGGAAAAGAAAGCAGGGAAAGCAGGAAATGCTGCTTTTCAGGCCATACTGGTAGGGCTTTCATTTTCAATCATTATAGCCCTACCGGGAATATTTTATGCTCATGAATTTCTCATACTAATGGGAGCTGATGAAACAATGGCAGCAGAAGGAGCCTGGTATCCCAAAATTATGTTTGGGGGTAATGCTGTTGTTATGCTGCTTTTTATTATTAATGCAGTATTTCGAAGCTCCGGGGATGCCGCAATCTCAATGCGGGTACTTTGGATTGCCAATATTATCAACTTAATTCTCGATCCGCTTCTAATTTTTGGGATAGGACCTTTCCCTGAATTGGGAATAAAAGGGGCAGCTATAGCAACAACCACAGGTAGAGGATTGGCAGTAATATATCAGTTTTATCTTCTTTTCAAAGGAAATGGACGGATTCATCTTGGATTGAAGAACTTAACTGTTCGTCCAAAAGTGATGTTGAAAATCCTTAAACTATCTGTTGGTGGAATTTTCCAATATCTCATTGCAACATCCAGTTGGATTGTAATGGTTCGTTTAATTTCTCAGTTTGGTGCAGAAGTACTTGCCGGTTATACCATTGGAATACGGATTATCATTTTTGCATTATTGCCTTCCTGGGGGCTTTCCAATGCAGCTGCAACCCTTGTTGGGCAAAACCTTGGAGCCAAAAAACCAGACCGTGCAGAACGCTCAGTTTGGATTACCGGATATGCGAATATGATAATGATGGGAACGATGGGAATCATTATCCTGTTAATTCCAGAAGTATTGGTTCGCTTATTTATTCAAGACCCAGCTGTTGTTGCCAGCGGTATAATTACGTTGCAATGGTTAGGTGCAGGCTTCATTTTTTATGCATTCGGAATGGTAGTGGTACAAGGGTTTAACGGCAGTGGGGACACACTTACACCAACCCGTATTAACCTGATATGTTTTTGGGCATTGGAAATACCACTAGCTTATCTGTTATCAACTGTTTTCCACTGGGAATTGACCGGAGTTTGCTTTGCAATCGTTTTTTCTGAATCAATGCTGTCAGTTATCGGAATCTATATCTTCAGAAAAGGAAAATGGAAGCTTCGTGAAGTATAATTATTAGTATGAGGCTGTCCCAAAAGAATAAAATTCAAACCGCAAAAAACGCATAAGATTACGCGAAGAACACTAAGATTTTGATATAGAAATAATGTGAATCAAGGGTTGAAGCTGAATATTCAGGGAAATCCTTGATTTGACCTCTTCCGATTCGGTTGATAGGCTGATTGTGCAAGGTGTTATCA
>JANQII010000346.1 GCA_028282195.1 Prolixibacteraceae bacterium
CAGAGTACTTGTATAAAAATATGTGAATCAAGGGTTTATTCTAAATATTCAGGAAAATCCGGATTTAAAGGCAAGATTTTCAACTCTTGATTCGCATAAATAATTTACTTTATAAATGAACCAGACACTTACGCGGCTGGTTGCGTAAGTGTTTGGTTACTTATTTTTTAAAGATGAAATAAGGAAAATATATTCTATAAAGATATTGACTAACTTAACCAACTATGAAACGAATATCCATACTCATATTAATTACACTTTCTTTCCTTTCGTTTGCCCAAAAAAAGAATCCTAATAAGCAAAAAAACTTAAGTTGGGAAGAACTAAACGAAATGTATGAATGCCCGGAGTGGTTCAAGGATGCCAAGTTGGGCATTTTTAGTCATTGGGGCCCTCAATCTAAACCCGAATATGGGGGAGGATGGTATGCCCGGCATATGTATATGCAGGATGTGGGACGTGAAGAATGGGGACGTAATGCCTATAAATATCAATGTGAAAACTACGGTCATCCATCGGAAAAGGGGTTTAAAGATGTTATTCATTCGTGGAAAGCAGAACATTTGGATACCGATGATGTCATAAAATCGTTTAAAGCATTTGGTGCAAAATATGTGGTCATTATGGCCAACCATCACGACCACTTCGATAATTTTGATTCGTCGCACCACCCATGGAACTCGGTAAATATGGGACCAAAACGCGATATTGTTGGCGAATTTGGAAAATCCATCCGTAAACAAGGACTTAAATTTGGCGTAAGTGTGCACGACGATAGGTTTTTGCACTGGTTCAAACCTGCTTTTGGTGCTGATAAAACCGGACCGTTAAAAGGAGTACCTTACGATGGGCACATGACCAAAGAAGATGGCAAAGGCAAATGGTGGGAAGGATATGACCCTGCCGATTTGTATGGATTGCCACCGGGGAAAAGGACCGATGAATGGGTTGAAGGTGTGAAAAAAAATTGGGCCGACCGTCATTTGGAACTGGTTGATAAATACAATATCGACATGTTCTGGTTTGATGGCTACGATCTGCCTTACGGAAAATATGGCGACCAGGTAGCCACCCATTTGTACAATAAAAGCTTAAAAGAGAATGGAAAAATTGAAGCCGTTATTACCGGTAAAGACAGAAATACCAAAGCAATTATACAAGATGTGGAGCGAGGTGTGGCCGAAGAGTTGCGTGAAACAACGTGGCAAGGGACCATGACATTTACCGCCTGGTTTTATAAGCTGGACCGTTCTTATAAACACAATACCCGTACCGTACTGGAATCTCTTGTTGATGCCGTTAGTAAAAATGGCAACTTACTAATGAGTGTTGAACTCTATCCCGATGGGCGTATTGTAAAAGAGCAAAAAGAATATATGCAAAAAGTCGGCGAATGGCTAAAGGTGAATGGTAAAGCTATTTATGGCTCCAGACCGTGGAAAATTTATGGTGATGGTTCAACAGTACCACTGTCTGCAAAAGAAATGGTTGGTGAGGCCGACCTTGATGCAAAAAAAGAAAACAAAGGGGCTCATTTTAATGAGCGTACCGTTGATAGTGAACCATACAGCCCTGATGAGGTCAGGTACACAAGCCAGGGAAACATACTTTATATGACTGTCCTTAATCCCTCTCCAGGGATTTTGAAAGTACCATCGCTCGGGCTAAAAGCATCTACCCGCCCGGGGAAGATAGAATCGGTTAAGATGCTTGGGAATAGTCGAAAGAAGATTGAATTCCAACAAAAAGACATGGAATTGGAACTTAATATTCCTGTAGAATTCCCATCAGAATATCCTGTGGTATTTAAAATTGAAGGAGTAATAAAGTAAGACACAATGATTCTGGATTTTGCTTATTCCCTAAGGTCGGTAGTATTGGTCATACTACATTTTGTGTATTTTGTTTCTTTCAGTTTTAGTCAGGAAACTGGCAATAGATTGTTAAAATCCAACTATCATGTTGATGATCCGTATATGGATATACCCGTATCGGATGATGGTAGCAAGGAAACAAATATTCCCAGGGTTTTTGTTTCGCCTGTAACCCTAAAAGTTTATAGTCTTGTTTTTAACGATGAGTTTAACGGAGAGGAAATTAACCAGGAACGGTGGACTTATCGGAAAGACACACACAAAGCAAAGACCAGGACGATAGAATTTAACGGAAGGGAAATTGATATTTTGGTGAAGGATGACGCATCAACGCTAAAAGATGGGGAACTTAGGCTGGATGTGCGTTGGGACCATAAGAAGGAAAGTATCCTAACAGGTGGCATAAATACCATGAATAAATTTCTGCCCCGATATGGGTATTATGAGACAAAGGTTTCGTTTCGTGATTGCAAGGGGCAGGGGTATTGGCCTGCCTTTTGGATTCATTTTATGGATAGCACAAAATACACCACCGGAACGGAAATCGATGTATTTGAGTTTCTTCCTGGCACAAAAGAAATATTTCAGACTTTGCATTGGTACAAAAAGGATGAAGAGATGTTGACGAGGCAGTCTGTTCAGCATTTTGACACAACCAATATTCAACAACAAAAAGAAAATGAACATTTTAGCTCAACAAAACATTTTAAGTTGGATAATTGGGATACGGTGCCACACGTGTTTGCCGTGGAGTGGACTCCCGATCAATTGATTTTCTACACTAACGGCAAAGTTACCCGAAAGGTAGATAAATCAGGTGATCCAAGAGAGGTTCCATCGGCTTACCAAATGATCTATTTTAGCTGTTCGGCAGGAACCTGGGGTGGTCATATCGCACAAGGTGGAAATCCCTTGCCTTTTTATGTTTATTTTGATTACTGCAGGGTATATCAGGAGGATGAACAAGATGCCTATTATCGCTTTGGAGAGGAGATGCGGTTAATTAAAACCAAAGAACGGAAAGGGATGTTTTAACTGGTAAAGATTTTTTCCGTTCGGTCAGAAACTGAAATGGATTTTTAGAAACAGATAAAAGCATAAACAAAAGGAAGTTTTGAAGTAAAATGACCAACGAATTGGATCATTGTTTGTATGAAGCTTTCCTGAGTGCAAATCAAAAAGAATGAAAAACCGACAGGTCTTCAGCAGTTAGCAACCGAAAGCCAATTGTTGCAGACTTAGTTTAATTAAATAACTCAATGAAACACAAAACTAAATTTTTTCTTACCATCCTGATTTTTTGTTTTTTATCCATTTTTTCTGCAGGCCAAACGCCCAATTTCAACAAGGGAACAGCCGATATGCTCGAGTTTATTGGAATAGCCATTGAAGATCCGGGCTACCACGTTTGGGGAAGCTCCCCAATCTATGGCGAAGATGGCAAGGTTCACATTTTTGCAGCTCGCTGGCCCGATTCCATCAATGTGGTTCCTGGTTGGAAAACGCACAGTGAAATTGCTCACTACGTAGCTGATCAGCCAGAAGGGCCATTCAAGTTTTCAGATTTAGTACTTGCCCCAACTGGTAAACGGACTTGGGATAAAATGGGTATTCACAACCCATGTATCAAAAAAACGAAAGACAACTATGTACTTACTTTTATTTCTAATGATGGGATTGAACACATGCCAGGAAATCAACGAATTGGGATGGCCGTATCAAAATCGCTGTATGGTCCGTGGAAAAAAGTTGGTCGGGACGGAATGATCCTGCAACCTCCGGCCAATCCGGATTACTGGAATTATAATCCGGGCAATGGTGTGAATAACCCTGCTTTTCTGCCTCACCCTCAAGGTGGTTATTTCCTTTATTATAAAACAGAGCACAAGGGGGTTTCGACAATGGGGCTTGCGATTGCTGAAAACCTTGAAGGTCCTTATGTCCAACTACCAGTCCCAATAACGAATAACGAATCAATTATTGAAGACAGCTATGCATTCTCCTGCAATGATAAATTTTATCTGATGACAACAGATAACCATGGGATGATTGAACGTGGTGGTGGTTTGCTATGGTCTTCCGATGATGGAATTAATTTTGGGTCACCTCAAAAAGCTTTTCACCTCATCAAAGAATATCTTTCGAAAAAGAAACTCCCTGCCAATAACAAATTTCATTATGGAGGAACCAGGGGAAAATTTGAACGCCCACAGCTTCTCTTGGATAAAAATGGATGCCCCACTCATTTATATGCTCCTTCGGGCACTAATATTTATGGAGGTAAATCAACAGTTAGTTACGTCCTTAAGATCAATTATGAATAATTCATTACGGGTGAATAGTAAGAATGCTGATAACAGTTCAACTTCAGAAGCGGTTTTTCCTAAAATGTGTGTTCCTGAAAAAAGTGCACTATATGTTGCTCAAGAGAGGTCGTCTCAAAACGGGTTTTTTATTCAAAAACCCCTTGGCCTGCCTTTTCAGGGAAAGCAACCGGTTTTAATTTTATGGCCCCAAAAGTTGTTTTTACATCTGCAGACCGCTGTTTACGGTATTTTACCCTTTCATTGCCCAATAGTTTTTTCCGTACAATTTGTTTATGCCTTTCCAGCTTGTGGTTAATTTCTATAATGCGTTCGCCCTTTGCCTTATGACAGCCTGGGTACAAAGGACAACCTTTGCAATTTTTTGTCCCGTAGTAAGTTCGGTCCTGTTTGAACCCGTTAAGCTCATCCCATCCCAGTGTAAACCGGAACCTCCATCGGGAAACTCTAAGCCGTCATCCCGGTGCAAACCGGGATCTCCATCGTTCAACTCCAACCATCATAAACTAATAAGGTTGAAATGTAGGTGTTGCTGTTATCTACTAAAGTAAATTAGAACAATAAGGTTTGATGTCTTACTTACTAAGAATACCAGCCATTCCAATAATACCATTTTATGTGTTAATTACACGCTGATATTATGCCAATAGATATTTAAATTCAGTGATAAACGCAGTGAAATTATTGAGTAGTTTTAAATACTAATCGGTATAATATATCAATTAACCTTATCAGTATATTACTAACTTTAATAGCTATATCAATTCCATTTATTTATAAACCTTATTAAGGCGATTTTAATGGTCATCGGCATCTCGCACAAAAAAAGTCATCCCGGTGTAGACCGGGATCTTTGTCGTTCAACTCCAAACTATTTAACTTTCTTAATCTCTTCAATAACTATATCAACACCAGATCTCATCAATCTCATTTTGTCTTCTTCCTCTGAAATATTACTCCACATTTCATGATTGCTGTCTGCATATAGATATATCCCGGATTTTAAACTATTCCAATAGAATTTAAATCCCTCGTAACTGTATTCCCCTCTGGGTATGGAGTAGTAAATATTTCTTATGATTTCATTAGAATCAATAATGTCAATTTCGATTCTGTGTTCATAAATAATATCAATGTTATCTGAGTAGTTTTTACAGATATGCCCGTAATTGCCGTTCTGGTGCTCTAATACTTCAAAACGCTTATGAATAAACACTTTACTAAGCTTTCTGCAATAATCTTCCGCACGCCCTCGTCTATCTTTTATTATATCTATTTCGAAACCAAGTTCTTTCGTTTCCCAACTCTCTTTTTCTAATGTTGAAGAATTAATAATCTTTTTAATTTCTTCTATGGCTGCGTCAATTGGACTATCTGATGAATACTCATAAATCGATTTATCTATTAATATTCCCATCTCCCTATTGTTGAGTTCTGAATATTCATAGAGATTCATTGATGTGATTAATAAATGACTCTCATTCATATAGCATTTGGCATGAACATTAGGGTGATGAAGGAGATTCAAGTTGGATATCGCTAATAGTTTTTTCTTTTCTTCCGGTTTCAAACTTTCTTCACGATAAACCATTAGTGTTTCTACTCCCCGTTTATCTGCTTCCAATAATGATTCATAAACATTTTTGGATGTTTTAATAAATGGTACAATAATTACCATTTCTCTTTTTGCTTCTTCAATCATTTGTGGTATCCACTTACGGAGACCAGTTGTATTTAGGAATTCAAACATTCTTATTTATTTGTGTAATACATTATAATTTATTTATATTTGTATTGTCATTGCTCATTGAGTAAAGGACTTGGTTGGCCGCATTACCGTAAATGCGGTTTTTTATTTTAGGGCGTTTGCTTCTTTTCTTTCAAAGTATTTAAAATTCTTTTTATCTACACAAAAACAAGTTATAAGCATATAATCTGGACTAACTTCCTCTAAAACAACCATAAACCTTTTTGCCTTGTACCAGAAGTATTCTCTGATGCTTTTATCACTTTCTAAAAAACTAAAATGAGAAATTCTCGGATCATCTCGTTGCTCTAATATTGGCTTTATCCAGTGTATTCGATTGGCTCTTTCTGATCTAAACTCACGTGTTTGGATACCCCTTTTTTTATCCTTAGTTCTCGTAACTACATGTACAAATTTTTCAAAGTAATGAGCAAAGTGATTTGGCAAACCATCTTTCTTTGGACGGTAAGGATGTCTTTTTATAATTACTTGTTTATTCTCAATGTAAAATGGGTTATCAAGAAAATCATCCTGAAATATAGCATGAAGTTCTGTAATTTTTTCTTCATCATGTTCCGAAAGACTATCGAAGTATGGCTGGAGTGATCCTAATACATCAGGCATGATTAAGATATTTTTCGAGGTTGGTGGTCAAAAATATTGAATTTTTCTTCCCAGGGCTCTGTACCTTCATCCAGTGAATAACCCGATAGCTGTTCAATGTAGTCAACTATAAAACACTTTATCGGGCTTGCATGTTCTTTAAAAACTAAACCTCGTGATTTGTAATTCACTGCTCCGATAAAAAAATCAGCTAACTGTATAAATTCAGACTCATGTGAACGAATATGCTGGAAATGTATAAAAGGTGATTCTCCATAATGCAGATTTTCAAATACTTCATGAATCTTTGCAATTTTATCTCTTCCTCGTGTGTCTTTTATATCCAGAAAAACTTTGTAGATATTGTTTGGCGGGTTCATCCACTGATTATTCAACAGAAAGTAAATCATCTTGTAATAAAAGTTATCATGATTTCCATGATTAAATTGGTCGTGATCCAGGTGCTTCTTATACTTGACAACAATTGTTCTGAATGATAAAGAAGATGTAAAAAAATAATTGATCAGTTCAATATAGAACTCCTTTTTCGTATTGCTGCAGGTGTTCCATTTATATTCATGGTTGATGCCATGCTTATTCTTTATTGCTTTTAATTCATTCTTAAGCTGTTCGTAATCATGCTTGGGGACCTTAATAAAACCAATACTCATTACATCAGAGTCATCATTCTGTAAATGACAACTCTCATCAATATATATGCTGTATTCATTCATAATTCACTTTTAAACCTTAAACTTATTATATTCTTCCTCACTCATTCCAAACTCCGGATCAACGATCTTTACCTCGTCCCAGCTAAGTTCATAAAGCTTATGAACCATTAAGTCTATTTCTTTTTCGGTTTTATCAATTTCGGTTTTTAATGCTTGGGCTTCAGCTTTCTTGGTTTCAAAAACCTCCATCCATTCTATTTCATCCATCTTTTAAAATTGCTCCATCGGCCTTTTTACTATTTTTCTCATTTTTATATTCAGCTACCAAATTATAATTGGCAACAGGCTTCATGGTATATCCCAATATCTTCGAAAATAATTCGGTTAGAAAAATACCTTGATATTCTTCTTCTTTACTGGATCGTATATTTTCTTGTATTTTGGGATCATGGAAGTATTTAACAAATTTCTTGTAGGCTTTAGCAACAGCTTCACTATCCTGTTGCTTTATATATTTCTTTAGTACTGAGTTTTGGAATAAGCTCATATTTTGGTTTTTCTATCTATTTTCAGTTCAATGCTATTTTTGAGGGCATTCGTTCGTTTTGAGTACGCCAAGTTAACAAAACTGCAATCAAGGATCAAATTAAATTCACATTCCCAAAACTCTCTGTAATGAGATAAATAGGACTTAAATACGTTGATAAGTACCTATTTACAATGTTTATTTTTCTCTATCTCCTGGATAAAAAACATTTGTTTACTTACCATTCTATTAAACGGCATTCCCTACGGGAAAATTCAAGCTACCTCCGAAAGGAGTGTATCCAGCAAAAATGCCACCCCGAAGGATGGCATTTGTACATAGAGAGATTAGCAATTCGGCTTATGCTTCAGCCTTACGGCCTTCGCGTTGTGCCAGGATCAGATTGTACTTATCAATTCGTTCGTTCAACTCGTTAACAAAGTGAGTATAGTCAGCTTCACCATTAACAAGAATAAGCGCATTAACTAGCTGAACCATCTTGCGGTAGATGGTATCTACATCAAGCCGGACTTCTTTCATACGTAAACTGGTTTTTCCTGCTTCCTTTGTGTAGCGGGTTTTAGCCAAATTTTCGAAAGCATTGTTTTTGGCCTCAATTTCATCTACCCACACCGAGGTGTTTGTTGTGCTAAGGTCATCGGCATTCTCCGTGCGAAGCTTGTCAATTAGGGCTGATGTTGTAGCTGTTTGTTCATTAAAAGGCAATTCATTTAGGTTGCCCGTGTCTTTAAGCACAAACATAATCCGCTCTGAAGCAGCTTTTATATCCGGGTTAAAGTGGTTTGTACCTGATTTTACCTGGTCGTAAAAGCCACGAAATGTTGAATCACGTTCGTTGTCTGCATCAACAAGGTCATCGGTAAACTCACTTTTCAGGATCACGTTCATCGCTGTCCCTTCATTTTTAAGATGCTGCTGATAAGCAGAAAACAGTGTTGAGATATTTAAACTTTCAGCTGTAGCTGCAACTACCAGGTCATTAACTTCAGTGTGGTACTGGTAGTGTTCGGCGTTTCTTAATTTTCTTAAATTAATTGATTTCAATTTCATGTTATATAAATATTTAATTAATGCGAATCAAGGGTTAAAAATGATATAAGAAAAGTTCATTAAATAGTTGAAAATCAATACACTAAAATTGTTTAATTCCCTGAAAATCAGTATCTTAAAGTCAGTTTCGAATTGACAGATAAGTATGATTTCCAGGGATAAAGACCACAAGTTAATAAGTATTTACTTTTATATATGCGATAAATTTGAAGAACTTCAATTTTATTGTGAAAGGTTCAGCAACAATAAGGAGCCAGAATTTACAGATCAAGAGATTATGACAATATATTTGTACACGATGCACCATGAAGGGCATAGGACAGCAAAGCAGGTTCACCGTTTTGCATTAGAATACCTAAAATCATGGTTTCCCAAGATAGGGAGCTACCAGGCGTTCAATAACCGGCTGAACCGGCTTGGAGGTGCTTTTACAAGGCTGGTTGAAATGCTTCTCACAGATTTCCAGCCAGATGATTGCTTGCTTGGACAGAGCTTATTGGACTCTATGCCAATCATAACCTGTTCTGGCAAGCGTTCAGGCAAGGTTGCAAGGGAGGTAACAGACAAGGGGTATTGTTCAACTAAGGGGATATATTATTATGGACTTAAGTTGCACCTATTGGGGTTTCGGCGTGTTGGTAAACTGCCACATCCTGAGCAAATACTGTTTACCGCGGCTTCAGTCAATGATGTAACCGTATTTAAAGATGCATGGTCAGGTATTGAGGACAGGACTTTTTGGGGAGATAAAATTTACTTTGTAAGTGAACTGAACCAATATATGCTGGAACATCAAAGCTCTGAAATGCTTACTCCTGTTAAAGCTGTAAAAGGAATGCCAGATGTAATAAAACAAAGGTTGAAAGCAGCTGATGATTTATTTTCAACAGCTGTTTCTAAGGTCAGGCAACCCATAGAAGCTATTTTTAATTGGTTGATCCAAAAGGCTGATATTCAAAACGCAAGCAAGGTTAGGTCTACAAAAGGACTAATGGTCCATGCCTTTGGTAGATTAGCCTCTGCTTTTATAGCATTAGCAATTTAACTCTTGATTCACATTATTAGTAATTAAACGGAGTATCACTTACTCCGCTGGTTTTTCAAAAATGTTTTGCCGGTATCGACAATGTGGTAACTGTGAGCCAGAGGCCTCCCTGAAGCTATCAACACGATGTTGCTGCTTGTTTTAGGCCTTGGAGAAACCAGCAACACGATGTTACTGCTTGTTTTAGACCTCGGGGAGACCAGCAACACGATGTTGCTACTTGTTTTAGGCCTCGGGGAGACCAGCAACACGATGTTGCTACTTGTTTTAGGCTTCGGAGAGACCAGCAACACGATGTTGCTACTTGTTTTAGGCCTCGGAGAGACCAGCAACACGATGTTGCTACTTGTTTTAGGCCTCGGGGAGACCAGCAACATGATGTTACTGCACGATATTAGTATTGGTATAGCTACAAATCTATTGTTGTTTCCTTTAATCCCATTCTGAGGGATACAGTGGCATAAATAATTATATTTCAGGCTGAGAGTAGGGGTAATCAATGTTGTTTGCTTTTAGGGGTGAAATGCTGTATTTATTTTTTATTCATACTACAATGGTTAAAACTAAATAATATTTGGACAAAAGTCAAGTAATGGACAAATGGATGTCATCTTTAAATACCCAACTATTTCCATCGGGAAACGCTAAGCCTTAAACTCAAAACCGTTATCCCGGTGCAAACCGGGATCTTTGTCGGGAAACTCTAAACCTTAATCTCAAAGCTGTCATCCCGATGAAAATCGGGATCTCCACCGTTCAACTCCAAACCAAAATAAGGTAATAAGGTTAAATTTGAAAAATGCATCCTTATCGATTACTAAGGTCAAATAGAACAATAAGGTTTGTATGAATTTCCTTTATTTCATTCATAATCAAAATCAATATCATCAGGATTAAAAGGAATATCATCGTCCGGATCATGATCGAACGGACCAACTCCCGGAGGGTTAAATAAACCCCAACGATCAATGATATAATCCCATTTGTCAAACCCAGCAACCCAGTCAATAAATAATAAGCGGTATTCTTCAATCAAATTTCGAACTATGTCGTAATATTCTACTTCTTCAAATCCAAACATCTCCAGTGAATGATTTTTTACCATCAAATCACGGGCAGCTTTTCGGATTATTGCAGCACACTCCATTCTTAGATCATATAAGCCACCTCCTTCAGCTCCTGCAACTTTAACGGTAAGCAAAGCTGCATCATGAAGCATTTCAGCTTTTACAAATTGCAGGTGTTCATTATCATCAGGAATTAAATCGGCGATACGACTAACAACTTCATATATTTCCTTACCCTTTTTATAAATGGGTAAATCTTCAGCATCAGGTTTCTTTTCTTCCATATCTGCACGTGATTTTGATTACATCCTTAAAAATGGTGAAATTATTTGAAAATCTCGTTTGATAGAACTGTCATCCTTATGAATGGCTCAAACGGATATCACTTTTAAACACCCAAACAGAACCCTCATCCCATCCCGGTGAAAACCGGGATCTTTGTCGTTTAACTCCAACCATCATAAACTAATAAGGTTGAAACGTAGATGTTGCTGTTATCTACTAAGCTTAAATTAGAACAATAAGGTATTTGACGGCTTAACCACTAAGCACCTAATTTGATGCTTTATCTTCTCTCTATCTCCTACGGAGAAAAAACGTTTGTTTTCCTATCATTCTATTGAACTATATTCCCTCCGGGAAAATAAGCAACTATCCAGAACATTTTCCTTCTGTATATCTCACGATCATCGAAACCCAATTATTTCTTCTCTTGCTGTTGCTTAAATGAAGCTGTCTCAAAAGAATAAAATTCAAACCGCGAAGAACGCATAAGATTATGCAAAGAACACTAAGATTCTGATATGGAAAGGATTGACTCTTTGTGTCTTTTGCGGTTCCTTAAAATACTTAGCGGTTAAGTTAACTTTTGAGACAGTCTCTGGTCAGCTTTAAGCAACTGCTCCTGAATCTAGCGCAGAAGGATAAGGAAACCCCGGGATTTACAGGCTGTGTGAAAATGAAGTCTTATCCTTGAAATATCCGGGTAGGTCTGTGAACTTTTTTAAATACAAGAATCTCATCTTCTCAAATTTCAAAATCACACACTCTCTTTACCTCGGGGAATTATTTTGATTAAACGGTAACGACAACTTTGCCAACGGTCCTACCGGTTTCCAGTTCCAGGTGGGCCTTGGCCACTTCTGTAAACGGGAAGGTTTTTGAAACATGGGCTCTTATTGAACCATTTGCCAATAGTTCTTTTAGTGTGTTCATGTCTTTGCCATTTGATTGTACCATGTGGAATGCAATGTTGACCTTGCGATTCTCAGCTTCTTGCTTTACTTCTTCCGAAAACTCAGGTGTTGGCAATGAAACAACAGCACCTCCTTCTTTTAAAACCTGAAGCGATTTCAACAGCACATCGCCTCCCATTCCATCTAAAACAAAGTCCATATCCGAGGCAACTTCTTCAAAGGCTTGTGCCCGGTAATCGATATGCTCATCGGCACCTAGTGATAGCACAAAATCACGGTTTTTAGCTGATGAAGTTGCTGCTACATATGCGCCCATGTTTTTCGCAACCTGGATAGCATAGTGCCCAACACCGCCTGAGCCTGCGTGGATAAGCACCCGATCCCCGGAATTAACCCTGCCTTGTAAAACCTGCAATGCCGTAAGGGCAGCAAGTGTTGTCGCAGCAGCCTCTTCGTATGAAACATTCTCGGGCATTTTAGCTAAATGATTTTCAGGAGCAGTAAGATATTCGGCATATGCTTTTCCCATGCCCGGGAAGTTTACCATTCCAAATACCTTATCCCCGGTTTTAAATTCAGTTACTTTATTGCCTGCTGCAGCTACTTTACCGGCTATGTCCCAGCCCAAAACAGCAGGACGTTCTTCGCTGTAAATCATATCAATCAAAGCATCAACACCTCTTACTTTGTAGTCTACAGGATTGATACTAATGGCTTTCACTTCGACTAAAACTTCATTTTCCTTTGCAGTGGGTTGCTTTATATCTTGTAAAACCAAATTTTCAATGCCTCCTGCTTTTTCTAAAACAATTGCTTTCATCTATTTAAATTTTATTATTTGGTGCAAATTTATTTTATATATACTTTTGTGTCAAGTACCATCTAAAAAGGTATATAGTTACTTTTTGTATACTAATGTAGATAATGAGGGTTTTACGGACGAAATAAAAATTGATCATGGCAAAAAATAATTCAGATACACCCATTTGCTCCATTGATTATGCTTTCAGAAGGATAGGAGGGAAGTATAAAGCACGCATATTGTTTTACATACATAACGAGGGCAATGTGCTTCGATATGGAGAGCTAAAGCGAATGGTTCAGAACATTACCTCAAAAATGCTGACTCAAACCCTGAGAGAGTTGGAAGAAGACCAATTGATAAACCGGAAAGTATATCCTGAGGTTCCGCCTAAAGTGGAATATTCATTGACCGATACCGGTATGGAGCTGATCCCGTTTATCAATCATTTAGGGGCATGGGGTGAAAAACAAATGGCAAAAGAAAACTTGGTCAGTATACGAAGCATAAAAGATAGCATATGAATAAATTATACCGGAACATCCTGATTGTATTGCTTGTCATTAATTTTGTGGCCCTGTTGGTTGCCTTAACCAACTTTATTGAAAATAATCCGCTAAAAGAATATTGGTTATACCTGGGAATCAGCTTCCTCGTTTTAGCTGGCTTGGCAAGGCGTTGCTGTAAAAAGTCGCGGGAGGAACGAATGTGTGGGTGTGGATTAATAATCCTATATTTAAACTCTAAACTAACACTGTTAACTAAACCTTCCAACATGAAAAGCAAACTGCTGACTTTCCTTTTTTTAAGCTTCTTTTTTAAATTTGTTATTGGGCAAGTCAATCAAGATCAACACCCCAATATTGTTTTTTGCCTTGCAGACGATTGGGGATGGCCCCATGCTGGTGCTTATGGCGATAATGCGGTTAAAACACCAAATTTTGATAGGCTCGCTAAGGAAGGGGTGCTCTTTAATAATGCATATGTTTCAAGTCCTTCCTGCACGCCAAGCCGGAATGCATTCATTACCGGGAAATACCACTGGGAACTTGGTTCTGGTGCAAACTTGTGGAGCACACTTCCTGAAAAACATCAAAGTTTTATTCATTTGTTAGCTGATCATGGCTATGTTACCGGAAGAACCCAAGCAAAAACATGGGGACCGGGCAATTTGGATAATTGGATTGCACACCATGGCTCACACCCTGCAAATGAAGCCCATCAGACTTTTG
The DNA here is from genome assembly GCA_028282195.1 of Prolixibacteraceae bacterium. Classification (GTDB taxonomy): domain Bacteria; phylum Bacteroidota; class Bacteroidia; order Bacteroidales; family Prolixibacteraceae; genus Sunxiuqinia. The sequence goes on from JANQII010000346.1 coordinate 14,162, forward strand.
AAGAATTTCTTGAATCAAATGGAACTCAGGAACCATTCTTTTTCTGGCTGGGAACTTCCGACCCGCACAGGGGATACGAAAAAGGATCGGGCAGACGCAGTGGGATTGATGTTTCAAAGGTTCACCTGTTTAAGTATTATCCGAAAGCAGATGTAGTACGAAACGATGTCGCTGATTATTACTATGAAGTGCAGCGCTGGGATAGCCTCGTAGGTTCGGTCATATCCCAACTTGAAAAACAAGGGATACTGGAGAATACAATTATTATTATGACGGGCGACCACGGTATGCCTTTCCCACGTTGCAAGGGCAATCTTTACGATTCAGGAGTGCGTGTACCATTTGCTGTCCGCTGGGGAAAAGAGGTTAAAGCTGCACGAAAAGCAGATGATTTTATTTCGTTTGCTGACATTGCCCCAACTTTGCTTGAAATTGCCGGGATTAAAGTTCCCAAAGACATGACAGGCAAAAGTTTTGTCCCTGTTTTAAAATCGAAAAAGTCAGGATTAATTGATTCCAAAAACCGTTCAGACATTGTTTTTGGGAGGGAACGGCATGTGCCTGCCCAGGAGAAACCCAATATGGGCGGTTATCCTTCGCGCGGATACAGAAATAAGGATTTTCTGTATATCCGCAACTTTGAACCGGATTGGTGGCCGGCAGGCACGGGTAATCTGGGACAAACCAATTTTCCTAACCAATGGTATGCCGATTGTGATGGAGGGCCTACCAAGGATTATATAATTGAAAATAAGGATCAAGATGAAAATCATCTTCGTTCATTTCATCTTTGTTTTGCCAAAAGACCTGCAGAGGAACTTTATGATCTGAAAAAAGACCCGGATCAAATAAATAATATTGCTGCAAATCCTGCTTATGCCGGGATTTTGGAAAGTTTAAAGGCAAAACTTCAAAATAAGCTTGAAAAACTCAACGACCCCAGGGCTAAGGATCCTGCTTATGATGAATTTTACCAGTATCCTTACCTGGGAGGTGGCGGAGGCAAAAAAAGGTGAAACCAATCATCTTTTTTACTATGTTGTTCAATTAAAAACCTTCAGCCCAAAGAAAAAAGTTCTCGGTTTTGCCGGTCCGTAAATGTAATTACTGTCACGAAACTTTCCCGTATCAAAATCATCCTGATATGCATCAAACAGGTTTGAAACCCCTGCAAATAGCTGAAGCTTTGAATCAACCTGTTTTAAATCAAAATCGTAGGAAAACTTCAGGTTGGTCTCAAGGAACGGATCCGATGTTTTTAAAATGTCGAATTCGGGTGTTCCTGGATCATCGGGCAATCCAAAATGAGGGACAAGCATTTCTCCGGTGTAAATGCCAGAGAGGCTAGCGGCAAAAGGGATCCCGGGAGTATATGATACCGTAAAGTATCCGTAGGTTTCTGGTGTGCGCAAATAATCTTTTGTGCCCGGTATATCGGCAGACCAGTTTACTGCTTCATCAAACATGCTTTTCTGAATGGTCAAACCACCTTCTATTTGCATAAGTCGGTTGAAATTGGCGCGTGCTTCAAAAGTAGCACCATAAACCTCTGAATTTCCACCGTTTCTTTTTTCCAGTATTGAGTTATTGCCTACTTGTGTTAGTTCTTCCAAAATGAAAGCTTTTTTCAGAAGGGTATAAAAACCTTCAATGGTAAATCCCCAAATATGGTTTTCTGTTGCATGGTCCCAATTCCATGAAGCACTTACACTTTGTGAACGTTCTTCTTCTAAGTTATCGGCAAGCTGTATTTGTTGAATGCCCCCACCTGAAAAGGCAATGTGCAGGTCGGAATCAAAAGCCTGTGGTGCCCGGAATCCGGTTGACCACGACAGACGAAACTGGTTTTCCTGGTTGGATTTAAATAAAAGGGAAACCCTTGGACTAACAATTAGCCTGTCTACAAAATTGTGATCGTCTGCACGTAACCCGCTAAGCAAAGTTAATTTTGAATTTATGGCCCAGTCGCTTTGCAAATAAACACCCACATTTTTTGTTGTTTGGTCAATTAAATAATCGTACGCAGTAATTTCATCAAACACATCATCGTAGTTGTATTCGATACCTCCGGTGATAATGTTAGTCCCCTGAATGAAATCGTAGATGGTGTGATTTACCTGAACCCCACCCATAAACGTGTTGTTCTTTGTATTTCCGTATGGTGGGTTTTCCAAATGGTTCTGATATTCATCCGGATCATCTGGTATTATTCCGGTATAATGATTCCGTTTAGTATTTTGACCGGCCAGAAAAGCAGATAAACTTGTACGGTTGTTATCGAAATTGATTTCGTAATCCAGGCCACCCATCAAAATATCGTGTGTTCGTTCTTCCGATTGATCGGATAAATGAGCAACACCATCGTTTTTGTTTCCCCCTCTTCTGTACTCGTGAAGGCTTGCCAGGTTGGCTTCCAGCTTTTGGTTCGGACTTAGTTTGAAATAAGAGTTCATCCCAAACGAATTATTCTGTACTTCGGGTATTTCTGAATAACCATCTCCATTGTGATCGTAGGCCTGACGGTCTCTTCGCGATGTAAAGATGGTAACTCCTGCATTTCTTCGGGTTGTCAGCAAAGTTACGTTCCCATTAATATGATTGTCATTGGCATCACCTCCAACCGTAGCATTATTCATGGAGAACTCGTAAGCATTTTTTGTAGGAAACCGGGTAATGACGTTTACTGTTCCACCAATAGCACTGGAACCATAAAGGGCAGAAGCGCCACCTCTGACCACTTCAATTCGTTCTACCATTTCGGTGGGAATTTGCTCCAAACCATAAAGCCCGGTTAGCGGACTGAATATTGGACGGCTATTGATTAGAATTTGTGAATAGGCACCGCCTAGTCCGTTCATTCGGAGTTGCGTGTAATTACAGGTTTGGCAATCTGTTTCCATACGAAGCCCGGGTTGAAAGTTTAAACCCTCAGAGATCGTGTTGGCCTGTACAAAATCAAAGATTTTATTGTCGATAACATTTACAATTACAGCAGACTCTGTTTTCCTTTTAAAGGTTTTAGTACCTGTTACAACAACTTCATCAACTGCTAAGGATTCTTTTTCAAGCTCAAAGTTTAGCTCAATACTTTGCCCGACAATCAGATCAACTTCTTTTTCAACAACTTTATAGCCAAGCATTTTGGCAACAATCGTTTGTTTTCCGGTAGGTAGGTTTACTAATAAATAGTGCCCGGTTTCATCAGTTACTGTACCGATATTGGTGCCTTTAACAAAAATATTTACAAAAGGAATGTGTTCCCCCTTACTCTGAACATCACCAAAAATATTGGCATCTGTGTCTTGTGCTTTGACTGTAATCGAAAGTACAAGTGAAAAAAATAAAATGATAAATGTATTGCGTTTCATAGTCGTTCAATTTATGTTATTCCGAAAATAACCCAAAACATCATTAATTGTTTTGAGCTTTGTTGATTTTTGCATTCAATTTAATGAAATATTTAAATTTATTTAAAGGCTTTACTTTCTTTAAACCAATTGATTTTTGTGATGTTATCCTTAAATGACAATTTAATTAAGGACTATAAACTTTCAGAATATCTGTGTTTTTTATTTCTTTGCATGTTAGTTATTAAAAAATCTAAATAATTGAATATGGTAATCTCAAAAAATAAGATGGTTTCTTTGACTTACGATCTCAGAATCGATGGAAAAGAAGGGGAATTGATTGAACAAGCTACGGCTGAGAAACCGTTGCAGTTTGTATATGGCGCCGGGATTATGCTTCCTAAGTTTGAAGCATTTATTGAAGGTCTTGAACAAGGAAAATCGTTCGAAATAAACCTTATCAGTAAAGATGCTTATGGTGAAGTGGATGAAAATGCTGTTATAGAGCTTCCCAGGCATTTGTTTTTAATTGATGGTAAGTTTGATGATGAAATTGTAAAAGTAGGAAATACAGTTCCTATGATGAGTACAAACGGACAACGTATGAACGGTTTAGTGCTTGACGTAAACGATGACATTGTAAAAATGGATTTCAATCATCCGTTAGCTGGTGAAGATCTTTTCTTTCAGGGAGATGTGTTGGAAGTAAGGGATGCTACTGATGAAGAAATAGCAGCAACTGTTCAGGGTGGCTGTGGTTGCAGTAGTGCTGATTGTGGGGATGGTAATTGCTCGGATGAGAGTTGTAATACTGAAAATAAAGCTGGCTGCGGCTGCGGTTGCTAAAAAAATATGCACATACATGAATGTTGCTTCTTTGTTTTGAGGCAACATTTTTTATTTTCGCACTATGAATACATTTGGACATCTTTTTAAACTAACTTCTTTTGGTGAATCACATGGTAAAGGTATTGGTGGAATAATCGATGGTTGTCCGGCAGGAATAAACCTCGATTTGGATTTTATTCAGAATGAACTGGATAGAAGAAAACCAGGCCAGTCAAAAATCACAACACAGCGAAAAGAATCAGACACCGTTGATTTCCTTTCTGGTGTTTTTGAAGGCAAAACCCAGGGAACGCCCATTGGTTTTGCGATCTGGAATAAAGATCAGCATTCTAAAGATTACGATAGTTTAAAAGATGTTTATCGTCCTTCGCATGCCGATTACACGTATGCCAAAAAGTATGGAAGCCGTGATCATCGGGGAGGAGGGCGTTCTTCTGCACGTGAAACTATTGCTCGTGTAGTAGCTGGCGCCATAGCCAAATTAATACTAAAACAAATAGGTGTAAGCATCAATGCCTTTGTTTACCGGGTAGGGAATATTCAGGTTAATAAAACTTATCCTGAACTTGATTTAAACAAGATTGACTCTAACATTGTTAGATGTCCTGAGGAAGGTACTGCTGAACAAATGATTAAACGCATTGAAGAAGCAGGACGTAACCATGATACTGTTGGCGGTGTAATCCAATGTGTGATACAAGGAGTGCCTATCGGATTAGGCGAACCTGTGTTTAATAAATTACATGCTGACCTTGGTCATGCAATGCTTGGAATCAACGCAGTAAAAGGCTTTGAGTACGGTTCTGGTTTTGAAGGAACAAAACTGTCGGGATCAGAACATAATGACGTGTTTATTAAAACTAAAGATGGTGTTCGAACAAAAACAAACCACTCAGGAGGCGTACAGGGTGGAATATCAAATGGGGAAGACATTTATTTTAATGTCGCTTTTAAACCCATTGCAACTTTGTTAAAAGAACAAGAGACAATAAATAAAAATGAAGAGCAAACGATTATAAACCCTAAAGGAAGGCACGATCCCTGTGTTTTACCAAGGGCTGTGCCTATTGTTGAAGCAATGGCTGCGATGGTCATTGTTGATCATTATTTATTAAATAAAGTAAATCGAATCTAATGCCCAGGAGAAAAAGACAAAGAAGATTATTAGCTCCACCCTCTATTAAAGGTTTTTCTGTTTTCGGTTCTAAAAAAAGATCAGAACAGGTTGTTTTGTACTTTGAAGAATACGAAAGCATTAAACTGCTTGATTTTGATGGACTAACTCAGGAAGAAGCGGCAGTTCATATGGATGTATCCCGTCCTACACTTACTCGTGTTTATGAAGCAGCGAGAAATAAAGTAGCCAAAGCAATGGTTGAAGGACGCGATTTACTTATTCGTGGCGGTAATTTTCATTTTGATGAAAATTGGTTTTGCTGTAACTCTTGTAAGGCAAAATTCAATCTTCTTCCTGAAAATGAAAAGAAATGTCCAGTCTGCAGTTCAACAGATTATATTACACTGAACGAATTTTATGCTGGAAGTTGATTAAACTTTCAGCTTTTCCTTTTCACTTTTTGCAATAATTACTGCACCACAGCTATCGCTCCATACATTGATAGATGTGCGGTACATGTCAAGGATCCTGTCAACGGCCAGGATTAAACCAACACCTTCCAGCGGTAGGTTTACAGCTGTTAGTATCACTGTTATCATAACCAGTCCGGCCATAGGTATGCCTGCTGCTCCTATTGATGCAAGTAAGGCTGTAATGACTACCAACGCCTGCTGGGTAACACTCATTTCAATACCATAAACCTGGGCAATAAACATTGCTGCAACACACTCGTATAAGGCTGTTCCATCCATGTTTATTGTTGCTCCAAGCGGTAATGTAAAACTTGTAATTTTATTGGATACGCCACTGTTATTTTCAACGGCATCAATTGTTAATGGCAGTGTTGCACTCGATGAAGAAGTTGAAAAAGCAGTTAGGAGAGGGGAGGCCATGTTGCGAAAATGCTTAAAAGGTTTTGCTTTTCCTATAAAACGGGTTAACAAAGGTAAGGTGATAAATGCGTGTATACTCAATGCAATAATTACGGTTAGCATATAAATCCCCATGCTGCCTGCAATTGACATCAACTGATCGGAATTTCGGGCAACCTCTTTGGCAACAATGCCAAAAATACCAAACGGCGTAAATTTTATGATGAACATGGTTAACTTCATCATCACTTCAAATACAGCATCAAAAAAGTTGGTGAGCTTTTCTTTGTAGGAATTTTTAACCCTTGTAATGAAATACCCAAAAAGAATTGAAAAGAAAATGATTGCAAGAATATTACCTTCAACCATAGCTTTTATAACATTTTCGGGAATCATACGTACAAAAATATCGCTGACAGACCCTGTAGTTTCTGCAAGACCTTCAACTTTTTGTGCAAACCCCATATCTACACCAACCCCAGGCTTGATGATGTTTACCAAAAACAAACCAGTTGAAATAGCCAGTAGCGAAGTTATTATATAATAAGAAATCGTTTTTACCCCAAGTCTCCCCAGGTTTTTACTACTTCCCATGCTGGTCACCCCGCTAATGATAGAACTTAGTATCAGTGGAATAATAATCATTTTTAGTGCCCTGAGAAACAGTTCTCCCATCCAGGCCACATAAGCGATCTGGTTTTCGAAATAATAACCGAATATTACCGCTAATACAAGCGCAATAAGGATTTGCCAGTGAAGTTTCATTTTTAGTAGTTGCATATCTACGGGTTTAAGAAAAACAAATGTAGCTTTTTAAAAAAAGTTATTCAACTTGAATGCTAGTTTGAAAGAAAGTTTTTAATTTAGCAGCACAGTACAGGACAATATAATAAGTTCATTTTTTTAAATTTGAAAAAATCAATATAACTATGAGTAATCGTTTAATAGGCAGTTTGCCAAAAGTTGGAATACGCCCGGTAATTGATGGCAGGGAAAATGGGGTAAGAGAATCATTGGAAGACCAGGTGATGAACCTGGCACGGGCTGCAGCCGGGTTTATCGAAGACAATTTAAGATTCCCAAGTGGAGAAAAAGTAGAGTGTGTTGTTGCAGACACTTGTATTGGCGGTGTTGCAGAGGCAGCCATGTGTGCTGATAAATTTAAAAGATCAGGGGTTGGGGTTTCACTTACAGTTACACCTTGCTGGTGTTACGGTACGGAAGTAATGGACACTGATCCTCTAATACCTAAAGCGGTTTGGGGATTTAATGGAACCGAAAGACCGGGTGCTGTATATTTGGCGGCAGCATTGGCCGGGTATACGCAAAAAGGCCTACCAGCCTTTGGAATATACGGACGTGACGTTCAAGATGCTGGTGATACAACAATACCTGAGGATGTCCGGGTAAAAATTTTACGGTTTGTAAAAGCTGCATTAGCAGTAGCTCAAATGAATGGAAAATCATATTTATCAGTTGGCTACAGCTCGATGGGTATTGCGGGTTCGCAGGTAGATGCAGGGTTCCTTCAAAAGTATTTAGGGGTACGTACAGAGTATGTTGAATCAATTGAAATTCTTAGAAGGATTGACGAAGGGATTTACGATAAAGCGGAGTATGAAAAAGCTTTAGCCTGGACCAAAGAGAACTGCAAAGAAGGAAGAGAAACAAACGCTAATCCAAGAACTGCAGAGCAAAAAGAGAAAGAATGGGAGAAAGTCGTTAAAATGGCGATAATCTTCCGTGACATGATGGTAGGAAATCCAAAAATAGTCGAGATGGGTTACAGGGAAGAAGGCCTTGGGCGAAATGCCATTTTTGGTGGTTTCCAGGGGCAGCGTCAATGGACAGACTACCAGCCAAATGCAGATTTTCTTGAAGCGATACTGAATACTTCGTTTGATTGGAATGGAATTCGTCAGGCTTTTGTTGTTGCAACAGAAAACGACTACCTGAATGGTGTCTCTATGTTGTTTGGGCATTTACTAACAAACACTTCACAAATATTCTCTGATGTACGTACGTTCTGGAGTCCTGATGCGGTAAAACGAGTTACAGAAAAAGAATTAACTGGTTTGGCAAAAGATGGTATTATTCACTTAATCAACTCAGGATCGACAACTCTTGATGCTACCGGGCAACAAATTAATGAGCAAGGCAAGCCAGCCATGAAACCATTCTGGGAAATCACGGAGGAAGAAGTACAGAAATGTTTAAAGGCTACAAGCTGGCCAGCTGCCAGTATTGAGTACTTCCGTGGTGGTGGTTTCTCTTCGTTATTTAAAACAGAAGCTGAAATGCCAGTAACGATGTGTCGTGTAAACATGGTTGATGGCCTTGGCCCTGTATTACAACTTGCAGAAGGGTGGACTGTTGAATTACCAGACGATATACATAAAGTTTTGGATGAGAGAACGAATCCAACCTGGCCAACTACCTGGTTCGTACCTCGCACAACAGGTGAAGGTAACTTCAAAGATGTTTATGAAGTAATGGCAAACTGGGGAGCCAACCATGGTGCTATTTCATATGGACATATAGGAGCTGACCTGATTACGCTGGCTTCGATCCTGCGTATTCCGGTTTCTATGCATAACGTAGATGAAAAAGATATTTTCAGGCCAAGTGCCTGGAGTGCTTTTGGCAGTGATAAGGAAGCTTCGGATTATAAAGCTTGCAAAAACTATGGTGCATTGTACAAATAGGTTCAATAAATTTCATTTATTTTAAAAGAAAAAAGAAAATGAAACATGTACTTATTACAATCAGTTTTTTAGTTATTTTGCTGGCAGGAGCCTGTGTTTCCCCTAATTCAAAAAAAGAAAAGATGGAATATAAGAAAGGTCAGTATGGATACGATCTGGAGTTTTTAAAAGAACATGTCACTACAATCGAACTGGTTGCAAATGAGTCCAGGATTGTTGTTGTACCTGAATATCAGGGCAGGGTAATGACCAGTACGACTTCAGGCATGGAAGGATTTTCTTTTGGCTGGGTTAACCATAAACAGATAGCGTTGGACGAATTATCCGGGCAGTTTAACCCGTTTGGAGGTGAAGAGCGCTTGTGGTTTGGCCCCGAGGGTGGACAGTTTTCTATTTTCTTTGAAGAAGGAAAAGAAATGAATATAGAAAACTGGCTTGTACCTAAAGCGATTGATACAATGCCCTGGGATGTGCAGGAAGTGAATCCCGAAACTGCTACCTTCTCGAAACAATTTCAATTTAAGAACTATTCGGGAAATCTGCTTCATGTTGATATCATGCGCCGGGTTAGTATAATTGATCCGGTTGAGATTGTTGACTTTTTGAAGGTTAAACCAGGCGAGTCCGTAAAAACGGTAGCTTACGAAACCTTTAATCAGCTGAAAAATGCCGGTGAAAATAACTGGACCAAGGAAACAGGCCTGCTTTCAATCTGGTTGCTTTCCATGTACCAGAGTTCCGAAGGTACCACCGTTGTAATTCCTTTTAAAGAAGATGCAGAAGGGATCATCTTAAATGATAATTACTTTGCAAAAGTGCCGGAAGACCGTCTGAAAATTGCAGATGGTGTTGTTTTCTTTAAAGCCGATGGAAAGTTGCGGAGCAAAATAGGTATTCCTCCACAAAGGGCATTGCCTGTTTGCGGCAGTTATGATGAAGATAACCAACGTCTGACAATTCTTGAATGCTCAATAGATACTACACAAACCGACTATGTGAATTCATCCTGGGAAGAATATCAGGATGAACCATTTCGTGGTGATCTTATTAATTCTTATAATGACGGGCCTCTTGAAAATGGTGATCAATTGGGTCCATTTTATGAATTGGAATCGTCATCTGCTGCTTATGAACTGAAAAGTGGTGAAACCTGCTTCCATTTGCAACGGACTTATCATTTTGAAGGTTCTGAAGCTGATTTAAATGAGATCTCTGAAAAAGTTTTGGGGGTTTCATTAAATCAGGTTAAAGGTGTTTTTTAAAATTTGATGACCTAATTAAAATAGTTTCAGTTTAATGGATGCATGCAGCAGGCATGTATCCATTTGCTGAATAATACTTTTTGATATGAAAGCAAAAGTAGTTTCAAAAGAAGTAATGTTGCCGTTTATCATGATTACGGCTCTGTTTTCGCTATGGGGATTTGCAAATGATATTACGAACCCAATGGTGGCGGCATTTAAAACGGTAATGGAGATTTCTAATGCCAAGGCATCCCTTATCCAGTTTGCATTTTACGGGGGATACGGTACCATGGCTATCCCGGCTGCTCTTTTTGTGAAAAAATATTCCTATAAGAAAGGTGTTTTGTTAGGGCTTCTTTTATATGCTATAGGAGCGCTATTATTCTATCCTGCCGCACAGTTTGAAATGTTTGGATTCTTTTTGATGTCTCTTTACATTTTAACTTTTGGTTTAGCCTTTTTGGAAACAACGGCAAACCCATATATCCTCTCCATGGGTGATGAGTCTACTGCCACAAGGCGATTGAATCTTGCTCAGTCGTTTAATCCATTAGGCTCCATCTTTGGAATGATTGTGGCTTCCAAATTCATTTTAGCGGCACTTGAATCAGATATAAGAAACGAAGCTGGAGAATTGGTGTTTAAAACATTAAGTACAGCTGAAAAAGCAGTTATCCGTACGCATGATTTGGCGGTTATTCGTGATCCGTATGTAATGCTGGGTTTTGTTGTTTTGGTGATGTTTGTAATTATATTGGTTTCTAAAATGCCGGAACGAAGCGATGCTGATCACACGATTCACGCCTGGGATTCAGTAAAACGCTTATTTAAGAATGTGAAATACCGGGAAGGTGTTGTTGCTCAGGTCTTTTATGTAGCTGCCCAAATTATGTGCTGGACTTTCATTATTCAATATGCTGAAAACCTGGGGATTAAAAAGTCGGTGGCGCAAAACTACAATATAGTTGCTATGGCATTATTTATTTCCAGCCGCTTTATTAGTACAGGACTAATGAAATACTTTAATGCCCGCTTGCTGCTTACCATCTTTGCTATTGGTGGTATGATTACAACAACTGGTGTAATATTAATAGAAGGACACTTCGGCCTTTATTGTCTTGTGGCAACGTCTGTTTTTATGTCTTTGATGTTCCCAACCATTTATGGTATTGCCCTGCATGGAGTTGGAGATGATGCTACCCTTGGTGCTGCATTCCTTGTTATGGCCATTGTTGGTGGTGCTTTGATGCCCCCTCTGCAAGGTGCAATAATCGATATGGGTACTGTAGGCTGGTTGCCCGCGGTAAACTTTTCATTTATTTTGCCATTTGTGTGTTTTATCATAATTGCCATTTACGGCTATCGATGTTTGAAAGTCCACAAATAGGCATTCTTAAAGGCTGCATGGAGCAAAATTTATTTATATCACGTCTTTTTATAGAACACAATGATGAAAGCCTGAATGAAAATATAGGATTTTCATCTACTTTTTATATTTTTGAAACGAATATTGAGATCTCATCGAAGATCTTTAGAACTTTAGTTGTTGCCCTTTTGCGGGCGATGACGGTTTTCTACGATATTCAGATAAGTTGTTGGGTTTATAAGCCTGAATTGCAGAGGCAGTTCAGGCTTTTCCAGTAAAAACAGTATCGTATGGCATTTAAATTTCAAATAGATCAATTTTCTACACAAACAAAGTTGCAACAGCTAATCCATGCTATTACAGAAGCAATCAGCAATAGCGATTTAAAAGAAGGTGACTTTCTTCCATCAGTAAACAGTTTAAGCAAAGAGAGTGGAATTTCACGCGATACCATTTTTAAAGCATATACAAAACTCAAACAGCGCAGTATCATTTCTTCTACTCCAACCAAAGGCTATTTTGTTAGTAATGTATCTTTTAAGGTATTTGTACTGCTCGATAATTTCAGTGCCTTTAAAGAGCAGTTATACAATAGTTTCCGCAACGCATTGCCCGATAATTATGTGGTTGATTTGTTGTTTCATCATTACAATGCAGAAGTTTTTGAACAGCTTATTTTAAATAGTGTGGGACGCTACAGTATGTATGTGGTAATGAACATTGATAACAAGCAGGTAGAAGAAGTTGTAAAGAAAATTGATCCCAACAAATTGTTGATTTTGGATATGGGAGCGCCTGATATGCCGGAAATATCTTACCTGAACCAAAACTTCTATGAAGTGGTTGATGAATGTTTGTCAGCTGGTTTGGACAAAATAAGGAAGTACAACGAGTTTAACCTTGTTTTTCCTGAAGTTACGCCGCACCCGCGTGAAACTATTGATGCTTTCAAAAGCTTCTGTAAAAAACACCAAATCAAGCATTCAGTAATTACAAAGCTTAATAATATTTCCGTAGAAGAAGGAATGGCCTTTTTTACAATTAAAGATGATGATCTGGTTCAAATCGTAAAAGACTGCAAAAGTAAAGGGCTGAAATTAGGTAAGGATGTTGGTTTGGTTTCATACAACGATACTCCAATGAAAGAAATAGTTAGTTCCGGTATAACCACTATTTCAGCTGATTTTAAAGAAATGGGAGAGAAAGCAGCCAATTTCATTCGTTCCAAGGAAAAAGTCTTTGAAACGCTTTCAACATGTCTTATCGTGAGAGGTTCACTTTAATTTTTATCATCTTGCTGTAAAGATTTAATTGTTTTTTCAAACAAAACACGGACTACAAGTCTGCGGAGGGGGCTACAAGCCTTGATATTTATCACTTTCCCTGCTATTACTTATACAAAGTGTTAAACGCCTGGCATTCATTTCGTTTTAATCTTTAATAATTTAATCCAAAAGCCCAAAGCGGAATAACATTAAGGTAACCGTATTCGATGTCATCTTTTACCACAAATGATTTACCGTCTTTTCCTATTTGTTTTTGTTGCTTATTTTTTCCTCCAACCTCAAAAGTGTATTTTTCAATTAAAAAATCCGCTTTACTTGAAGATATTACTTCGTTTTTTACTCGCATTTGATTGAAAAAGAATGTTTCTCTCAAATTTCCGGCATTTGACTTATCACCAACTAAGTTGAAAATGATATTTGTATTATCTAAATACACCTTATCTACTTTCCCTAATCCACGAATACCACTTGTTTCATTTCTTAACTGCCCAATAAGTCCAGCTTTTTCCATATATGAAAAATAATCGTCTAATGAATTCCGACTTACACTTATCATTTCAGATATCTTGGAAAAGTTAGGTTTAAAAGGTACGCTTTCAGCAATAATAGAAAGCAATCGTTTAAGTTTTCGACTTGTTCCAACATTTAGATTTGCATATTGCGGAATATCGGATTCTAATGTTTGTACAATGATTTGACCTAAACGTAAATTCATTTCATTTTCAATTCCAAAAGGATAGTATCCACGCTTTAGATAGTCATTAAATAATGGTAATGGATGTTGAATGTTTTCAAGTTTCACTGCATTATTTATGATTTGTTCTAAGGAGTAAACTTCTGTTTCATAGTTGTGAAAGAATTTCAAATATTCACGAAATGAGAGTCCTTGTAATTTGTAAATTACCGCTCGACGGCTTAAATCAGCCGAACCTTTCAGTATATCAAGTACAGAAGAACCAGTGAATACAACTTTTAAGTTAGGGAATGAATCGTAAATATTTTTTAATTCACGAGACCAGTCTATGTATTTATGTATTTCATCAATAAACAAATATTCTCCAGCATTTTTATAAAAATCATTAGCTAAATCGAGAAGTTTGTTTTCACCAAAATATATATCGTCAGCTGATACATATAACGCTTTTTTACTATCTAATTTTTCCTTGATATGTTGTAAAATCATCGTTGTTTTTCCAACACCGCGAGCTCCAATAATCCCAATCATACGACTATCCCACGAGACTTTTTCGTATAAATAACGTTTAAAATCTGTTGTGGTATTTTGCAAAAGCGTTTCAAATTTCTGATAAAGTGTATTCATTACTTCATATAAACTATTCTTTGCAAAGGTATAAAATGCACAACAGAATCAACAATTATTATAATGTTTGTAAAATTGAATGTGCAATAATAGCAGCTATAAATGTTCCTATGCCTGCAATTATTCCAATAATTTTAGATAAGCAATCTATATTCATTTGTAATCAGTTTTAATAAACTTTTTATATGCCACTGAAAGTGGAAGTTTCGGGAGAAGCGGGGAGGAGTTTCCCTTCCAGCTTCTGGCTTCCAACCTGGTCTTATCAACTGGGTTGTTCATGAATTTCATTCATTTGTTAAACCTATATATTTTTAATGCACAGTGGTTTAGTTAGTCAGTATCTTTTCAGCAAATCCGATACAGGCCTTTTCCACTTCTGGTTGTGTTTTCGAAAACATCCCGCATCCAATAACGTGGGTTTCGGCATTAAACGCCTGTTTTGTTTTTAATTCAGAAGGAGTTCCCAATTGATCAAACATTTTTAGCATGGCATCAACCACAACAACGTCGTCCTGCTGTTTTTCATCCTGATAGTAGTAAGCTAAAAACAAAGGCTGTTTTATCTTGCTGAACACATCTTTTTTCATGGTAGCCTCAATAAGTTGCTGCAGGTATACAGTTGCTTCCAGGCGGTAAAAACAATTCCAATAGCGACATTCTTTTGCTTCAAGGTCTTTATTGATGAAACGATAGTTGCCGCCCATAACTTTTCGGGCTAGCTGTAAGCCCCATGGTTTGGACAACAGGAATGCAGCCGGATCATTTATCTTAACATTTGGTGATAACAGGAATAACGAATGAACCCTTTCCGGAAACTCAGCAGCAAGTTTTAAGGCCAAAGTACCTCCGGTTGAAGTTCCCATAAGGATAACTTTTTCCCCTAACTTTTGAGCAATCACTAAGGCTTCTTTTGCCGAATCATAAAGATGATCCGGTGTCATGTCTAACAGCGGCTCCGTAACATCTAAACCGTGTGATGCTAACCTTGGGATATAGAGGTTAGCGTTTAATGCCTTGGCAAAGTTTCGGTGGGTGGGGTAGCCTTCATATCGCGAAGCGGAAAAGCCGTGAAGGTATAATACGCATATTTCTGTTTTACTCTTGATGCTGTCATCAACCCAGTAAATAACGGATTCATTATCTTCTTTAACAGGCAAAAGAGCTTCTTTTTCTTCTAAATAAGAATCAAGTGAATTAAGTTCAACATGAATTCGAGCTAAGTCATCAGACAATACAGGTTCTTCCGGTTTTGGTCCCCAACGATAAATTAATATAGCAATAAGTACCAAAATCAGTATTATTCGGCTTGTTCTTTTCACTTGGATGGATTTTAAAATTATGAATGTAAATATAATCCATCTAAGCGAAAACAGCTTATACTTAGTGAGTTATTATTAACCCAATATTTATAGGATATAACTAACTAATATTTAGAATATTTCCGTTTTGAGTTACTGTGAATTTTGTCAGCGGAGAACTGGCTGGCCCGTTTAAAACCCCACCGTTTATGTTAAAACGAGACTGATGGCAAGGACAGGGGAGTTCATTTGTCCCCGGATCATAACCGACAGTGCATTGTTGGTGTGTACATATTTTTGATAAAGCTGTAAACTGGCTGGTTCCTGTGCGGATAACAATAATATCACCAACATATGCAAAACCACCAATATCGCCTAAGGCTGAGTATTTGCTGTCAGATAAGTCAATCATTACATCCCCATTATTATCAGGATTCATATCATCGTCATCACCGCTTGAGCTACATGAGCTAAAGTACCATGGGGAAACTAATAAAAAACTACCTCCAATTGCTGTTCTCGACAAAAAATCTTTTCTTTTCATGGCTTTCTATTTTATATTAAA
The DNA here is from genome assembly GCA_028282195.1 of Prolixibacteraceae bacterium. GTDB lineage: Bacteria > Bacteroidota > Bacteroidia > Bacteroidales > Prolixibacteraceae > Sunxiuqinia. Next base: position 30,132 of record JANQII010000346.1, read on the forward strand.
AACTCGTATTAAATTAAATCCAAAGTAAATTTCGCCATCACCCCAGTTGCCCGTGTTTTCAGAAATAAAACCTTTTTCAAACATGGCTTGGGTATTGGAAATTGTTAGCTGAAACAGGTGTCCGCCGGTTTCAACATCAATACCAAATGACAGGGGTGAACTGGCATCTGGAAAATCATTGCTGATCTGATAGTAATATTCAGCATTCAGGGAGACACGTTTGCTTATTTTAGCTGAAGCACCTGCTCCCAGCGCGAAGTTTGTATGAGAATCACCTAACCCTGGAACGTAGCCTGAGTTTAATGCTGTAGGCATCAATTGAAAGCTTACATCATTCAATTGGGTCGCCAAAAGTAATTGTCCCCAAAAAGTAGAACGGTCTGCCAAACCATCGCTTCCACCTGGAAAGAAATTACGCAAAGTTGACACGGAATAGCCACCAATAGCAACAATGTCAAATGGGCTTTGTGCAGTTGCCTGTACAAACTTTAGTTTAGCATATAAGTCGTATGTTTTATGAATGGTACTTCTTCCAAAACCCAGGTTGAATTGGTCGGAAACACCATAATCGAAACCAAAGCGCATGGAAGCCTGATCCAATCCAAAAAGTTCGTAAAAACCACCGTTTAGCTTTCCAAACCTGTGCGCGATAAACAGAATTAATTCACCTTCAGTGGTAAATTTTGTTGCATGCCCGTTCACCAGGCGATTGCCCCTGAAAAGATCAATTGCTTCGTCTTGTTTATCAGTTGTTTCGTCGTTTACCAACTCATCAAGGCTTTGCCCGTGTGTAGTTGAAAGCAAAAGCACAGATACAAATATTAATGTAATTTGTTTCATGGTTTGATTTGTTTAAGGTTTGCTTTTATTTCTACCTCAATTTCTTCTGCAATATTTTTAATAAGAATCCGTGGGATTTTTATTTTGAAGTCTTTTGTTTTCAATATGAATTCGGAGTGGGCTTTAATTTCGTTCTGTTGAAGGGTTATTTTCACTTCTTCACTAATTTCTTTTGTAACACCGTGAATGGTAATTGTGCCGTTAAATTTCACCAGTTGTGGTTCTTGTGAATTTATTTTTAAAGGCTTACTAAATGATCCTTCAAATTTTGCTGTCGGAAACTTGTCTGATTCAAGGTATTGTTCGTTAAAATGTTTTTGCATGAGTTTCTTTTTAAACTCAAAGCTTTTTATCGGAACAATGAATAAAATTTGATTGCTTTCAAGATCAACCCCACCACGAGCTTGGTCCGAAGTTGCTTTAATGTCTTCAAGTGGGGCATTGGAAAAGAACTGAACATGTGCGTTCCGGGTCGTAAATTTACTTTGCCCATAAGCTATAGAACAGAATAAACTGAGTATAAAAAGCACTTTAATTCTTTTCATAGCATATCATCTTTTCCGTTATCTTTATATAGTTAACAAAAAAGACAATAAAAGAGTTGAGCGTCTTTTATTTTTGAGCGAAATCTCATAAACATTAGGATATCCCGTTTGTTTATGAATCAAACTATTTCGAATAAAATTAACCGACCGTTAAACTATGGATAAATTTTCACAGGTAGGCAACCAGGAAATTGCTGTCATAGAGTCACTCTATCAGGAATACCTGAAGAACCCGGAAAGTGTTGATGAAAGCTGGCAGAATTTTTTTAAAGGTTTTGAGCTGGCCAGGACAAATTATGAATCCACCAGTAAAGCTTTTAATGGTGGGCAAATTGATAAAGAATTTGGAATTTTAAATCTAATCCATGGCTACAGGCAACGTGGTCATTTGTTTACAAAAACCAACCCGGTACGTACGCGCAGACAGTATTCCCCTACTCTTGATATTGAAAATTTTGGCTTGGAAAAAAGTGACTTGGAGACCGTTTTTCAAGCCGGCAACAATATTGGAATTGGACCCGCAAAGTTAAGGGACATTATTGAGCATCTTGAAACGACTTATTGCAATTCAATTGGGGTGGAGTATGTTTTTATGCGACAGCCGGGAGTTGTTAAATGGCTTCAGGAAAGGATGGAACAAGATCGTAATTCACAGGGATTCACAGATGAAAAGCGTAAACATATTTTTTATCATTTGAAGTTGGCCGTTGGTTTTGAAAATTACATTCATAAAAAGTTTGTCGGACAGAAACGATTTTCACTGGAAGGAGCTGAAACATTAATCCCGGCCCTTGATGCAGTAATAGAACAAGGGGCAGAACTGGGCATAGAAGAGTTTATTATAGGAATGGCACATCGCGGCCGGTTGAATGTTATGGCTAATATCATGCAAAAACCCTATGATAATATTTTCAAAGAATTTTATGGATCGGAATATGAAGATAATATTACACTGGGCGATGTGAAATACCATCTTGGTTTTGAAAGTAAAGTAACTTCTGATACAGGTAAAAAAGTGAAGCTTAGCCTGATGCCAAATCCTTCACATTTGGAGGCTGTTGCTACCTTGGTGCAAGGCATGTCACGCTCACGTATTAATTCACTTTATGGTGGGGATTACAATAAGCTAGCCCCAATCGTAATACATGGCGATGCCGCAATTGCTTCGCAAGGGGTAGTTTATGAAGTTATCCAGATGTCGCAACTAAAAGGTTATAAAACCGGAGGTGCCATTCATTTGGTTATTAATAACCAGGTTGGTTTTACTACCAATTACCTGGATGCACGCTCAAGTACCTATTGTACCGATGTAGCTAAAGTAACCCGTTCCCCTGTTTTCCATGTGAATGGTGACGATGTGGAAGCTTTGATTTATACGATCAGGTTGGCAATGGAATTCAGGCAGAAATTCAATACTGATGTTTTTATTGATATCCTTTGCTACCGCAAATATGGACACAACGAAGGCGATGAACCCCGTTTCACACAACCATTGCTGTATAAAGCTATTTCAACACATAAAAACCCTCGTGATATTTATGTTGATAAGCTCGTCAAAAAAGGTATTATGAGCCAGTCAGAAGCCAGGAATGAAATAAAAGCGTTTGATGAATTCCTGGAATCGAAATACAAAGAATCGGAGAAAATTGAACGTTTAAAGATCCGCAAATTTTTACTTGATGAGTATAAACCTTTTGCCCATTCAGCTAAAACAGACTTTAGCAAACTGAAGGTGAAAACAGGCGTCCCCAAAGAAGAACTGTTAAGAATTGGAGAGAGAATTAACACATTGCCAACTGATAAGAACTTCTTTAAAAAGGTGAACAGGATTATTTCTGATCGTAAAATGATGCTTGCAGACAACAAGCTTGACTGGGCCATGGCGGAACTTCTGGCTTACGGAACATTACTCGATGAAGGCCATCCCGTACGTATTAGCGGCCAGGATAGTGAGCGGGGTACTTTTGCTCATCGCCATGCTTCCTTTGTTGTTGAAGAAGCTGATGAAAAATATTTCCCATTGAAGAATGTTTCAAAAAATCAGGCTTCTTTTCATATTTACAATTCGCCTCTTTCTGAGTATGGTGTAATGGGCTTTGAATATGGGTATGCGCTTGCGCAGCCTAATGCCCTGACGGTTTGGGAAGCTCAGTTTGGTGATTTTAGCAATGTTGCCCAGGTAATTATTGACCAGTTTATTACTTCAGCAGATGAAAAATGGGGCTTAATGAACAACCTGGTACTTTTCTTGCCTCATGGTTACGAAGGACAGGGCCCGGAGCATTCAAGTGCACGTATAGAACGATTCCTTACTTTGGCAGCGAATAATAATATGCAAATCGTAGTGCCAACTACTCCCGATAATATGTTCCATCTGCTGAGAAGGCACCTGAAATGGAATGTTCGCTTGCCGTTGGTTGTGTTTACCCCCAAAAGCCTGTTGCGGCACCCTTTGGTAAGTTGTACGCTGGAAGAACTTGCAGATGGTCAGTTTCAGGAGGTTTTGGACGATAACCGTGTAAAACCTGCAGCTGCTAAACAAATTGTCTTTACAAACGGGAAACTGTATTATGACCTAATTAAGAAAAGGGTTGATGCAGGTGATAATTCTACTGCAATTATCCGTGTTGAACAGCTACATCCGTTACCTGAAAAGCAAATTAGGGCCGCATTAACCAAATATAATAAAGCTACACGCATTATTTGGGCCCAGGATGAGCCTGAAAATATGGGGGCCTGGCCTTTTATTTCAAGAAAATTGAAAGACATTCCTTTTGAAGTTATTGCGCGAAATGAAAGTGGAAGTCCTGCAGGGGGGTTGATGAAAAAACATACTATTCGTTTAGAACGGATTTTAAATTCAGTTTTTAAAGAAAAAGTTTTAGCTTAAAGAAAAAAACCAACTATGATCATTGAGATTAAAATACCGACACCCGGGGAATCAATTACCGAGGTAGAAATAGGCAAATGGTTAGTAGAAAATAATAGTATTGTTGAAAAAGATCAGGAAATTGCCGAGATTGAATCTGACAAGGCTACACTAACACTTATTGCCGATGAAGGTGGTTTAATCAGCTTCAACGTTGAAGAGGGTGAGACTGCTGAAGTCGGTTCTGTTGCATGCACCATTGATACGGATAAAAAGCCTGAGCTTGTTGATGAACCAAAAACAGAAGTTGCTGCGAAGAGCCCGAAAGAAGAGAAAACCCGAAAGATTGAGGAAGTGGTAAATGATAGTCATGATAAGGTGAAAGTGACTGCAGTTGCCCGGAAAATAATGGAAGAAAATGATCTTTCTGTAGACGATATTATCAAAGGATTAAAGCGCATTACCAAAAACGATGTGCAGGCTGTAATTAATGCTCCTTCTGCTTCATCTGACGTGCCGATTGAAAATAAGGCTTCATTTTCAAGAGAGGAGAAGCGTGAGAAAATGAGCATGCTTCGGCGTAAGTTGAGTAAGCGGCTGGTTGCTGTTAAAAATGAAACAGCAATGCTTACTACATTCAATGAAATTGACATGAGCCGTATTATGGGGATTCGTAAAAAGCATCAGGCTCAGTTTATTGAAAAGCATGGTTTCAAATTAGGCTTTATGTCCTTTTTCACAAAAGCGGTAGCTGCGGCAATGAAATTTCATCCGGCTATTAATTCAATGATTGATGGAGAAGAAATTATACAGCCTGAATTTGTTGATGTTGGTATAGCAGTACAAACACCTAAAGGGTTGATGGTTCCAATAATCCGCAATACAGAAAGTAAAACAATACCAGCAATTGAAGCAGAAATAAAGGAGCTTGCCGAAAAAGCAAGAAATAAGAAAATAGCTGTTGAAGAACTTACTGGCGGAACATTTACAATCACAAATGGCGGTACGTTTGGTTCATTACTTTCAACGCCAATTATAAATCCGCCACAATCTGCAATTTTAGGTATGCACAACATTGTTGAGCGCCCTGTTGCGGTCAATGGAAAAGTTGAAGTCCGCCCAATGATGTATGTGGCACTTTCATACGACCACAGAATAATTGATGGCAAAGATTCCGTTGGTTTTCTTGTTAAAGTGAAGGAATTAATTGAAAATCCGGAAAACCTTATACTTAATGGAATCAATCCTGAACAGTTTTTATTAGATATATAAGCCGAAACATTTTAACAATATTTAAGGCCATTTCTTCAGGGGAATGGCTTTTTTTATTGATATTAACTAATATTCGATAAACAAGCTTAAAAAGTTTTAAAACGGTTTGCGGACACCCTTAAAAGCACAAACTTTGTTTTAGAAAGTGTTTTTTAAAACAAGGAAATTTACCTGAATCCGTTTAGCTTATGGTAAAAAATTTCTACTCAAAAAAACTTAAAATTTTATTGCATTCTGCTCTTTGGTTTTTGTTTGTTTTGGTGGTTCCGGTAGTTGCCAGTTATCTAAATAAGCATACAAACATAAAGTTTATGTTTTTCATGTCTGTCGTTTTGGTTGGGATCTTCTATTTAAACTACTATGTTTTAATACCTAAATATTTATCTCAGAAAAAGTTTAAAGAATATATAGGAACATTACTGATTTTCGTAATGATTGTTATTGTTCTTTTCAATTTAACAAGGCCTGAACCACCCAGGCCGCGTAAGGAATTAATTGAAAAATATTTTTCAGAAAGGTTTGAAAAGGGCAGAAAGCCAAAATCACCCAGGGTAATCTTTTTTAATTTTGGAGTACTAATACTAACAACTGTTTCTATTGCCTTAAGTACCAGTATTCGGGGAACACGTGAATGGTTTACAAATGAAAAACGTTTAAAAGAAATAGAAAACCAAAAATTAGTAGCAGAGCTTTCATATCTAAAAGCACAGATTAACCCTCATTTCTTTTTTAATACACTGAATGGCATTTATGGCCTTGCCCGGCAGAAGTCGGATCAAACCCCTGAAGTTGTATTGAAGCTTTCAAATTTAATGCGCTATATAATTTACGATGCCAATGTACCACACGTTAGTTTGGAAAAGGAAATAAACCATGTAGTAAACTATATTGACTTGCAGAAGTTGCGTTTACATGAGAAGGTTCGCGTAAATCTGGAAATAAAGGGTGAGCCGGGAGACTTGAGAATAGCTCCATTGTTGTTTTCAGTATTTATTGAGAATGCATTCAAACATGGTATTGATTACAGTAAAAAATGTACAATTGATATTAAACTTTTAATAGATAGCAACAGTCTATTTTTTGTATTGGTAAATCCGGTTCCGGCAGTAAAACCCAAAAAGAAAAATGATGATCAGTCAGGGGTGGGATTAAAAAACATTAAGAAAAGGTTGAGCTTATTATACCCTGACCGGCATCGGCTGAATATTTATCAGCAGAAAAACGAATATATAGTTGAACTGTACTTAAAACTAAGATACGATGAAGTGCATTATAATTGATGATGAACCATTGGCACAGCAGATTGTCGAAGATTACATCAAAAAGATTCCTTTTCTAAAATTAGAGAAGAAGTGTGACTCTGTTTTTGATGCTATCCGTGTTTTGCAACGAACAAAGATTGATTTGATATTTTTGGATATACATTTGCCAAATGTTACAGGTATTGAATTTATCAGAAGCCTGGAAAACAGACCGATGTTCATATTTACAACGGCTCACTCCGAGCATGCGTTGGAAGCTTTTGATTTAAATGCAATTGATTATCTCTTAAAACCTTTTCCGTTCCCCCGCTTTTTTAAAGCTGCCAATAAAGCTTACAACCTGTATTTGGCCAATTCAAAACAAATTCAAAATGAACTTGCAGACGAATTTGAAAATGACCAGGAATATATTCTGGTAAAAGCGGATTACAAATCAGTCAAAATAAAACTGAACCAGATTTTATATATCGAAGGTTTAAAAGACTATGTAAAAATATATCTACAGAACGAAGAAAAACCGGTCATTACCTTAAATTCACTTAAACGAATGTGTGAAAGCTTACCTGTAAATCGTTTTCTTAGAATTCATAAATCATTCATTATAAATACAAATCGAATAAAATCAGTCACTAAAAACCGGGTCATTATTCACGACAGATGGATCCCAATAGGGGAGAGCTATAAAAGTGATTTTCAGAATTCAGTAATCAATAAATTCGCCCTTTAATCAAACTTCCTTCTTATAAACCAGGTATCTTTTAATGAAAAACCTAGCCGGAAACGAAAGTATTTCTCCTGAATTAAACGGCTTGTGGTTGTTCCCATTTGCCCGGCTTCAAAGCTTAAGTCAAGCCTTGATTTGCTTTTCTTTAGGGGGAGCCCAACGCCAAAAGAGAAACCAAACTCATCAAGTTGGGTACCTCTCATGCTTAAATAAGACTGCTCATACTTAAATCCCAGCCTGTAATTCATTCTTTTGTAGTATTTGGCAATATGGTTTTCAACAGGCAAAAGATCAATTCCCAGGCTTAAGTAAGGATTGTTTTTCAAATCAACTCCGGAAATTTTATAAGATTCATCTGACCACATTTGAATACCAGCATCCATGGCAATTAAATACTTGTTATTTTTTTTATAGGAGAAACCCAGACCAAACTCTTCAGGGATTACAAAATCCCCTTCCGATTCACGTTCATATTGAAGTGTAGAGCCTGCCGAATCAGAGGTGGTATTCTCCCTGGATGTTACCAGGGTTTGGCGGGGATTATAAATTGCACCCAATACCAGGATGTCATTTTTTAGTTTTAATTGATATTGCAGGCCAAATTCCCAATAGAAATTGTGAAAGTAATCCGTTGTAACATTATAGATTGAATTGCTGCCCAAATCACTTAAATCATGATCTTGCGTTTGTATGGTTGAACCAAACAGAAATGAACTTTTTATTCCCACAGAAAGGTTTTTTACAGGCATTAACCCAAAAGCCAGATAGGCTCTGCTTATATCTCCTGAGCCAATAATATTTAACGGGTATTCCTGTTGAATGCCTTCGATTAAACTTGATGAATTTATTTCATAACCAACCGAACTGTATGGATTTAAACCAAAGCTGGAACTAAGCCATGGTGTTATTCTCCAACCTAAGGATATGTAGCTAAAATTGAAATCATTGGATGAAGCCGATTTTGTTTTTGTTTCATATGAGGTCACATTTCCATCTGTTCCGATTTCAAAAATAAAAGTCATGCTATCAATTCCGGTAAGTGAAGCCGGGTTTAATACATTTATAAAGTTCTCTGAGGCCATTCCAATGCCCGTATTACCCATTGCCGAGTTATGTGGGTTACTTTGTGTTTTTAGATCTCCTAATCCGTACATAGAATACGGAGAACTGGTATTATTCTGCGCGAATGTGCTAGTAGTATAAAAAATAGTCAGAATAACCAGAATGTATTTTATATTGTTGGAATTAATAATCTTACTCATAGGTTAAAAAATATAGATTCAAACTTGGCTTGTAACTGCTGGCATTTTCACCATAAAAAATGGCATGATTTACTGTCGTTAAAAGTTCTGTTTGCGAAACCGATAAAAGCAAACCATTGTCAGTGTCATAAAAATTCCCGGCTAATTGAGACGAAATAAAAGAAGTAATATCTGCTAAATAATGTGTGTTTTCATTATACAATTCATCTTCATCCAGGCTTGCGTAAACATATTGCGTTTCATTATTTAATTCATAGCTGACCTGCTCTCCAAATTGATTAATTTTATCAGTCTCATAAAAAAATAAGCTTTCAGGGAAATCTACATCCCTGTAATTGACTATGGGCCTGATGACAAGTTCAGCTTTTAATAAAACCATGTTTTCCAGGCTGAAAATGTCATTTAACGTTGGAAAGTCAATACGTACAACAATTCCACTTCCGCCTTGCAAAAAACACATGTCGCCTGCATCAGTCGATTTTAATTCCTCTCTTTGTGTAAGCAGGTTTTCAAAATATGTTCCGGATCGATCGGAGATTATCTCATTGTAATGTGTACTGTTTGCGGTAATATTGAATGGGTAGTTTGTTTCCTCGCTTTCCAGCTCAACAACATGAGTGTATAGGTTCAACACGATAGAATCTGCGTAAAAGCCATTCACTGCATTTTCAGAATATTCGGTTGGCTTTATTACAAAACCGTTCAAATATTCATTGAATTTATCATTTGTTGAGACTTCATCGGCATCATCCTTAACTAGTTGTAGTATTTCTTTTCCAACTTCATCATCCAGTCTTATTTCGATTGTCTCGTCATAAGTGTGAGGATAGAATTCAATTTCACCAACAGGACTAATTTCGTGAGGGAAATTACTTGTGTTAAAAAGATAAGTATCCGAAAAATCATCTTCCTGAAGTTCAAGCTGATCCGTTAAGCGATATACCTGATAATTTTGAAGCTCTGAAGAGTCTCCAACCCAATAACCCGTATGCATTAAAGAGATAGTTATTGAATCAAAAATAGTTTCATCATCGATTTTATCCAGGTCAGTATTTAAATCAAAATTAAAATAGGTATTGGCCTGAACACTTCCTGTAATATCATTTCTGTATTTTCCAATTAATGCAGCATCAGAACCTGAAGTAGGAATTGAATCATAAACGACAGTTGATAATTTAACTGAAAAACTGTCAACCATGCTAATTTTTGTTTTCGACTCAATTAGATCCTCTCCAATTTCAAAACTGTCTTCCTCGTTCTTGCAACCAATAAGCAGAAGAATTAAAAAAAACAGGACAAATGAAATCTGTCTCATTTGCATTGAACATTTGAATATCATGACTTTTCTCTGTCTGGTTTAATGCAAAGCAATACTATCCCGGGGGGCAAAAAAATACTTTTAGATTTATGCTGATAATTATGATCTGATCGGACTGTTATTATCGATAAACAGGAAGTTTTACCATATGGTCTGTTAATTGATGTTAAGTTGCCTGAAAAAAATTAACAAATCAGCCATTTTTGTCGTTGACCACACCTTTCGTAGTTAAAATACAGGGTTAGATAGTTAAATAATTTGCTTAGGTCTATCATTTTTTTTTGAGGAATCAATTCAGCTTAAGTTTGCGTTGAAACTGAAAATTAATGACAATGTTTATAAAAGAATTGACAGAAACTAAAGGCATGAAAAAGATCCTTAAATTCGGGATTATTTTGTTGGTATCTTTCTTATTTGTTGCATGTAACAACGATGATGACGAAGAAGATTTAGTGGGCAATTGGGTTGAACTATCGGATTTTGAAGGCGTACCAAGAGCGGATGCAGTAGGTGTTAGCACGGATGAAAAGGGCTATGTAATTGGTGGTTATGATGGTGAAGATCGCTTAAATGATATCTGGGAATTCGTTCCGGGACAGGATTATTGGAGACAAAAAGCCGATTTTCCGGGAGTGGCCAGAAATGGAGCTGTTGGATTTAGTGTAAACAATAAGGTATATGTGGGTACTGGCTATGATGGAACAAATAAATTGAATGACTTTTATGAATTTGATCCGGCAACAAATGTATGGACCCAAAAAGCTGATTTTGGTGGTTCCGGAAGGTATGGTGCTATAGCAATGGCAATAGGGGATAAAGGATACATTGGAACTGGTTTTGATGGCAATTATTTAAAAGATTTTTGGGAATATGATCCTGCATCCGATAGCTGGACGCAGAAAGTTAGTGTAGGGGGTTCAAAACGCAGGGATGCCATGGTATTTGTTATTAATGGAATTGGATATGTTTGCGGTGGGGTAGATAACGGAATTTATGAAGAAGACTTTTGGAAATATGACCCTTCAGCAGATGACTGGTCCCAATTAAGGGATATATCAGATGCAACGGATGATGACTATGATGATGACTATGCAATTACCCGGACCAATGGGGTTTGTTTTGTAATGAATGATAAAGCCTATGTAGCAACTGGTGGCAAAAATACTACCGGTGGCGATGTATGGGAATATAGCCCAACAACGGATTTATGGGAAGAAAAAACAGATATGGAAGGATCGGATCGAACTGAAGCAATCGGATTTACCATTAATAATGTAGGATATGTAACTACTGGAAGAAACAGTAGTTATTATTTCGATGATGTTTGGCGTCTTGAGCCAGAGGCTGAATACGATGAATATGATTGATCGATTTTGGATTGTAGTGCTCTTGTTAGTTTTAGGAGCACTACTTTTTTCCTGCGAAAAGAAACAGAAAACACGGGTAGAAACCTTTGAAACTGATTCAGGGTGGGGGTATTCTATCGTTTATAACGACAAAGTATTCATTAAGCAAGACCACGTTCCAGCTATTTCCGGCAGTTATTCTTTCCTAAGGGAAATTGATGCACAAAACGCAGGGGAATTGGTTTTGAAAAAACTAAAAAACCGTCAAAACCCATCAATTACCATTCGTGAATTGGATAGTCTGAAAATTGAATATCCGATTATGAGATAAGTTTGAATTTAAGTCTTCATTTTGCATTATCTTGCCGGAAAGTTTAATTCAATCTAAGATTATGAAAATTGTAGTACTTGATGGCTTTACGTTGAACCCTGGTGATTTGAGTTGGGATCAATTGGATGAACTTGGAGAATTAACAGTTTATGACCGAACAAAAAAAGAAGAAACAATAGATCGAATTGCTCAGGCTGAAGCAATTTTCACCAATAAAGTAATTATTGATGCCAGGGTAATTAAAGCTTCACCAAATCTAAAATATATTGGAGTTCTGGCCACGGGCTACAACGTAGTAGATTTGAATGCTGCAAAAAAAGCAGGTATTGTGGTTACCAATATCCCGGCTTATAGTACGGATTCTGTAGCTCAGATGGTATTTGCACATATTCTGAATATTACGCAAAGGGTAGGGCTTCATGCGAATCGTGTATCTGACGGTGATTGGTCAAAAAGTATTGATTTTAGTTTCTCGTTAAGCCCTCAGGTTGAATTGAAAGGCAAAACACTTGGCGTTATTGGTTTTGGGAAAATTGGACGCAAAGTAGCTGAATTGGGGCATGCATTCGGGATGAATGTTATTTTTCAGAATCGCTCTGTAAAAAAGGATGTTCCCGAATATTTCAAACAGTGTTCGTTAAAAGAAGTATTGGAGAACTCGGATGTGTTAAGCATAAATTGTCCGTTAACTGATGAAAATGCAGGCTTTATCAACAAACTATCGCTTTCGCTGATGAAAAAAACAGCAATACTAATCAACACAGGTCGTGGCCCACTGATTAATGAGCAGGATTTGGCAGATGCATTAAATTCCGGCAAACTTGCTGCTGCAGGATTGGATGTACTGTCAACTGAGCCGCCAAAACAAGATAACCCTTTAATTACAGCAAAGAATTGTTTTATTACGCCTCATATAGCCTGGGCTACAAAAGAGGCACGCTTAAGGTTAATGCACATTGCTACATCCAACCTAAAAGCCTTTCAGGAAGGAGTTCCTGATAATATTGTAAACAGTTAATTGAAAATAGGCTGTCAGATTTTGTTTTCCAGTTAAATGGTTAAAACCTCCGAACCCAATCCGGAGCAGGCCCTGCAAACTTGCCTGACGGCAGTCAGGTTTCATCGCAGCTACTTTAGTTTCTATAAACCTTATATATGCCGGAAGAAGCCTGCCTGCCCTTTAGGCAGGGAAGCTTGAAGTTGGAAGTGTGATGATCTCAAATACTTCCAGCTTCGGACTTCGAGCTTCCAACATGATGTTCAAAAAGCTCACGAATTTCCTGTCTGCCGAACAGGCAGGCATTCGTTAA